>JAGVGM010000288.1 GCA_020057065.1 Thermodesulfovibrionia bacterium
AAGAAATATGGAAGAGATTATAATTATAAAATCCCCCTTCATCCCCCTTTTTCAAAGGGGGAGACAGGAATTAACCCACACTCTTACGCGAAGACCCGATTTATTTATACATGCGAAAAGTTAATAGATATCAGTCTTAACTAATTCTGAAGATAATTAGTGGCAATCCTTACCCGTTATTTTTATCAAAAGGTATTTTGTTGTTATCCGAGTTTATTTTGCCGGTACTGCGGGCTGTTGCTGAGTCCCGCCCTGCCCCGGCGCAGAGGGTTGCTCCTGTACTGGTCCTGTTGTACCAGGCAGTGACTTAGCAGGTGATTCTTTTACAGGAACTGATGACATTACAGATTCCCTCCTGACAGAGAATATCGCCAGGGTAAGTGAGGTAAGCATAAACAGGATAGCTGCGATAGTTGTAACTTTGCTCATTACCGTTGCAGCGCCTCTGCTTCCAAAAAGGGTCTGACTCGACCCGCCGAAGGCGGCCCCCATCTCAGCGCCCTTGCTGCTCTGGATAAGGATTATAAAAATAAGAAAAAGACATACTATTATATGAAGAACAACTACTAATGTGAACATATATTTAAAATCCTCCTGTTAATCCTCGAAGCTTTCTGCTTTGTCATCCCCGCTAAGGCGGGAATCCAGATCCTGCATCAAATGTGGAATTACAAAGAATTGCTATTGATGCTTATTTAAACGCAGGCTGAAGCCTGCGGCTACCGTTACTTAATTGCACCGGTTACTATTTTAGCAAAACTGTCCGGTTTCATGCTTGCGCCACCGACGAGTGCCCCGTCTACCTCAGACTCTGACATAAGTGACTCAATACTTTCCGGCGTAACGCTGCCGCCGTAAAGTATCCTCAATTTTTCAGCGCCTTCTCTGTTCTTTTTAAGCCAGCCCCTGATGAAAGCATGTGCTTCGTTTGCCTGTTCTTTTGTTGCGGTCTTTCCGGTCCCGATAGCCCAGATAGGCTCATATGCTATTGTCATCCCATTAAGATCTATATCCTTAAGAGATCCTGTTAATTGTCTGTCCAGCACCTCAAAGGTTTTATTCTCTTCTCTTTCTTTTAATGACTCGCCGATACAGAGAATTACTTCAAGCCCATTTTTTCTTGCGGTTTTGATCTTTTTATTTACAATTTCATCCGTCTCCATAAAATACTGTCTTCTTTCTGAATGCCCGATAATTACGTGTGAACACCCGGCAGACAGCAGCATTGCAGGGGATATTTCGCCGGTAAAAGCCCCTTTTTCTTCATAAAAGACATTTTGCGCCCCAAGTTTGATATTGGTTGTCTTTAAAAGCCTGGCAACTGCCTGTAAGGAAGTAAATGGAGGCGCAATAAGTATATCAACGGCAGTGATATCTTTAACCATCGGCAGAAAAGAATTAATGAATTCCTCCGTTTCTTCAATGGTTTTATTCATCTTCCAGTTTGCAGAAATAAACGGTTTACGCATAGGAAATACTTTAGTTGAATTAACGTTTTAAAGTCAAGGTGACCTTTTGTAGGGGTTATCGATTGTTGAAGGAGGTTATGTTTCTTCCAACGCTACCTTTGTTCTCCAGTTCCCGTGTACGGTGCAATTGCTGATAACAGAAAGGCTGCCTGAAGTTACATTTAAACATAAACTGATTAAAGGATATGATCTCTTGGGGGTCAACATGGCTCTCATAATATATTTTCTGTCTATATAAATATCGATAAAGTTGATGAAATGCTCGGAAATCATCTCATGCTCAATTGCCCCTACTTTAATTTGTACATCAACACATCGGTTAAGAGAAATGGCATTACACTCCCTGCCAATTTTTATAAAAGGAATATGCCTCCTTTCGTCTTCTGTAAGATTTTCAGGGTCTAAAGGTTTTTTTATGGCATCGGGAACATTTTCAAAATTCTCAATCGGCATTTTACAAACCGGGCAATCTACAGGCGCCTGATCAAATGCTATATGACCGCAAACCTGACATACGTAAGTTTTCATTGATATCCCTCTTTAAGAGTCAAGGTTATAAAAAATATAAATAGTTTATTGATATTATGTTTATATATTTTATATTAAATAAAATAAATATCAATTATTTTTTTGCATCGTTCCTGTAATTCAATTTGACTTACCCCCGTAAATGCCTTATTATTTTTACCATTATGAGGCCTGAAGTAAGAACCGTGGATTTTCTTGTGATAGGCGGAGGAGTTGCCGGGCTGCGGGCGGCTATTGAGCTCGCAACTAAAGGCAGCGTGCTGGTACTTACAAAAGATAAACCTACCGAGAGCAGTACGGAATATGCGCAAGGCGGTATCGCTGTGGCCCTGAGTGATGAAGACGAGGTAGGCATTCACTATGAGGATACCATAAAGGCCGGCGACGGGCTTTGCAGGGAGCATGCCGTAAAAATACTGGTTGAAGAGGGCCCCGAGCTTATACTTGAACTTATTTCATGGGGTGCGGAATTTGATAAGGAAGGCACAAAACTCTCATTTACAATGGAAGCGGCTCACTCAAGAAGAAGAGTCCTTCATTCCCGCGGTGATGCTACCGGAAAAGAGATTGAACGGGTGCTGATTACGAAAGCGCGCTCCTTTCCTTCCATTTCAAGATTGGATTTTGCCTTTACCCTTGATCTGATAGTTGACAATGACAGGTGCATTGGCGCTGCCGTTCTCAGAGGTGATACAGTGGTCAACGTTTTTGCGAAAGCTGTTATTCTGGCAACGGGAGGAGCAGGTCAGGTTTTTTCAAGGACTACAAATCCAATGATAGCGACCGGTGACGGGATAGCAATTGCCTTTAGGGCAGGGGCCTTGATCTCTGATATGGAGTTTATACAGTTTCATCCAACTACACTTTATTTCCCGGCAGCGCCGCCGTTCCTGTTAAGTGAAGCAATGCGGGGTGAAGGCGCATTATTAAAGAATGTTAACGGGAAAAGGTTTATGCCTGAGTATCATGAAATGTCAGAGCTTGCTCCAAGGGATGCTGTAACAAGGGCCATAGTCTCAGAAATGGTCAAAACAAACTCAAAACATGTTTATCTTGATCTTACCCATCTGGATAAAGAGTTTGTAAGAAAACGCTTCCCGGTTATCTATGCCACATGCCTGCAGTATAACATTGACATCACTGAAGACCTGATACCTGTTTCTCCGGCGGCCCATTATATAATGGGTGGTGTTTACACAAATATTGATGGTGAAACCTCCATAAAAGGACTTTTTGCCGCAGGGGAAGTTGCCAGCACAGGTGTCCACGGCGCAAACCGTCTTGCATCAAACAGTCTTCTTGAAGGACTTGTCTACGGGGCCAGAACAGGTAAAAGAGCAGCAAAATATATAACTGAAGAAAAAGTTGAGATCACAGAAATTGAATCTTATCCAAAGGGAATTGCCGACAAACCTGCTATGCTGCCGGGAGATGTTGAAAAAACGCGGAGTTCATTAAGGCAGGTAATTTGGAACAAGGTTGGAATTATCAGATGTGATGAATCTCTTTCCATTGCAAAAAAGTGGCTTGATAAAAAAAATGCCATTCTTGATATGTCTTTTCAGAACCGGAGGGGTTTTGAATTTAAGAACATGCTGACCGTTGCACAACTAATTACCGATTCCGCCCTTTTAAGGAAAGGGAGCGTAGGTGCCCACTTCCGTTCCGACTTTAAGTCAAAAGGCGACAACTGGCAGAGGCATACGGCCTGTGTGAGAGGGAAAGGGATATTTTCGATAGATTGATAGTTTATTCCTTTTTATCTTTCGAAACTACAGGCTTGTAAAATGACTCCATCTGATACGCCTTGTCAAAATATTCTTTCGCAATATCCATCTTTTTCATTTTGTAGTAGGCATAGCCGATAAAATAATATGTCTGCGGATTGGGATTTTCCTTGCTCTGTTCTTCCATGATCTTGATCGCCTCTGCCATTTTACCCTGAAAATAAAGACCATATGCCTTTTCCATAGGCGTCTTCTGTGCCCAGCACATGGAAAAAGATAATATCAGGATCACTAAAATCATACTGATAATTTTCATGTTTCCTCCCTTTGTCATTCCGTACTTAATGCGGAATTCCGTAGGGGCAATTCATGAATTGCCCCTACATGTTCTCTGGATTCCCACTTTCGCGGGAATGACGTTCGAAAATTTTCATTTTATTACGTTATACTAATTCAATTTAATCAACCTCATGCTCTGCTTCTTCTGTTACCCCGAACTCCGCTTTTCTCTTTTTCACGGCGTCTCTTTGAGCCTTTGTTGAGTAGGCTCTGGGAACCGTTCCTTCTTTAAAGAATTCTACCATTTTCTCGGTCTCATTTGTAGCAAGTAGCCCGGTCAGCGGATCAATAACAGCGGTAACAATGCCTTCAGGGACCGGAAATGATCTTTTATCATCGCCGCTGTCAGAAAAAGCGCCTTCCGAAACAGCCTGTTTCATGAAATCAATCCATACCGGCAAGGCAGCTCTTGCCCCGGTCTCTTTTGTTCCTAAGGAACGCATATTATCAAAACCTACCCAGACCCCGGCCGCCAATTCAGTTGTATACCCGATAAACCATGCATCGTTATAATCGTTTGTCGTGCCGGTTTTCCCGGCAACGGGTATTCCGAGTGCCTTTGCACGCTTGGCTGTTCCATATTTGACCACATCTTCAAGCATTGATGTGGCAAGAAATGCCGTCTGGGGACTTACAACTCTGCTTCCCTCCGGCTGATTATTTTCAAGAACGTTCTTGTCCGTGTCAACAATATATTTGATTGCTATGGGATTCATTTTTGTACCATCCTGCGCAAATACGCAGAAAGCAGATGTCAGTTCAAGAGGAGTTACACTTAAACTTCCAAGCGCAAGGGAAAGATTATAGGGGAGAGAACCAAGAATGCCGAGTGCATTGGCAAATTTAATAACCTTGCCAACCCCCACTTTCTCAAGAAGTTTTATGGTAACAATGTTTCTTGAATATGCAAGCGCCTCACGCAGTCTTGTCGGCCCATGAAATTTTCTGTCATAGTTTTCCGGCTTCCACTCTCCGAACTGTTCTGTAGAATAACTTACAGGCTCGTCCATTATAGTACTCGCAGGGGTATAATCATGGTCCATCGCAGCAGCATAGATTATCGGCTTAAATGCCGAGCCTGCCTGCCGTTTTGCAAAAACAGCCCTGTTAAACTCGCTCTTACTGAAATCGTATCCGCCGACTACAGCCTTTATATAGCCGGTTGAAGGTTCCATAACAACCACAGCCCCCTGCACAACAGGCTCCTGTTCAAGCGAAAAAGCAGGATCGCCGCTGATCGTGTCTTTCACCATAACCCTGACAATATCGCCAGACTTGAGAATATCGGGAAGTTTAAGATTTTTGTAATTCCTGGTCACATTCCCTTTAGAATCGATAAGCTTGCCGGCCCACATTGTGTCCTGAAGCAGTATTTTCCCTGTAATTCCTCTTGCTTTAACCGTTGCCTGAGAATCAGAGACCGTAATTACGGTTGCCGTCATAATATCCCCTTGACGCATAACAACCTTTCCAGGCGGTCTTTCTCCCCCGAGTTCCTTGTTGAGATCAACATACTTATGACCTATAGCGCCTCTGAATCCCTGCCGTTTGTCCAGTTCCCTGAGCCCGTTCTGGAGGGCGTTTACTGCGGCAGTCTGCATTTTCCTGTTTAAAGTCGTATAAACTTTCAGGCCTCCTTTATAGACTTTTTCAACACCGTATGTATCTTCAAGATATTGTCTGACATATTCGAGAAAATAATTTTGCGCATACATTTCTCCTCTCATGCTCGAAAGATGGAGCGGTTGTTTATATGCCTTTTCCACTTCATCTTTCGTTATATATCCCTCATCCAGCATCCTCTTAAGGACAATATGTTGCCGTTCCTTTGCTTTATCAAGGTCACTGTAAGGTGATAATTTACTCGGAGCCTTGACAAGGCCGCACAACAAAGCCGCCTCTGCGAGGTTTATATCAGAAACGGATTTACCGAAATAGGTACGCGCTGCCATCTCAACTCCGTAAGCGCCATGCCCGAAATATATCTTATTCAGGTAGAGCTCAATGATCTCTTCCTTGGTCAGGTTTTTCTCAAGCCTGAAAGCCAGTATCGCCTCTTTTAGTTTTCTGACGATGGTCTTCTCCGGAGAAAGGAAAATAACCTTTGCGAGCTGCTGTGTAATAGTGCTCGCGCCTTCCTTTATTCTGCGCGCCATGGCATCTTTTAATATCGCCCTTATAATCGCAATAAAATCTACACCTTTGTGCTGCCAGAATCTTGAGTCTTCAACAGATACAACGGCCCTTAATAAATTTTCAGGGATCTTACTGATAGGGACATGTATCCCTTTTTCGATCTTGAATTCACCGGCAAGAGTATCATCATCTGCATAAACCCTGGTTCCGTCCGCCGGCATATAACCTTTTATCTCCTCTATCTGCGGCACACCTTTTAAAAGGGCCAGATAAGCGCCGGCAGCAGCGCCTGTCGCAAGAACAAGAAGGAAAATCAGGGATTTAAATATAAAGCTTTTCATAACAAAGAATTATAGTTGCCCTTTGTTTAAACTGTCAATTTACTTCGCCAGTTCCCGTATCTTTTTTATCCTTTCCAGTACAGGCGGGTGAGAGTAGTGGAACAAAGCGTACAATGGATGCGGATGCAGATTGGAGAGATTGTCTTTTGAAAGTTTTACAAGCGTGCTTATCATACTTTCCCTGTCGCCTGTTATTTCATAAGAATACTTATCAGCTTCATCCTCATGCCGGCGTGAAAAATAGTTAAAAACCGGACTAAAGGGAAAAGACACGATTGAACTTAAGAAACCGAGTATAACTACCTTTGCAAAGAAAGAGCCCTGCTCGATATGAAATAGGGTCAGAAGGAAGTCGCTCTGGAGGATACGATACGAGATATAAGTTGCGATCAGGGCAATACTTTCTGCTGCAATGAGCGATTTCAAAAGATGCTTCTTCTTCCAGTGGCCGGCTTCATGCGCAAGCACGGCAAGGACTTCATTATGGTCCATTTTTTCAATAAGCGTATCATAAAGCACTATCCTTTTTACCTTCCCTATGCCGGTGAAGTATGCATTTGTATGTTTGGTCCTTTTTGAAGCATCCATTTTGAAAACTCTGTTAACCTTAATTCCTGCCTTTTCCATGAGAGTGCGGATATTACTTTCCAGTTCTTCATTTTCAATGGGCGTAAACTTGTGAAAAAGAGGCTCTATTACATATGGCGAAATATACATCATGAAGATGCCGAACACAAGAAAAAAGCACCACACCATGAACCACCATGAACCGGGCCATTTCTGGATTATAAGAAGTCCGATAGCGATCACTAAACTCGTCAGTATTGTTGAGATTAAAAGCGATTTTATTGTATCGGTCATCCATAGTTTAAAGGTCATTGTATTGAAGCCGTATTTGTTCTCTATTTTAAATGTACTGTACAGGCTGAATGGTATTGATAACAGTGTTTCAAAATATGTCAGAAGTATAAAGAAAATAAGACCCGATAGTATAAATGACAGATTTAGCATAACGATCCATGAATTGTAAATATTTAGCAGTGTGAAGATGAATAGAAGGAAGACAATATTGTTGAAGATGGAATGAATGAATTCGAACTTTGTATGTTCAATGTTGTAATCCCCGGTTCTGCTCAGTAAAGACTGATCAATATAGCCCTCAAATTCCGGAGGAATGACCGAACCGTATTTTTTCATATAAGCAAGATTCATATAGTCGAGCCAGTAGCCGAAAGAGACTACGAGAAAGTAGGCGGCAATAATTAAGATAAGATATGTATTCATAAAATCAAGTTGTCCTTATCAATAGCATTAGTTCAATTTTCTATCGCTAATATAAATATAGAAATCTGGCTCTTTATAGCTAATAGCAAGATTTGTTGATTGCTTATTTTTCAATAAGTTATAAGAAGAGCTATGCTTTTTATTGCTAATTTTATAGCTTTTTATTGCTAATTTCTAAAAGTCAAAACCCATTCAGGTTTTTTCCTGCTTCCTATATTTTTGATAGTCTTATCTCTGCTGGACATTTCATACAATAAATTATGTATCTTATTTGACTTTTGATTTTCATTCAATACATCCGACAACTTATCCATTAATAGCTTGTCTATATCCGGTCTGCTTGCAGAGTCGTATTTTTTAATAAATGCAATTACCATTTTTTTATAATGTTCATCATCAAAAGAACGGTTGCGTATATATTCGGCTCGCTTATTGGTAGCCGATGCAATAGGAGCAGCTACGTAAAAAGTAGGATATCGTCCTTCTATCATCTTCATTTTTTTCAGACGGGATGCGTCTTCTCTTGCGATGATTCCTTTCTTCTGTACGCGGTCGAGTAATATGATGGTCTTGAGATCAAGGTCGGTCTTTCGGATAAGCAGCCGCGTATATTTTTCGTCAATCACTTTTCCAGTAATCCGCACTTTTACCTTGCTGGGATCAGAGAGGTCATAATCAGGTAAAGGGAAACAGCGGCTCATTTGCAGGGAGAACATTTTCTTAATACCGCCGCCCTGAGTATCAATCAGGTTGAGGTTTACCATTGCCTGTGCAAGGAAAGCATTTCGGTAATATTCCTGCGGCGAGTCCTGCTCTATAACTTTTTCAACAGATTCAGGCAAAAAACTTCCAAGGTTTGTAAACAGAAGGTCATCCGGTACCTCGACAACAGTAATTCTGCCGTGAAGTTCATAATCCTGATGAGCAATGCAATTATTCAATGCTTCGCGAATAACGTAGGGCTCGTACTTCGTTACTTCGGTAGGGAAAAGGGTATTATCAAGAAGGTAGCGATATTTCAGATTGCGGATTTTGGCATATACCGCTTCAATATTCAACAAAAACGGCGGGCCGAAATGTTCATAATCTTTCTCAACGTTGTGCTCGTCTTTCAATATCCAAGACATCCTGGCAACCGAAGGGACTAAAAAGTGCTCGGATTCATCCTTACCGAGAAGAATGATTGCCGCTCTGGTAATCTCCCCTTGAATGGTGATTTTTGCTTTGTTCAGGAATGTGATGTCATCCCAGCCGTTTACATCAATGGCTTTGGCGGGAAACTTCTCTTTATAATTTTTCCTGGCTTTTGCAATGGCAGCGGCGTCCAAATCATCAACGGTAGCTCCTTCACAAATCTGTGCAGACCAATCGTATTGCAGTCCCTGATTTCGTATTTGTTCAATTTCCTGCAAGTTCAAAGCGCCGAGAGATTCGCCGTCCCTGCCGTAATAATGACCTTCCCATGCGACAGGAATACCTTTTGGCGCTGCGGGTATCTGAAACATAATTACACGACCTTCGGTGAGATGAAGTTCATAGATTTCGATAAAAGTAATACGGTTTGATGTTTTATTGGCAATTTCTGATTTTAAGCTGTCAAGGTCCATTCTGTTTGACCGGAATCGTGTATTGATAATCTTTCTGTTTTTATGCTCAATCCCAAAAATTAACCATCCACATTCCTTATTTTTAAGATTCGCCTCATTACTCAGAGCAGAAAAGTATTTTCCTATTTCATTGAAATGAAAAGTATTCTTTGCCTCCTTAAACTCTACCCATTCGGTTTCGTCAGGTAAGGCTCTTAATTCGTCCAAAAGCTTCTTGAGTTCTTCTTGAGTCAAGATACTTCCTGATTGCTATTAATATTAGCGAGAAATATTTTTATTTTTTTGAAGGCATTTGATAGTTCTTTCGGTAAGGTCTTACAGTTGTCAATTGCCGTCATTGTTGCTGAAGCTTTATGTTCGGCTTTTTCTGTTCCGAAAATATATTCAAATGATTGGGGGAACGCATAATAATGCTCTCCATTAGACCAGTTAATTATGGTCCTATTATCTAAATCTGTTTCATCTTTCATAAAGTCCAGACTATTTAACCACTTTCACTGGATTGTTGGCAAGGGAATTCAGTACAAGAATTTATCAAGATTTGCCATGTCTTGATCTTAAATATGAAACCCAGAATGCTGCAATAAACAAACCATCTCCAATTATCAGAAACTCATAATGATACGGTTTCGGCATCTGCTGATGCAGCGTTGCATTGACATCATGCATGAAGGAGTAGAGTATCAATATGATTCCTGATAAAGCAAGAACGCGGGAAATGAAAGCAGGTTTAAACTCCTGACCTCTTTGAAGTGAGTGAGCAATAAGAATGCTGAAGACGATCATTAACAAAGAGATAGAAACCGGCGCAAGGACCGGGCTTATCCAGGGAAGCGGGATCAAAAATAAAATATCCCAGTCAAATAATGATACTGGCCAATTCAGAAGGACCTTAAGCCAGACATAATAAAAAACATCCCATACGCCAAATGAAAACATGAAATAAGCAAATCGTTCCCATCGCTTTTTACCTGCAAGAAATGTAACTGATAAAAGCATAAAGAGCGTTGCAGCTTCACGGAATACTTCGATAAAGATCTTGTGATCCGTGATCGCTTTAAGCGGGAATTTAAAACCATCGGGATAGAAAATCGCGCGCAGATAGACAACAACGGCTGATTCAACAAATGCCATAGCGATGGCGAAGATGGTGAGATAGAGGAGTTTGGAAATAAGGTGTTTATTATTCATCTCAATCCGTAGGGGCGGGTTTGAAACCCGCCCTTACATTTTTACAATTCCAGTTTAAACAGCGACTCCGGATTTACATTCACTCCCTGAAGTTTGATCCCAAAATGAAGATGAGGCCCTGAGGCCCTGCCGGTCATTCCGACAAGACCTATTAGCTGTCCCTTCGATACTGTTTCGCCTGCAGAGACATGAAACTCTGAAAGATGCATGTAGATAGAAAAAAGCCCCATCCCGTGATCTATAACCACTGTATTGCCGCCGAAGAACAGGTCCTCCTTCAAAGCTACTGTCCCGGAATTAACAGCCTTCACAGGTGTTCCCGTTCTCCCTTTGTAATCAACGCCTCTATGAACGCTGTTATGTTTTTCGTTCATTATACGTTTTACTCCAAACATTTCCGAAAGCGCCGTATCAGTTGGTTTTATAAAACTTCTATTCCAGACACGCTCAGTATTCCTGGACAATATGCTTTCAAGAAGTTCCGCTTCTCTTTTTGATCGTTCCAGGTCCCCGGCACTTAAGACAACTTGTTCTTCAGGAAGAGTGATTTTTTTAGTCGGGAACTTATATGGTTTCACCCTGATATGTGCAATTTTCTCATTCTTCCCGGATTTAACTTTTATATTATATTTTTTAGGTGAAGTATCGATATCAACAGGAACTAAAGCAATAAAATGATCAGCGGCGTCCTGATAAAAATCTATCATTTTCCCTGCAAATTCAGCGTTTGGAGAATCCGGGCTGTCAGGAGAGCTTCTATCAATTTTTATTTTGAGAAGGAATAAATCACCCGGAAAAACTTCTTTAGGCGCCAATTCCACATTAAAGGCATAAGAAAGGTTATGCAATATGAGAGTTAAAATGATAGAAAGGAATGATCTATAGATAAACTTTATCAGCAAGATATTCTATTATAGCAGAAATGAAAACCATCGAGATTGACGGCAGTTTTGGTGAAGGCGGCGGACAGATTTTAAGGACCGCATTAAGTCTTAGCTGCATCACAGGTTCTCCGCTTAAACTTTTCAATATAAGAAAAGGCAGGAAGAAACCGGGACTTATGCCACAGCATCAAACCTGTGTCAATGCTATATCAGAAATCTGTAACGCTGAAGTCTTTGGAAATGCAATAAGTTCAACAGAACTCACATTTGTTCCCCGAAAGATAAAATCCGGTAATTACTTCTTTGATATCAAAACCGCAGGCTCAAGTTCTCTCGTTATTCAGACTCTCCTTCCCACGCTTATTTTTACTGATGGTATTTCCCGCATAACAATCAAAGGCGGTACGCATGTCCCTTTCAGCCCGTCATATAATTATATCTCAGAAGTCTTCATCCCCCTTTTGAATAAAATCGGCATAAAAATGGAAGCGTCCATCAATAAATATGGCTTTTACCCGAAAGGCGGCGGCGAGGTCAGCTTTAAAATCTTTCCTTTTGAAAAGATTAAAAGGCTAACTATCGTTAAAAGAGGAGAATTGCTTTCAATCACCGGATATTCTGCTGTTTCAAACCTTCCGTTACATATAGCCGAAAGGCAGAAAAATTCCGTGATGCAAAATCTATCTCCTCTGTCTGTGAATATAGATATCCTTGAAGTCACTTCTTTGGGACAGGGGACCTTTGTTTTTCTTAAAAGTGAATATGAAAATACACTGGCAGGATTCTCATCACTGGGGAGAAGAGGTAAACATGCCGAGGATGTTGGTAAAGAAGCTGCTTCATTGTTTAAAGATTTCCATAAAACATCAGCATGTCTCGATCATCACCTTGCTGATCAGATCGTGATTTACCTCAGCTTGGCTCAAGAAGACTCGACTTTTACAACATCGCGCATAACACAGCATCTCCTGACGAATCTGTGGGTGATTGAAAAGTTTCTGAATATTCGATACGAAATAGATGGCAAGATGGATTCGGAAGGGATAATAAAGCTTAATGTTTAGAGACTTCTCTTTGATCCGTTAGAAAATCCCGCCCAAGACATAAAAAAAGAACTTAAGTAAGACCGCAAGTCCTTGATTTGTAGTGGTAGCGGGGGATGGATTTGAACCATCGACCTTCGGGTTATGAGAAGATTTAAAAGCATAAAGCCCTGTAAGGCAATATCAGAAAACATAAAAGATATTAAAGCCTTACAGGGTTTTTGTAAAACAACATAAAACAAGGATTCGGGTAATTTGACGTTATTCCGTTAGAAAACGGTTAGAAGACATTCATTCGGGTCTGCGACATAAAAGTTGGATATTTGCAAAAACGATTAAATTGCCTTATAATCTGTTAGCTGTTAAGCTATCAGATAGGAGGCGATTATGGAAC
>JAGVGM010000280.1 GCA_020057065.1 Thermodesulfovibrionia bacterium
ACAGCCTTTATTACCGCTTCAATTTTTGTCATATGATATCATACTAATTCATTAAATACCTTTAATTTTAAATACGAATAAAGCGTTGACATGGCTTTACTTTCTGTAGGTATGCCGGATTCTTCGATCGCCCCAATGGGATTCAATCCTCCGACAATGACCACTCCAACCTTGTCCATCCCGACAGGGACCTCGAGGATCGGTTTGTTTGGACTGCCGACAAGTAAAATACCTCCGATGCCTTTGTCTGCCATTTTTTCGGCAAGAATTTTTGCCTCATTAAGGCATACAACGGGTATCTCTCTTAAACTTGCAAGCACTTTTCCAGAACCATTTTTTACGGCCCCCAGCACATCGGTCATTTTGCTCTTTATAAATACCTCCAGTGGGTCAAGTGATGAACCTGCATAACTTATAAGTGAAATGAACCTCTCAGGTTTCCTGTCTACTATCTCAACTACCCCTCCGAATTTAGACGTGACAGGAATGCCTGCCTTCAGAAATATGCTGTTAATAGTTACACTGCAAACCGTCCCTATGCCTATTTTGCCTTCGGGAACAGTTGCGCTTCCGATTCGTTCTCCTTCTCTGGCAATAACGATCCTGTTGCTCATAACAAATGGTGACCTGAAAACCGGTGTCAGTAATTTAAGTATCTTTTTTAGATCTTTTTCATTACAAAATGAAATATTTAATATAATATCTCCCTCCTGGGTGTCTATATTGAATGTTGTAAGATATGAGAGAGTTTCTATCCTGCTTATGACAAATCCGAGTTTCTCGGAAACAAGTGACTGTGATAATTCCTCTCTTCCCTTTTGAGTGATTCTTCTTCCCTCTTTGGCGAACACTTTTGTAAGGCCTCTCTCATCGAGGATCTTCATGTGATAGCGCACCGTCCGCTCAGTCAGGTCAACTCCATGCAATTTTAACTGCTTGGATATCTCGGTAGAACCAATGACATCTGATTGCTTGTCAAGTATCTTTAAAATTGCGAACATGGTCTTGTTCATTTATTCCATCCCTAATTTTGGACTAAAATGATATCTAACCCTCATTTATAAATACAGAGGGACCGGAAAACTTATTCCTGAAATCGGCGATAGCATTTTTCGCTTCCTCAATAAATTGTTGTTCAGTCTCACAGGTTTCGCATTTATATTCATTCCGGCATGGATGAATTGCCGGTCTGTCCATGTTCATAGTATGTTTTTCGGAATGCTCTTTATCCTGCACCATCTCTATGCATCCGGTCGGGCAGATATAAGTACAGGATCCACATCCGATACACGTTTCAGTTGGCGCCTTGAATGGTGTAGTTATTTCGCATTCCGTTCCCCTGTTAGAGAATCCTATCGCTTTTGCCCCTACAGCTTCTTCACAGAAACGCACACATAGACCGCACAGGATACACCTCTTTTTTTCTGTTTTATTGAACATCGGTGTTTCGATGCCCATGTGCTTTGCCATGCTCCTGATTTCAGGAACATCTGGACATCGGGCGAGCAGCAGCTCAACGACCATCCTTCTTGCATGTTTAACTCTTGCCGTGTCCGTTAAAACTTTCATCCCCACTCCGGCAGGAAAGGTGCATGATGTAATAAGCTTTCTCCGTTTGTTTTGAACGACCTCAACAATGCACAGGCGGCACCCACCATATGGCTTAAGCGCCTCATGATAACAAAGGGTTGGAATAACGATCCCTGCTTTTCTGGCGGCATTAAGGATCGAGGTTCCTTCATCCACCTGGACCAGACGGCCGTCAACGATTATCTGAATCTTCATCTCATTAGCCTTTTAAAGCGATCAGCTTTTCATTTATCATGCATATAGCTAATTGCCTGGAGCTAAACAGCTCATTGAATTTTTATTGCTTTAAATTTGCACGCATTAAAACATATCCCGCATCTTATACATTTCGAGTTATCTATACTGTGAGCTTGTTTCTTTTCGCCTGACACAGCCTTTTCCGGACATTTTAATCTGCACAACGTACAGCCGTTACACATCTTTTCATCAATGAAATATTCAAACAGGTTCTTGCAGACCCCTGCAGTGCATTTTTTGTCATGGATATGGGACTCATATTCTCCACGGAAATGTCTTATAGTGCTTAGTACCGGGTTGGCGGCGCTGCTGCCGAGGCCGCAAAGAGAAGCGGTGGTCATATAATTTCCGAGCTGAATAAGTGTTTCAATATGGTCCTCTTCCCCGCGCCCTTCACATATATCCTCAAGGATCTTGAACATCTGTTTGAGCCCCTCTCTGCACGGGACACATTTTCCGCAGGACTCATAAAGCAGGAAACGGATAAAATACCTGGCGACATCCACCATGCACGATGTTTCATCCATCACGATCATGCCGCCGGAACCCATGATCGCACCTGCCTCTTTCAGACTGTCATAGTCAACAGGCATATCTATCCTGCTCACCGGAATGCAGCCCCCGGACGGGCCGCCGGTCTGCACCGCCTTGAACCGCTTGCCATTCCTGATACCTCCCCCTATATCAAATATTATCTCCCTTAGAGTCGTTCCCATCTCAACTTCTACAAGGCCTGTATTTTTCACCTTGCCGACCAGCGAAAATATTTTGGAACCCTTGCTCTTTTTTGTCCCGATGCCTGCATACCATTCCGGGCCGTTGTTAATTATCAAGGGGATGTTTGATAATGTCTCAACATTGTTAAGGACAGTTGGTTTTCCCCATAAGCCTTCGTATACGGAATTCGGCGGCCTGGACCTCGGCATTCCCCGTTTTCCTTCTATTGAGTACATCAGGGCTGTTGACTCTCCGCAGACAAAGGCCCCGGCTCCCCTGTTGATCTGTATGCCGAAGTCAAATCCGGAACCCAGTATGTCTTTGCCGAGCAGGCCGTACGCTTCAGCCTGTTTTAAGGCTATTGATAAATGCTCTATCGCGATGGGATATTCCTCTCTTACATAGATAAATCCCTGTGCTGCTCCAATAGCGTAAGCTCCTATGATCATCCCCTCGATGATGCTATGAGGATCTCCTTCCATAAGACTGCGGTCCATGAAAGCACCGGGGTCTCCTTCGTCCCCATTGGCTATAATATAACGCATGTCCCCCGGGGCTGAACTGCAAATTTTCCATTTCAGGCCGGCAGAGAATCCCCCGCCGCCGCGTCCCCTAAGTCCTGAGGCAGCCACGGTCTCGATGATTTCCGCTGCGGACATTTCTTTCAGGGCCTTACAAAGGGCGGAATACCCGCCCGCTGCAATATAACTGTCAATATCGGTTGTACCGATCCTTCCGCTATTACCGGAAACGATTTTCTTCTGCTTCCTGTAGAAAGGAATACTTTTCTCGGTGATGTAGCGCTCACCGGTTTCCGGATCTTCCCATAAAAGACGCTCCACGAGATTTCCTTTTAATACAGTCTCGGAAATTATGTCATCTACGTCTTCGGCTTTAATTCTTTTGTAAAAAATATTTCCCGGCTCAATAACCAGTATCGGGCCCATTTCACAGAATCCGTGGCATCCTGTTTTCAGGATCTTTACTTTATTCTCAAGGCCGTCTTCTGATATCCTGTTTTCGAGTCTTTCTATAACTTTCCGGGACCTTCTTGCCCGACACCCTGTATTACAGGCCCTAATAATTATTTTCCCGGAATTGCTGTCTTTCAGGACAGAATCTTTTATTCTCTCTAAATCTGATATTGATCTGATCTTTTCCATCTGCTTATTCATCAGACATGCTGTCATGATCTTTTAAAATTTTCTCGACCTGGCCTGGATTAACCGCATCATAATATTCCTCTCCTACAGTTATAACAGGCGCCAATGCACACGTACCAAGGCAATTGACGGTCTCAAGAGAATACCTGCGGTCCTCTGTGGTCTGTCCTTCCTGTATATTTAATACCCTCTTTATCTGATCGATATTCGACACAGCGCCGCTGAGATGACAGGCAGTGCCGCAGCATACCTTAATGATATGTTTGCCCCTCGGCCTCAGGCTGAACGCTTTATAAAAGGTGGCAATATCAAAGATCCTGGTAAGGCTTAGCTCCATCTTTTCAGATATATAGTGCAATACCTCTTCAGGCAAGTAATTTTCAATTGCCTGCGCATCCTGTAATATCCCGATGATATTGTAATGCCTGTATTCATACTTCTTCATAATGTTGTCTATTGCCAGAAGATCCATTGTCATTTGTCCTTTGCCGCTTTTTGCCAACAAGGCATTTTGTGCGGGCCCCGGAAGCCGTTTCTCACTTTTTTAAACATCGTACTGCGGCATAGATCCTGCAAATAACCTTTTACATGTTCCAATCCTTTTAAAAACTCATGATCCACATACCCTTCCTCAACAGCCATTTTCTGAAGTTCCTTTGCTATCCTGCTGAACCCGATCCCCTGGGGGCAGACGGAAAGACAGGAATTGCAAAGGCAGCAAAACCAGATCAGATCGGAGGAAAGGACATCCTTTTTCATGCCGAGCATAACCATGTGTATCAACCGCCGCGGGTCGAAATCATCCACGACCTCGCGCACAGGACAAACACCTGTGCATGAGCCGCAAGTGTAGCAGGGCCTGATCTTTTCCAGCCCTATCTTTTTCGCTACAACTTCCGTGAAATCATGATCAGTACTTTTTAGATCAACAGGGTCCATTGGTCGATAGCTCCCCGGTCCACATTTCTTTTTTCTTCAGTGTTTCAATAAATGACATTACTTGTTCTTCAGGGACGCCGAGAAGTTCGGCAAGTTCCTCTGTCGAGCGCCTCTTCTCTTCAAGATAAAGCAATGTCTGATACAGATTCATTTCCCTGATGAACATTTCAAGGAGCTTATCCTTCTGAGGGAACTTTCCGAACGTTCCTTCATCCTTTATCTGTTTCGCCTGTCTGGCAAAAGCCATACGGAAATTACGGCCCTCAAGCGCTTTTATTGCTGCCTTCAGTTTGTAGGTCACAGCATCAGGTTCAAGTCCTTCTTTGTCTCCAAACGGGCCGAGGTCCGATATTTGACCGTCAAACTCCGTTATCAGCTTTACAAACCTTATACCCTCTGCAGCAGATATCCACTGATACGTAAACCTTCCGGTGTCAATACCGAGATGTCCGAGGACGATAGTCACCAGTTCGAACCTGTTCACTGCTTCGTAATTACCTGACCGGTAATGACACTCTTTCAGGTGTCAGCCGCCTACAAAGACCCCATCGGCGTTGTTCAAAAAACCGTTCAGGATATATGAAGGTTCGATCCTTCCGGTGCACATTACCCTTATCACCCTGATGTTCGGTGGATACTGCATACGGCTTACTCCGGCTGCATCGGCTGCGGCATAACAGCACCAGTGACACAGGAAGCCGAGTATCCTTGGTTTGTATTTCACGACCTTACTCCTTCCGGCTTATTTGCAAAGGCCCCAAACGCCTCGATCTGTGCGTTGATCTGTCCGTCTGTAAACCTCCCCATTGTGATAGCCTTTGTCGGGCAATAAGAGGCGCATACCCCGCATCCTTTGCATGCCGCGATTATGATCTCCGCTTTTTTCCCTTTTTCCGCTTTTGTCATCTGTATCGCACTATAAGGGCAGAAGTGAGCGCAAAGGCTGCATCCTATGCATATTTCAGGATCGCATGAAGACACGATCGGCTCAGCTTTCACATATCTCCGGGAAAGAAGCATTCCGGTTTTTGACGCCGCTCCTTTTGCCTGGGCGATCGATTCGTCAATTGATTTCGGGAAATGCGACATGCCGCAAATGTAAATACCATCTATGTACGAATCAACAGGCTTTAACTGTACATGAGATTCCAGGAAAAACCCGTCTGAAGAACGAGGCACGGAAAGCGCCTTTTCCGACTTCTCATCACGGTCAGGAATAATTGCGGTGCTAAGGGCGACTTTATCCGCAGATATCCTGATCTTTCTTCCAATTATGTTGTCCTTTACGATAACGGCCAAGTTGCCTTTTTGCTCCGTTACTTCCGGTCTGTTATTACGGTCGAACCGGATGAACAGCACCCCCCTGTTTCTTGCAAGCGTGTAGTAGTCCTCGAGAAATCCGTATGTCATTATATCCCTATAGAGGATGTATACATTGGTCTTAGGGTTCATCTCTTTTATTTTCAGGGCATTCTTTATGGCTGTGCTGCAGCAGATGCTGCTGCAGTAGCGGCGCTCCATGTCCCTTGAACCAACGCATTGGATCATAACTACAGTATCTCCGTCCTTCGGCACATAGCTGCCCAGGGCCACCTGCCTTTCAAGTTCGGATTGAAGCAGGACATTCTCATTTTTTCTGTACAGATGATCGTCAGGAATATATTGTTTTGCCCCCGTTGCAAGGACTATTGCACCATGCTGAAGTTCAACGGGTCCTTCAGTATTTCTGGTGGTAAGCACCGTTCTGTAATTACCGACAAACCCATCTACACTCTGTATCTCTGCATTTGTATATACTTTAATGCGCTCATGACGATCTGTACGATCAATTATATTTGCAAGATAGGCCTGCGGGTCGTCACCCCTTAATGTGAAATAGAGATTTCTGAGATTGCCGCCGAGTTGGGCGCTTCTCTCAACAAGATAACATTCAAATCCCTGATCAGCAATGGATAACGCGGCTGTCATCCCGGACAGACCTCCTCCGATAACCAGCGCTGTTGGAATTACGTTAATAATAAGTTCATCAAGCGGTTGTATAAGCCGTGCCTTTGCAATACCCATTCTGACCAGATCTTTGGCCTTTCTTGTCGCCTCTTCTTTTTCATGAGAGTGAGCCCACGAACACTGGTCTCTGATATTCACCATCTCAAAGAGGCATTTGTTCAGTCCAGCTTCACGCACTGTCTCCTGAAAAAGAGGTTCATGGGTCCTGGGAGTGCACGCCGCGACCACGACCCTGTTAAGCTTTTCCTTTTTAATTATTTCACTGATTTTAGCCTGAGCATCCTCTGAACATGAATAGAGATTTTCTGTGCACATAACAACATCAGGGAGTTCAGAAGCATATTTTCTGACATCAGACGTATCAACAACCCCTGCTATGTTCTTCCCGCAGCGGCAGACAAATACTCCTATGCGTATGTTATTTCCCAGAGCGGACTCTTCGGAGAATTCCCGATTGATTATCATAGTGCCGCGTGCTGATTGCAGAAGTTCCGCGGCACCTGCGGCCGCGCCGCTTGCCTGTATAACACTGTCCGGAAGCGCAACAGGTTCACGCAGACCGCCCGCGACAAATATTCCTTCCCTGCTTGTGGACAATGGATCGAACAGCCCGGTACTGCAGAAACCGTATTTATTAAGTTTGATACCGCCCGCCTTTGCCAGCGCAAAAGTACCCTGCGAAGGTTCAAGACCGGTGGGCAGGACCACCAGATTAAAGGTCTCATGTCTTAGATGTCCGTCTTCTGTTATATATTTAACAGTGAGGTCCTCTGTTTCTGCATTACGATCGATCTCTGAGACCCTGGAGCGGACAAATTTTACCCCGGATTCAATTGCTCTCTCATAAAATGTGTCAAGCCCCTTTCCGTACATGCGCATGTCCATAAAGAAGATCGTAATATCCAGATCGGGCTCATGTTCAAGCGCCACGATAGAGTCCTTTACCGCGTACTTGCAGCAGACCGAGGAACAGTAACTGTTGCCCGAAACCGATGAACGGGAGCCTGCGCACTGGATGATGGCTATTTTCTGAGGCTTAGTCAGGTCTGACGGCCTGAGGATCTTTCCCTGATACGGCCCTGATGCACTTGATATACGCTCAAATTCCAAACCGGTCACTACATTTGGTGAAATACCATAAAGATACTCTGAAAGTCCGGCGGGATTAATGTCCTTAAATCCGGCTGTAAGAATGACCGCCCCGACCTGATAGGTTGCTGTTTCAGGCTTTTGAGCAAAATCGATCGCTCCGGTCTGGCATGCCTTTGTGCACTGTTTGCATTCCTTATTCTTCAAAAAAAGACAGTGGTCAGGATCAATGTAATAGGATGAAGGGACAGCTTGTTTGTATAGGATATCAATAGCCTTTTTATGTGTAAAATGCTGGTCATAGGGATTTGGTATTGTTACAGGGCAATAGGGCGAACAGTATCCGCATCCGGTGCACTTTGCGCTGTCCACATAGCGCGGACGCTTCTGCACCTTCACACTGAAATTACCCGCTTTCCCCGTTATTTCCTGAACGTCAGTATTGGTAATGATCTCAATGTTCGGCGACCGACCGGTCTCCACCAGTTTTGGCGCCAGTATTCATATTGAGCAGTCATTGGTCGGGAAGGTCTTGTCAAGGGCAGCCATAAGCCCTCCTATTGCGGAAGATTTCTCAACGAGATACACATAGAACCCGTGCTCCGCCAGATCCATGGATGCCTGGATACCCGCAATACCTCCGCCGACTACCATCACTGCGCCGATGGGTTTGTTATTGTTATTATTTGCCATATTTAGTAATTCAGCTTTATCAAAAGAATTCCTCGATGCTTTGCATCGGGATTAATTATCTACTTCTTTGATCTGTCATGCCCGAAGTTCTTAATCGGGCATCCACAACTTATTCAAAAGACTGGATTCCCGCTCAAAAGACTGCGGGAATGACAGTTAAATGTTCGAGTTTATATCCAGACTCTAACTAAATACTATTGCACTTTTGAACTTTGGCACTTCAGCACTGTCTTTCAATCTTCCACCAATTCCAGTGCCCCGGTATTACACCACCTGACGCAGGAAGGCGACGGCGGAATACCGCAGAAATCACATTTCAAAGGTATCCCGGTTTCTGCCTCGATAAAATAGGGCTTCTGCGGACATGACGCCCTGCATAAGGCGCACATATCATATTTGTGTCCATCTATCTCAATGATATGTTTTGAAGTACAGGCAGCATCCACAAAAGGTCCTGCTATCACAGGGTAATATCGATTTTTGTCTTTCATCACTCTTATCCTGGCGCGCCTCGGATTTGCAACATTTGCTACATGGTTCAGAGAACATGCGATCTCACAATGTCTGCATCCGGTACATTTTGCATGGTCGATCTTTATTCGCGGCATTATAGTTCCTCCAATCCAAGCGCCTCCAAAGTTTCGGATATAGGCTTGCCTTGCTCATTCCACCCTCTTAAATTGTAGTATTCAGGGAGCATCTCACGGACTCTGCTTATATGCTTTTCTCCATCGTCGCCGGAAAGCGGTGCTTCAGTAAATCTGGCCGGAAGGACATCATGTGACCCGTCAAAACCTGCCTTCATATTGAAAAGGCGTTCAACATTCCAAACCCTCTCACCAATTAATAGCAGGTCATCAGCAGTATAGCCGGTTCCGAGACAACTGTTCACAAGGGGCACAAAATTCTTGAATTTGAGTCCCATAAGCGGCCAGTTGCATAGACCGAGCGAATCCATAACAGCTGTAATATCCTGATAAAGCTTTGTTAGGGCAGGCTTCCCTTCAATTGCCGAAGGGTCCATATTTTCATTTACATTAAGAAGTTCATCTATAAATGTATAAGCATACAGATGGTGGGGACCGTAATTGCTGGTGGCAAAATGCAGTCCCATACCCTGAATAGCGCGGGGGTCAAACGGCGACATAGACATACCTTTTACCCCCATAAAAAGATCGGCCCTGTCGAAAGATGCTGCGAGGGCTTTTGCCCCCTGTCCGAGTTTTTGCGCAGGGCCTGTTTTTGTGGAAACAAGCTTCAGTGCCTCCAGCATTCCATTACCATTACCGAACTCAAGATCGAGTTTAAGTTCTTCTGTTGAGGTCACTTTCTTTTCAACCAATTCCATAGCCGTTGCCAGAGCACCTCCTGTTGCAACGGGGTCGAGTCCCATTTCAGCGCATAGCATGCTTGCTGTCCCTATTGTTGAAAGGTCGCTGATCCCGCAATTAAGTCCTAGGGCCCCGATTGCCAGGTAGGTCGGCACCATCCCCTTGCCTTCATATGAAGAATGCTTCATTTCGGTCTTCTTTATGCACGCTATCGGACAGGCAAAACACCCCCTGCTTCGCAGGGCAAAGGCGCTCTCAAGCGCTTCCGCACCGATATTTTTCAGGGTAATGGACGACCTCTGAAAATTGTTGCCGGGTATTATCTTCTTTTGATAGCATAGCCCAACAAGAAACGCGGTGCCCCACTGGGTCATAGACTGGGAAGTTAAAGGAGCGCTGTTCAGTTTGTTGATCATGGTATTGACAACCTGGACGAATTTATTGCCATCAGCCACCTCTATTGAGTGCTGTCCTTTTACCGCAACAGCCTTAAGGTTCTTTGATCCCATTACCGCCCCAATGCCGGCCCCACCGACTGACAGGAAACGATCGTTGATAATATTTGCTATAGGAAGAAGTCGTTCTCCGGCAGGCCCGATCGTTACCAGAAAAGTCTCGCGCGCGATCCACTGATCGCCGAGGCTTTCCTTGAACATATCTTCAGTTTGAGATGTTGACCGTCCCCAGTATTCAAGTGCCGGCATGAGTCTTATCTTGTCATCCATGATTGACAGGATGACCGGCGATTCGGCCTTGCCCTCGATAATAATAATGTCGAAACCGGCATATTTCATTTCAGAACCGAAGTGGCCGCGCATCTTTGCGCATGCGAGCGTACCGGTTAAAGCTGATTTCGTGACGACATTGCAGGAGGCGCCTGTAACAGCGCCGGTCCCAACCATCGGTCCGGAAGAAAAAATCAGCTTATTGTCTGGTGAGAGAGGATCTGTAAGCGGAGACACCTCATCTGAAAATATCTTAACCGCAAGCCCGCGTCCTCCTGGAAACATTTGAATTACATCCTTGTTCAAATCCTCAATGCCGTATTTCCCCGAAGTCAGGTTTACTCTCAAACAACGACCAATCCATCCGTTCATTTGTCACCTTTTGATAGTAGGGATTCAAATATGCAGTAAATGAATACCTGAGCCGTTTCAACCGTCCGAACCGCTTGAACTGTTCGAACGGTTGAAACTCTGCTTCTTAATTCCCTGAATCCATTTTGAATTATTTTAAAATCTTTATGCTGTGCCTTTCAGCCACTCAACTGTTTTGTCTTTAAGCGCATTATCGTAGCCAAAGGTGATGCAGGCTGTACGGCAGCAGCCGCAGCCTATACATTTTTCTGTCTGAACATACACTGATCCCTGCTGCGTAATGATCGCCTGCACGGCGCATACCGGCTCTGCAAAACACGAAGCACAATTTTTCTTGCATATAGCGTTCAACATTTCATTAACCTCCTTAATTTGAATTAACCCAATATCTTATCAACTTCTTCACGATCAGCATCCATGACATAGGAAATTCCTGATACATCCGCTGCTTCCCTGGTCAAGGCAGTAAGGTCGTTGCGATCAATATGTTTGAGAGCAAATTTCCTCGCCCCGGCCATAAACTGCTGCAAGCCCTGTTTTAACCTGTCGATATAGGAATACATCCCGATCGCGCCTGCGGGTATTTTATTAAAATCCTTACCAAAACGTTCTTTTAACTGAGCGCCTACAGCAAAGAGTCTGATATATCCATTTTCGATGTCCTCGCCCTCCATTTCCATCTTGTCCGCCATAAGCTTACCGTGGGTCTTTCCTACCATAGCTGCTGTAAAAATTGCACGGCCTAAACAGATAGCTTTTACAAATGGAGCGCCGAGAGCGATGGCCTTGAAGATATGGTCTTCAAGGGAGAGTCCGCCTGCGATCGCGATAGGGGGGACATAAGAGCCTTTAGCTGCAAGCCTCTTGCACATCTGATGTGTCAGACATTCGATCTGCACAGTGGGGATACCCCATTCATTCATCATTCGCCATGGGCTCATACCTGTGCCTCCGCCTGCACCGTCTATCGTAAGCATATCGATCTTTGCCTCGGAGGAGAACTTTATGGCCCTTGCCAGGTCGGCCGGCCTGTAAGCGCCGGTTTTCAATGTAACGTACTTGAATCCAAGTGAACGGAGGTGTTCGACTGTTTTATAAAAGGTATCCTCTTTGACCATACCAAGACGTGAATGACGCTCAAACTCTGTGATGCCGCCTGCCTTGAAAGCATTCTGGGCCGATGCAGTTGTCGGGTCAGGAAGAACGATGTAGCCTCTCTCGTTCAATTGCAGCGCCCTTTCTATCGAGCGTAGTTTAACCTCGCCGCCGATGTCTTTTGCGCCCTGTCCCCATTTTAGTTCAAATATATCAATGCCAAGTTTTTCCCTTACGTATTCAGGAACGCCGAGCCTGTAATCTTCTACATTTGCCTGAACTACTATGCCTCCGGTACCGTCGTACCATTTTTTAAAAGCGTTAACGCGGCGGTCCATTTCAGGTGATTTGGTCACCTTCCCATTTTTAAACTCCGCCTGAGGATCCATTCCGCAAACGTTCTCGCCTATAACGACCAGCACTCCGGATATTGCAGCGCCCACAGCTACCTCATCCCAGTTAATGCGGGATATATCTGTAGAACCCACAGCTCCTGTAAATACAGGGAAGTTCATCTTGATACTGTTATCCGCGGCGACCGTGGTAGTCGTATCTACAGCAGGAAATCTTGCTTTATCGGAGTCAGCTTCAATACCGACCGCGCCTACTGCGGTACCCTGAATATTGAAATGGGAAAAATCAATTGGATAATCCTTCTCGGAACCCGCAGTGATTTTACCAAAAGGCACAGGATAAATGACCTCTCTCCCTTTGAGGGCTGACCTCCCGATTTCACACGGTCCTTCACAACCGTCAATACAGGTTACGCATATACCTGATACCGGAGCGGGAGTAACTCTTGTTGTAGTGAGTGTTGCTGCACTGTAATTTGGTTTGCTGAAACTCATTAAGCACCTCCTTTAATAGTATGGTTAAATTTAAATAGGCTGCACAGACAACCGGCGGTTTTTAAAAATTGCAAATTAAAATTCATGTCTGTTAACGCACATACATCTGACAACTTTTATCACCTCCCTCATTTAAGTATTATTGAACATTCTGACGATTATTTAAGTATTGCTTATCTCAAAGGGCAAAAAAATTAATTGCTTGAGATCATCAGCAGTTCAGCTCTATCACTTTCTTCATTCTTCCACTGTGTGGGGATGTTTTCCTTTAAAAATATACTATCTCCCCGACTAAGCCTGACTTCTATTCCCTCCACTGTTACTAAAATATGTCCGTCAAGAACGCAAATAAATTCAGGAGACTTTTTATGAAAAAAATGTCCCTGTAAAACATTATCAGGCGGCATTTCAATAAATTTTGCATAAAGTTTTTCATCGCTCAGAATATCGTAGATCTTGATCCCCTCCTGAATATAAGGAGGAACTGAAACTACAATGTCTTTTTTCAGAAGCCACGAATTTGTTAACGGCTTAGTATCTTTTAATAATTCACCCGGACTGACATTGAGTGCACTGCATATCTGAAGAAAAGAGCTGAGGGACGGGCTTATCTGGTTGTTCTCAAGCTGTGAAATAAAGCTTGCAGAGAGCTCGACCCTGTCAGCCAGTTCTTTCTGGCTTATGCCGATCCTTGTTCTGACATTTTTTATTTTTTGACCAATTTCGACAGCCGGCTCCTTCCTGGGTAAAGTAATTGTTACAAACTTATCATTTGCCTCAAAGAGATGGGGCTTGAATGCTTCCCTGTCCTGCCTGCCGTCCAGTTTCAGCGCTTTTATATACAACTGATCATTTCTTTTGTAGAGGTCAAAAACAACCTGCGTTATGTGTCTCAGATTTGCTTTGAATTTCTGACTGTGGGCATCTTTTTCCAAGATCCAGTAGGCTACAGTGTCAAGATCATATAACCTTGGACACATATACGTAAACAGCCGGTATGTAATATTTTCATCTCCCCAGAGATCCTGCATTCCTGTCAGGCTGTCAAAAATATATCTTGCACCAGGAGGAAAACTGTCTTCAATGGAGTTGAGGGTCTGCGTAAATTCGTCAGTGTCTTTTGGATTGCCGATCCTTATGATTTTAAGGTCTGTGGGCTTTTCATAAAATTTCAGAAATGTATTGTCATTCTTGCCCTTACCGGAAGTGAAACAATCGATTAGAACAAAATTATTTGCATCAATGAAACTGCTGATAGAATTAATAATACTCTGAGGCGATCTATTGAAACTTACATAAATGACTTTCTGTGCATCAGAAAAAGACCGGCGGACAAAATTATGAATGAAAATGCTGTATGGTGTGCCTGCGTCGACTTCCCAGACAACATTGTCTCCTATGTATAAAGAGTCAATAAGCCTGTCAAGATTTATGATCCCGGATGAAATTTTAGACATGGCAAACGGTCACCTATTGGCATAACTTTACACAAGATAAAATTTGTTTGTCAAGGGATTTTTAATCGTTGTTCTATCTTGCATCCTTATTGATATATGATAGAAATTTCAATGAAAGAGCTATAGCAGCGTTTATGTTCTGAACACGATCTCGCCTGGTTTCACAAGTTCCATGGATTTTGCCGCCTTAGTAGTAGAAAAATACATAATCTGAAAACAAAATTATCATCAGTTCAAACAGGAAATTTCTTTACTTGCCCTAACATTCAAATTTGTAGCAAACTACAATATTGTAGCCTTTTAGTTTTGCAGTAATCCTTAAAATACAACGAGTTCCAAGCTGGCACTATTTTAGCATTTCAATGAGTAATGACACATATTTACATAAGAATGATATCAATGATATGTTTGACAAAAAACACCTTAATTGATAGTATAACACCTACGGCTAACGGTTACCGTTCAAAACAGCGTCCGTACCACTTTAATTGCAGAGGTGGTAATGACGCTTTTTTTTGCCTAAATATAAATATGGAGTTATAATCTCAATTACTTAAGGTTTTGCAAAATGTGTAGACTTGCTGCAATAACATCAAAAGATTATTTCTCGCCCACAGAGAACATAACCGCCCTGGAGACCATGAAAGAAGGGCATGACGGTTCCGGTATGGGTCTTATCCTGAAAGGCCTCGGCGGTGAATTTGAGGAATTAAAAGACTATCCCATTCTTTCGGGCATCTGTTCCAAGAACGGAATGCATACGCTTGATGAGTACCTGAATAAACTTGGTTTTAAACTAAAATACGCCTGGACCCCGAGGATCAAGCCGGTAAAAGGGATCTCTCACAGGGACTACTATTTTGCGAGGGCTTATGATTATCCGGATGTTTACAAGGACAGATCCATGGAAGAGAAGGAAGATTTACTTCTGAAAACGAGATTGACCCTCAGGAAATTCGGCGAGAACGACGAGTCGATAATCGTATTTTCTTTTTATCCTGATGTGCTGACATTGAAAGAGGTTGGGGACCCGCTTGAGCTTTGTGAGTTTTTCGGTCTCGAGAAATCTACGCTCAAGGCAAAGATCATCTTTGCGCAAGGAAGACAAAATACCAATTACGCTATTAACCTCTATGCATGTCACCCATTTTTCATTCAGGGCTTCGGCGCGATGGTAAACGGCGAAAATACGGCATTCGTGCCTATAAGAGAGTTCTTGATGAGCAGGAACTTTCCGGGCTATATCGGTTATAACAGCGACAGCGAAGTTTTCTGTCACATCTTACACTACACATGCAAACGACTCGGGTATCCGCTTACATATTATAAAGATGTTATCACTCCTCTAAAGCAGAAGGAGATTGACGCAAGACCAGACAGCGAAGCTGCGAGGTTGATGAAAATATCACTGAGACCGCTTTGCATAGACGGCCCTAATTGCGTTATTGCATTTACGCCTGATGGGACCTGCATCATGGTCCAGGATGCAAAAAAACTGAGGCCTGGGGTTGTTGGAGGGATTAAGGGTAAATACGGATTTATGTCCGAGGAATGCGGGCTTGACAGCATAATTCCCGAAAGAGATAAAGCGCAGGATGTTTTTCCCATGAAATATGACATGGTTATTGTCAAACCAGATGCGCAGGAGGTGATGGTATGGAACCAGCTTCACGGTTAGACCATAATCACGAACTGGCGATAAAGGATCTGCCATATATAGTCAGATGGAATGAAGAAAGGTGTAAACGCTGCGGAAGATGCACAGCCGTATGT
Organism: Thermodesulfovibrionia bacterium; assembly: GCA_020057065.1. GTDB lineage: Bacteria > Nitrospirota > Thermodesulfovibrionia > UBA6902 > UBA6902 > SURF-23. The sequence continues at coordinate 16,037 of JAGVGM010000280.1, forward strand.
CCTATGCTTTCTATAGAACCTGCAGTCGTTGTTAAACGTGTAGTACAGTCAGAGGGAATTACACCTGAGCCGAAGGCAGCGCGTGTCGTCACTACAATGGTGAAACAAACAACAAACATAGAGCGTTATTGTATAGGTTGCGCAACTTGTGCACTCGTATGTCCTAACGAGGCTATTGAGCCGGAGTATAATCCGCAAAGTAAATTCAACTTCCACAAAAACAAAGGCGGGCATCCTTACAGAAGGGGAGGCAGAAGAAATGATCCCAATCCTTCCACGCTGGACAGGCTGAGGTTTACAAGAATCTCGATGCTCACCGACCCGGCGCTTGATGCGGGAAGACATGAATTCAGGATAAGGACGTACCTGGGCAGGATACTTCCCGCAGAAGAACTGCCGTTGAAAATGATTGACGGCAAGCTTGCTGCGGATAAAATTTCCGGTAAATTCATACCGCCTGTCCGTGAGATATATCCCGTAATGATAGGAAGTATGTCCATAGGGGCTCTTTCTCCGACTATGTGGGAAGGGCTTGCAATGGGCATCACGTATCTCAACGAAGTTGAAGGAATGCCTGTTGTTATGTGCTCAGGTGAAGGCGGTATGCCGCAGAGACTTCTTAAGTCCCGGTTCATAAAATATTTTATCCCGCAGATCGCCTCAGGCTATTTCGGGTGGGATGAAATCGTCAGGGCGCTCCCCCACATGATTGAAGACCCATGCGCTATAGAAATCAAATACGGTCAGGGCGCGAAGCCCGGAGACGGCGGACTCCTTATGGCGCACAAGGTTCTGAAGTTAATATCAGAAATAAGAGGCGTGCCGATGGGCGTAGACCTTCCGTCCCCGCCAACACACCAGACTCAATATTCGATTGAAGAATCCGTTGCAAAGATGATCCAGTCCATGTCAATGGCATGGGGTTTCAGGGTGCCTGTTTATCCGAAGATTTCAGGCACTATAACCGCCAAGGCTGTTTTAAATAACCTTGTAAGAAATCCATATGCCGCTGCCCTTTCCATTGACGGGGAAGACGGCGGGACCGGAGCTGCATACAACGTCTCGATGGACACTATGGGACACCCCATTGCATCAAATATAAGAGAATGCTATCTCGACCTTGTAAAACAGGGCAAGCAGAACGAATTGCCGCTTATTGCTGCAGGTGGTATTGGTAAAAAAGGCAATCTTGCTGCAAATGCTGCAGCTCTGTTTATGTTAGGGGCCTCTGCCGTTTCAATCGGGAAATATATTATGCAGGCTGCAGCGTCCTGTCATGGGGATGAGATGAACCGGTGCAATGTGTGCAACCTCGGGAAATGTCCGAGAGGTATCACGACACAGGACCCGAAGCTTTACAGAAGGCTCGATCCTGACGCAGTTGCCGAGAGGGTTGTTGAAGTTTATAAATCTTTGGATGTGGAACTTAAAAAGATATTCGCCCCTATGGGCAGAAGCACCGAATTGCCTATAGGCATGTCAGACGGCATCAGTACCGATGATCATGCTATTGCCGAGAGGCTGCAGATAAGTTATGTTTGTTGAAAAATCCCCCTTCATCCCCCTTTTTCAAAGGGGGAGATATTATTCCCCTCTTTGGTAAAGAGGGGTTAGGGGAGATTTTATGAAACTATATTTTGACTACAAAACTGTTTAAACATGAAAAAGATTATTATTAAAGGCAACATCAAAGGTAAACGAACTCCGTCAAGGATTTTTGAAGAAGAAATTCAGGACGCGGTTCGCCATGGCGCGCGTGAACTCCAGGTTGTTGCTGACGGACAGCACGGCATCGGCGGCCGGATATGGCCGAGAGGCGAGTCAGTAAAGATTTTTATTGAAGGTCCTGTCGGGCAGAGACTTGGCAGCATGGGCATGTTCGGCACAGAGATTGTGGTGAAAGGAAGCGTCTCAGATGATGTGGGCTGGATAAACTGCGGGGCCAGGATAACCGTGCTCGGCGACGTCACAAACGGAGCGCATAACGCCGCCGCACAGGGGGTGCTTTATGTGCAGGGCGGAGGAGGCGCACGTTGTGACACGATGACAAAGCATAACCCCAAGTTTGACCCGCCTCAATCATGGTATTTCAGAGATGTAGGCGACACATTTGCAGAATTCAAGGCAGGCGGCATAGCGGTTGTTTGCGGAGTAAATCCGAGAAATCCGGAGAATATTCTCGGCTACCGTCCCTGTGTGGGAATGGTAGGTGGAATAGTCTATTTCCGGGGGCAGATCCAGGGTTACAGTGAAAGCGATGTGAAACTTCTTGATTTGACCGATCAGGACTGGCAATGGCTGACCTCCAATATGAAGCCTTATCTTGAGGCTATAGAGCGTACTGAAGATTTCTCTGAACTTACCCGTTCAAGAGATGAATGGAAAAAACTTCTTCCATTCACAGCTCAGGAGCGCGCAAAGAAAAAAGTTTTTAAGATGTCTATCACAGAGTTCCGTAATAATGTTTGGGAGTCAGGCGTCGGCAAAGGCGGAATTTTTGCAGAATATCTTAACCATCCCTGCACTGTTCTTCCTTACATCACAACCGGAACAGACAGGAGATTTAAGCCTGTATGGAATAATTACAAATATTCTCCTCCATGTGAACATGCATGTCCGAGCGGGATACCCACACAAAAACGCGCACAGCTTATCAGGGCCGGAAAACTTCACGAGGCGCTTGAACTGGTCCTTCAGTACAGCCCGCTTCCTGCTTCAGTGTGCGGTGAGATATGTCCCAATCTCTGCATGAGCGCCTGTACGAGGTCGAGGGTTGACAGCGCATTCAATATAAAGGAAATGGGAAAGGCAAGCCTTAATGTAAAGGCCTCAAAGCGGGCGAAAAGGACCTCTAAAAAAGTTGCCGTTATAGGCGGCGGGCCCGGAGGGTTATCTGCTGCATGGCAGCTTGGACTGAAAGGACATGATGTTGATATTTACGAAGCTGCCGGAAAACTCGGAGGCAAGCTCGAACTCTGCATCCCAAGAGAAAGGCTGCCGCAAAAAGTGCTGAAGAAAGAGCTGTCAAGGTTTGAAGAGACCGGTATCACCGTTCATCTGAAAACAGCAGTGAATAAAAAGAAATTTGAAGAGATTTACAAAAAACATGATGTCGTAGTAGTTGCATGCGGGGCGCACAAACCGAGAATGATGACGGTCCCGGGAGCCGAGATCATGGTCTCTGCCTATGATTTCCTGAGAGGTATAAATACCGGCAACGTCCCGAAAATGAAAAATCAGAGGGTAGTCATCATTGGAGCCGGCAATGTCGGTATGGATGCCGCGGCGCAGGCTTTTCACTGCGGGGCAAAAGAGGTTACGGCGGTTGACATTCAAAAACCCGCTGCATTCGGCAAAGAGCTTGAGATCGCACAATCACTCGGAACAAAGATCGTCTGGCCCAAATTCACTGAGAAATACGTGAAAAAGGATAAAAAGATATACTTTACCGACGGTTCATCGCTTGATGCGGATGCCGTCATAATTTCAATTGGCGACATGCCTATGACAGAGTTCCTGCCGCCTTCAGTGCATACTGATAAGAACGGATGGATACAGGCAGACGAGGTCGGACATACCTCTGACCCGAAAGTTTACGCGATCGGAGATGCTACAAAACTTGGTCTCGTGACACATGCGATCGGTCAAGGCAGAAAGGCTTCAGAAGCAATTCATGCCCTGCTTTCAGGAAGGTCTTATTACATGCCTGCTCCGCGGCCGTTGGTGCCCTACGAAAAAATAAAAACATCTTATTACGATGTCTGCAAAGGCGAACCCTTTAAGCCTGAGACAGAAGCAAACCGCTGCATGTCATGCGCTGTATGCAGGGACTGCCACATGTGTGAGGCGACCTGCTACTACGGGGCCATAAGCAGGAAAGAATACGAAGACGGCTCATATGAATACGTAGTTGATGAGAACCTCTGTATCGGTTGCAGCTTCTGCGCCGGTATCTGCCCCTGCGGTGTGTGGGAGATGACGGAGAATATTTAGGACATTAATTGCCTTGTTTTTGTTCAAGATCTTTCAAGTCTTTCATTGATATTCCCGCGAGGGGACCCGTAGACTGCTTGCTAACCGCTTTAGCAATTCCCTGTATCCCTTAAGCTTATACATATTTAATCCGATAATAAAAGAGAAGAGAACGCTCGTATTGCAGTATGCATAACGAATATACAATTTAGAAAAAAACCATGATTGAGAGGTAAAGAAAAATGAAAAAAAAATTGTTTTTGGCTTTGATATGCCTGATCATTGCTGGAACCCTGGGTTGCAGCAGAAACGACGAGGCCCCAAAAGTAAACCTTTCTAAAATAACAGATATAAAAAACACAGAACAACCCTCAGGAGAAAGTCCTATCCGTATCGCTGTTGGCGGTATGACTACTCCCAGGGAAGGATTTGTTTATTATAAACAGCTTCTGAACTATATAGGAGAAAAATTAGGGGAAAAAATTGAATTTATTGACAGGGAAGACTATGCCGCGATCAACGACATGCTGAAAAACAGGGATATTGACGTGGCCTTTGTATGCGGCGGACCGTATGTTGACGGATATGAAGGGTTTGGTCTTGAGCTGTTAGTCGCTCCCAAGGCCTACGGCGAGACAGTATATTACTCTTATATTATCGTACCAAAAGACAGCCCTGTTAAAAGTTTTAAAGAGCTTCGCGGGAAAACCTTTGCCTTTACCGACCCGTTGTCCAACAGCGGGAAATTAATCCCCACATATATGCTGGCTAAAATGAATGAGACTCCGGAGAGTTTCTTTAAAAGTTTTTTCTATACACATGCCCATGATAAATCCATCAAGGCAGTCGCTACAGAAGCTGTAGACGGAGCCGCTGTTGACAGCCTTATATGGGAATATGCAAATCATACGAATTCCGAATTTACATCGAAGACCAAGATAATTGAAAAGTCTTCACCGCATGGAATTCCGCCTGTTGTAATCCGCCACGGAATTGACCTCGAATTGAAAGAAAGACTGCGCCAGATTTTCTTAAACGCCCACAATGACGCAAAGGGAAGGGAAATTCTCAAGGGTATGATGATAGATAAATTTGTCCCGATAGATGATAAAGCGTATGATTCTATCAGGGAAATGAAGCAATGGGTAGAGAAACAAGAAGAAAAAAAGAAATAATTGAGGTTTCATGAATTATGACAATAACAAATAAATCACCTTTTTACTATATGGGCATGATCGCCATCTCTGTATTCATTGCCGAGATAATAATTATGTTATTCATCAATTTTATGCCGGTTTCGTCCAAGCCATTAATAGCTGTTCTGGATGCCGTAATGCTGGTTATTCTTATCTCTCCTACTATTTACTTCTTTTGTGTTAAGCCATTGAAAGAACATATAAATAAATACATACAATTTGAGGATGCCGCCTATGAAAGCCAGAAGGTTTTAATTGAAGAGCATAACTCATTGAATAAGGTATTTAAGCAAGTAGCGGTTGCAAAGAAAGAATGGGAAAAAACCATTGACTGCATTGGAGATATGATAATTATTACAAACGACAAAGGCGAGATAAAGAGAATTAATCGTATGGTTAAAGATTTTGCAGAAAAACCTTATACGGAGATATTAGGTAAAAACTGGGAAGAAATAATAAAAGAAAAGGGCCTGGAAAGCCGCACTTTTTATGCCGATGGCGTAGAGTTGTATCAGGAATCTACGGGGAATTGGTTTCAGCTTAACTCATATCCGTTCAACGCTGAGGATGTCGGATATTCAGGGACGGTTATAACACTTCATAGCACCACAGAATTAAAGCAGATTGCAGCAAAGCTTGAGGAGACCACAAAAGAGATTAACGAGGACAGGGAAAAACTCTCAGGGGCTCTTGAGCGTATTTCCAATCTTATTCAAAATGTCACCCATCAGCAGCATTATGAAATGGCGCTTGACAACCCCTATTTAACAACATGCTATGAAATAAAAAATTGCAAAAAGGAAGATTGTCTCTGTTACGGCAAGGGAGCGACAAGATGCTGGCAGATAGCCGGGACCTTCTGCGGCGAAAAGGTGCAGGGGGCGTTTGCGCAAAAATACAATAACTGCGCAGAATGCAATGTATTTAAAACAGCAACGTCAGACCCTATTCACCAGATCGGGGAACAGTTCAACAACATGATGCATGTGCTTGAAGCGAAAAACAGGGAGCTTGAGAATGCCTATGCGGAACTCAAGGAGACTCAGGCACAGATACTGCAGCGTGAAAAAATGGCTTCAATCGGGCAGCTTGCCGCCGGGGTTGCGCATGAGATTAACAACCCCATGGGGTTTATCTCAAGCAATCTGAGCACTCTCGGAAAATACACAAATAAACTAACAGAATTTATAAATGCACAAGGCGAGATTATCGAATCCCTTAAATCAGCAGAGGCCTCAGGAAGCCTGACAGAACTTAGGAAAAAACTTAAGCTTGATTATATCCTTGAAGATGTCCAACAGTTGATAAAAGAATCTCTTGATGGAGCCGAAAGGGTGAAGAAGATTGTGCAGAACCTCAAGAGTTTCTCAAGGGTTGACGAGGCGGACTACAAATTTGCAGATATTAACGAATGCATTGAGAGCACGTTAAATATCGTATGGAACGAACTGAAATATAAGGCAACAGTGACAAAAGAATACGGAGAAGTCCCCCAGATTAAATGCTATCCCCAGCAGATTAACCAGGTCTTTATGAACCTCTTTATCAATGCGGTTCAGGCTATTGAAAAACAGGGGGAGATAAAGATAAAGACCTGGAACGGCAACGGGCTGATCAATATATCAGTATCAGATACAGGAAGCGGGATCCCTGAAGACAAGCTTAACAGGATATTTGAACCGTTTTTTACAACAAAACCGGTGGGGCATGGGACCGGGCTTGGATTAAGCATAATCTACGATATAGTAAAGAAGCATAAGGGAGAGATCACAGTTGAGAGCGAAGTGGGCCGGGGAACTGTTTTTACGGTAAAACTACCGGTCATTGTGGAGGAAAATAAAAATGTATGAGCAGGTAAGAATTTTATGCGTAGATGACGAGGAAAACGTCCTCAGGTCCCTGAAGAGGCTTTTCCTTGACAGTGAATACGAGATCTTTATTGCAACTTCGGGCGATGAAGGGCTGGAAATCCTCAGAAGAACAGAAAACATTCAGATTGTAATATCTGATTACAGGATGCCAAAAATGAACGGAGTTGATTTCCTCAAGGAGGTATACAAACGCTGGCCTGATACAATCAGGATAGTCCTTTCAGGTTATGCAGATACATCGTCTATAGTCGAAGCAATAAATGTAGGACATATTTACAAGTTTATTCCAAAGCCCTGGAATGACGCTGAACTTAAGGTTGCCATATCCAATGCCCTGGACCGCTATGTTATTAAACAAAAGAATGTTCAGCTTACAAAGGAACTGGAATTGAAAAACAGGGAGCTTCAGGAGATCAACAATAATCTTGAAAGGCTTGTTGCAGACAGAACCGCTGATCTGATGATGCGGAATAAAATGCTGACCTGCTCCCAGAATATCCTTGATTCATTGCCTCTTGCCGTAATCGGCATAGACCCTGAAGGGCAGATAGCGCAGTGTAATAAACTTGGGATGGAACTTTTCCACCATGAAAACGGTAATATCCTGGGAACTGACAGAAAGGACTCGTTGCCTGAAGAAATAAATACCTTTATTGAGAAAGTATTTGAAAAAGGAAAACTCTCAGCGCATATTCTCAAAAACGGCAAAGGCATACATACAAAAGGGGTGCATATGAAATACTACGATGGACAGGAGGGGATCATCCTGATTTTTGACAAAGACAGGGTAATTGTTAATGGAAACTGTGAATGAAATAAAATCCGATACACCGGTAGAAATTCTATTTGTTGATGACGAGAAGAACGTGCTGCAGTCGCTCAGGCGGTTGTGCATAGAAGGTAATTATTCCGTTATACTGGCAAATTCAGGTGAAGAGGCGCTGGAGATATTGAAAAACAATCCCAATATAGGACTTATTGTCTCAGACCAGAGGATGCCGGCGATGACCGGCTCCGAATTTCTTGAGAAAGCAAAAGAGATGCTGCCTGATACCGTAAGGATACTGCTCACCGGTTACGCAGATATCAACGCAGTCGCTGATGCCATAAATAAAGGGGGAGCCTACAGGTATATAACAAAACCCTGGAATGACGAGGAACTCCTTCAGATCATAGGAGATGCCGTCAGGAGATATTCACTCATAAAGGAAAACAAGAGATTACAGGAAATTATCAAAAAACAGAATGAGGAACTTAAAAAATGGAATTCCCAGCTTGAGTATTTCGTGCAGGAGCAGACCCTCGAGATACAGAACAAAAACAAAGAACTCGAAAAACTTAATAAGAATTTGAAGGTTAATTTTAAGAATTCAATTCACGCCTTTTCAAGCCTGATTGAGCTTCGTGACAAAAAAACAGGGAATCATTCCAGAAACGTAGCTGAGATGTCTACAAAAATAGCAAGAGCAATGAACCTCTCAGCCGGTGAAGTAGAAACCATTGCTATAGCAGCTCTGCTTCATGATATAGGCAAGATCGGTATCCCGGATGTGGCGCTTTTACTGGAAATAGATGAAATGGATACAGAGGCACGGAATGAATACATGCAGCATCCCGTGAGGGGACAGGCCGCAATTGATTCCGTGGAAGACCTGAGAGAGGCGGGCGTTCTGATCAGACATCATCATGAATGGCACAACGGTATGGGGTTTCCTGACAAACTCTCCGGAGAAAAGATACCTGTTGGGGCCAGGATTATTGCCATCACCGATTTTATTGAGAGGGAGTTCAGAAAGCTGAATGCAGATAATGCAATTCAACTTGTGCTTGATAAAATAAAAAAAGAATTCGGCAAAAGGTTTGATCCACAAATATCTCCTTTCATTGAAGCGCCGGTAAGAGAGGTTTATTCAAAGATTTCACTTAAAACCGGAACTAAAATGGTTGAGATGGAACTCAGCGTAAACGATATAAAAGAAGGGCTGCTGCTTTCGAGAGACGTAAAAAGCGGGACCGGAATTATTCTTTTATCGAAGGGTACAACATTGAAATGGAAAAACATTCAGGCGCTCAGACGTTACTATCAGCTTGACCCTTCAGAAACCGGGATATTTGTGCTGGTACCAAGGTGAAACAACGAATGAACAATGAATAATGATGAATGAGTAATTAAGGAAAATTATTTATTCCTTAATTACTCATTGTTAATTATTAATTGCTGATAGGAGGATAAAACATGGAAGATTCCATACTCATAGTTGATGACGAACCCGACGTAATATCGGCTATAAAGAGATCATTAATGGAAGAGACATACAATATTTTTTCAGCAAACAGCGGAGTTGAGGCGCTAAAAATACTAAAAGAACATAAGATAAAACTGGTGATCTCTGATGAAATGATGCCGGGAATGTCAGGGACTGAATTTCTGTCAGCAGTAAAAAATATATTTCCTGAAACCATCAGGATTATGCTAACAGGACATGCAAGCATTCTGGCCGCAATGAAAGCAGTCAATAGCGGTGAGATTTACAGGTTTTTTTCAAAACCCTGGGATGATATTGAACTGAAGCTTTCCATTCGCTCTGCCATTGAGAAGTATAATCTTGAGGAAGAGAACAGGAGACTTCTTAAAACTGTAAAGCGTCAGGAGTCGGAAATAAAACAGCTTGAAAAAATGCACCCCGGAATTACAAGTCTGAAAAAAGACAATGAGGGGCACTTTATTCTCTCTGAAATATCAGACGATGATGAAGACATCTCCGAAATAATAACACGTTCCGAATTCAAGAAAGCATAAGTTGTTTCATTCTGAAATTTTACTTTGCAGTGATATCCAGCACGCTCCTCACCATCCTCAAAAGCTTCATCGGTGAAACGGGCTTGAAGATCAGAAGGGCGCCGTTTTCGAGAGATGCTTTCTGTAGGACCAGGTCGGGCGCGTATCCGCTGGCAAAGATGACCTTCATGTCAGGCTTAATCTTCCGTATCTCGTCATAGGCCTCTTTACCGCTCATCTTAGGCATGATAAGGTCGAACAGGAGGAGTTGAATTATATCTTTATTTTCCTTGAATTTTATAACCGCGTCCTCGCCGTCAACGGCCTCGATGACGGTATAGCCGAATTCTGCCAGCACGGTTTTTGACAGACTTCTCACTGATTCGTCATCCTCGGCAAGAAGGATCGTTTCAGTACCACGGGAGGGCGTTTCTTCCTGATGCTCCCTGGTCAATTCCCTTGTTTCCGGGGCGATGATCGGCAGGTATATCCTGAACGTAGTGCCTTTGCCGGGCTCGCTGTACACATTGATAAATCCCTCATGCTGCTTGATGATTCCGTACACGACAGCCAGTCCGAGCCCTGTGCCTTTGCCGACTTCCTTGGTCGTAAAGAAAGGCTCAAATATACGTGTCCGCGTCTCTTCGTCCATTCCCTTGCCGGTGTCCGATACAGTAATCATTGCGTACGTCCCGGGCTTGCCGTAGCCATGGGATTCTGTGAAGTCTTCGTTCAGATGAACTTGTTCCGTTGTTACAGTGAAGGCGCCGCCTGTCTGCATGGCGTCACAGGCGTTCGTGGCAAAGTTCATCAGCACCTGCTCAAGCTGATGGCTGTCGGCGAGGGCCATTATCGGCCGGTCTTGCAATATGATTTTAGACTCTATATCCTCTCTAATGACCCTCTTTAGGAATTTCTCAACCTTCCTGATGACTTTATTCAGGTCCACGGGTTTACGTTCGCTTACCTGTTTTCTGCTGAACAGGAGGAGATCCTTCGTAAGGTGGGCGGCCCGGTCCGCTCCTTCGAGCATGTTCTCGATGTTCAGCCGCAGCGGATCGTCCTGTGCCATTTTCATTAGCGCTATATGACCGTAGCCGATGATGGCCGTCAGGATGTTGTTGAAGTCATGGGCCACGCCTCCGGCAAGCTGCCCTACCGCCTCCATCTTTTGGGCCTGAAGATACTGCATCTCAAGTTTGCGGTGCTCGGTGATGTTCCTGCCGAGTTCGATCACATTGACAACACGGCCTGCTTCTATAATGGGGATGGTTCTGATCTCCCATATCTTTCCATCCGGGGTAGTGACGGTTTCTGTTGCGGGTTCGCCGCTGCGAAAACTCTTGAGCACAGGACAGGGCTCACAGGGCTCTACTTTATTGTGCCAAAGCTGGTAGCAGTAGGCGCCAATCAGTTCATCTGGTTTTTTGTTCAACCCGGCAGCAGCGCTGTTGTTTGTCCAGAGCATCTTGAGGTCCGGAGACTGAAGTGTGAGGTTGTCCGGTATGGCATCGAGCAGTGCATTGAATTCCTGAGAAAGCTTGCGGAACTTCGCTTCGCTCTCCACCAGGGCTTCCTCCATCTTCTTCCGTTGTGTGATATCTTTTGCAAAATGCACCACTCCCCGCACTGCTCCGTTTTTATCGAGAAGCGGGAAGCATGTAATGGAAAGCCAGCAGTTGAGTCCTGGCTCAAACATCTCTGTTTCAAAAAGATTTCCTGTCTGCTCTGTTTTAAGCTTCGGGCAGGCCTCATGAGGCTCCTTCCTACCGTGAAATAACTCAAAACATTTTCTGGAGCGGATCTCATTCTGCGAAGCGCCGAGGATTCTCTCGCAAGACTTGTTTGCAAGGAGCATATTAAAATCCCTGTCATGGATCGTTATGCAGTCGCCAATTGAGTCAAAGGTCATCTGCCATTCCTGCTCCTTCGCCTCGACTGTCGCCTTAGCCTTTTCAAGTTCCCTGACCTTCTCCTCAAGTTTTGTAGCAACAATATGGCTGTATTTCCTGAGAAATTCTTCATCTTTCTCAATCAATTCTGCTGTAATAATCTTTTCTTGTTTTAGTTTACATTCTTCAAGTATGCTCTTAAGTTCTTCCCAGAAGTCTTCAGGGTCTTTAGGCTTGATTATAAAAGCCTCCGCAATGGATATGGCAAGTTCAGCCTCTTTGTATCCCGTGTAAACAGCAGAGTAGAATATGAATGGTATGTCTTTCAGGACTTCATCTGTTTTGACAGCCCGCAAAAACTGGAAGCCGTCCATTACCGGCATGAGCGCGTCAGAAACAATCAAGTCCGGCTTTTTTACGTTTGCCAGATGCAGACCCTCTGCACCATCTGACGCCTCTATAACCTCACAGCCGTGATGCTCAAGGTTAAATTTAAGAACTTTTCTGTCATCAGGGTTATCTTCAACAATCAGTATCTTCATGGGGTTTCTCTATTATCTTCCTTATCTCTGCCATAACTGTCTCAGGGTCTATGGGTTTCTCAATGTAGCCTGTACAGCCGGCATGCAGAAGCTTCTCCCTGTCCCCACTCATTGCATAAGAGGTCATGGCGATGATCGGAACTTTCCCGTCTGCCTCTGACATGCGTATCAGTCGCAGAACCTCGTAGCCGTCTATATCAGGGAGCTGTATATCGAGTATGATGAAGTCCGGCTTTTCCTGAACGGCAAGCTCCACACCCCTCCTGCCGTTTTCCGCCCAGACCGTGCTGTAGCCGTTCTTCTTCAGTATGAATGTTATGAGATTCATATTATCTTCGTTGTCTTCAATTACTAGAACTTTTTTCATATGCTTTTCACCTTATAAAGAATTCAGAATAATAAATCTTGCTGTCATTCCGGCGGCTCCGTCCGGCCTACTGTTGGCTCGTCCGGAATTCTTCTTTTTTCTCCTGTCATATGCTTTCGCGGAAAGATTCCTGACAAGCGGGAATGACATACAAAAAACAGGTTTTCTTTTCTCATTATGACTCCTATATTCTGTCTTTCATATCTTCACCGGAATCCTAATCATAAATGTGCTGCCTTTTCCGTAAGTGCTCGCAACCGACACCTCGCCATTGAGCACTTCGGTGACCAGTTTCCTGGTAAGGTAAAGTCCCAAACCTGTACCGGCAACAGTCATCTTTAAAGTCGAATCCAGTCTTACAAATGATTGAAAAAGCATAGGGATATCCTTCTCTTTTATGCCGATACCGGTATCCGTCACCTTTAACTGGATTATATCACCTTTTTCTTCGGCAAAGACTGTTATTTTCCCTTTCTCCGTAAACTTCACTGCATTGCTCAGGTAGTTCAGGACGCACTGAAAGAGCCGCTTTCTGTCGGTATTCATAGTAATCTTCTCCGGAACCATATTGACCTCAAGTTCGAGCCCCTTTTCCTTGATCTGGAGCTTCAGGTCCGATACAGCATCGTTCAGCACCCCTTCAAGCTCGAACTCCTCAGCATAGGCCTCAATCTTTCCTGCCTCGATCTTAGAAATATCAATAACATCCGTGATAAGAGACAAAAGATGCTTTCCTGCCTTTGATACCCTCTGGAGCTGGTCCCTCTGCTCCTCATTTATATCACCGGTCATACCCTGAAGGATTATACCGGTAAACCCTATAATGGAATTCAGGGGAGTCCTGAGTTCATGGCTCATGGACGCGATGAACATGGACTTCAGACTGTCGAGGTCCTTCAGCTTGACGTTTGCCTGTTTGAGGTCTTCTTTTTTAAGATTAAGGTCTTCAACAAGATTCTGCAACGCCTTCTGACTTGCCTGAATATCTTTCGTGCGCTCTTCAACCTCATCCTCAAGTATGGCGGCATGGCGGGATATTTTTTCAAACATCTGCGCATTATCTACTGCAATCGCTATCTGAGCCGTGACGGTCTCAAGAAGTTTCAATCTCCTTTCAGCCGGTTTTTTATCCGTCCGTGTAAATACACACAAGACCCCAAGGCATCTTTCGCCGATTACAAGCGGAAATGCAGCATGAAAACGGATGTCCTCGCCACGGGTTGCCTCACGTGTGGCAAACTTAAGCACTTCATCCCTGTTCCGCAGAATTAGAGGTTTATGATCTCTTGCGCTTTCACCGCATAGACACTCACCGACCTTAATTTCATTTGTTGTTAAATCTAAAATTGTCGCCTCGGAAGTTTCCCTATGCGCAGCAAGATGAAGAGTTTTATCAGGAGTTACCATGCATATAGTCCCGCCTTCAAACCCTGTTATGCTCAGCGCTTCATCCATGACTTTCTCAAGGATTTCTTTGACTCCAGTAGTAGTAGTAATGATTATCCTTTGAATTGCAAGAAGTTCCTCATTGGTTATCCTTAATTCTTCCTCAGCACGCTTGCGCTCGGTGATGTCCATGATATTTCCGAACACCCGCACAGTCTTGCCGTCTTTTTGCTCGGCCTTTCCAATTGTCCGCACCCATAGACTCTTTCCACCGGCGTTCCTGAACTTCAGTTCAAGGTCATAAGGTTCGCCAAATTCAACCGCTCGCCTGAATGCGTTTTCAATGGCTTCCGCGTCTTCATAAAAAGCTATATCCTGTGTAATATCATTCGGATCATAATCATCATGAGATACGCCATAAATTCTGTAAACCTCATCCGTCCATGTCAATTTCTTTTTCTCGATATCATATTCCCACCCTCCGACCTGTGAGACTTGCTGTGTCTCTTTCAGCAGGGCTTCGCTCTTCCGCAGCGTCTCTTCCGCCTGCTTGCGTTTTTCCTCTTCCTTCACTATCAACCAGGCCTTTGCGCCCAGCAGTGAGAAGACAATTCCGAATAAGAATATAACGCCAAGTATAAGGATAAGCCTGTTCTTGAAAGATATCAGTCCGGAAAGTACATCCTGTTCGGCAGATGTCACAACAATGGACCAGAATGTATTGCCGAGTTGAATCGGCATATACACGGCGTATTTTTTTATCTGTCCGACAGCCCGGTCGCCTATTCTGTCAAATGTGTATTCTGCAATACCTTCATGTCCCTTCAGCATATCGTTCACCATAGCAATAACCGAAGGGTAATCCTTGTAGTTTTCAAACACGGATTTGCCGGCAAATCCGGTGGTTGCGCTGTAAAGCTGAGTCCCATCACGGCTGATTACCCATGCGTAGCCTGTTTCGCCGATTTTTATCACATCAAGGTAACGTTTTGCCAGACTTTCGAAGTTTACTACTATAGCGATTGTGCCTTTAAATACAGATCCTTTAAATACCGGCACATGGAGAGCAACCGCATAAAACCCCTGAACTGTCTTGAACACATCGCTTATGACAGGCTTGTGCTTATTTAGTATCTCATTAACATGTTTCTGCTCCGAGATATTGCTTCCTATGGAACGGCTGAAAGGAACTGTATAGATTATTGTTCCTCTATCATCCATACGGGTGATTGACCTAATTTCCCCATGGTGGGCTTCATAAAAAAGTTTGATGTAGCGTTTTCCGTCAGCATCGGTATTGATGATTTCATCCATTTTTGAGAAAGAGTTCAGGGTCACTGTCCATGTTCTAAAAAAATCCTCAATCCCAAGAGCCGCCTGTCTCGCGTGGACAACCTGTTCATCGTTCAGTTTTTTGATCGCGGTGTTCTTGGCCTCTCTGTAAAAGGCATTGAATGCTAAAGCGCAGACTGCGCTGAATGTGATTACAAGAAAAACAAGGTGTCTTTTTTTCATTGGCAAAACATCATGCGACTCACAGCTTCAGGGTCCACTTTTTTTACCTGCATCTTCTTTTTTTATCCTTGACCCTTGCTACTTGCTACGTGACCCTATCTGTTTCTCTAATTCTTTTATCCCCTCCTTCAATTCTATCATCCTCAACTCCCTGCCCACAAAGAGCTTGTTCATGCGCTCTATCACAGAGATTTTTGTTTCGAGTTCCTGAGTCCGCTCCTTGACCAGTTCCTCAAGATTTTCACGGTGTTTCTCCAGATCCAGTTCGGCTTTCTTGCGCTCGGTGATGTCTTCAACGCTCGACCAGATGAAGTCTTCACCGTCTCTTTTGATAATGCGTCCCTTAAGCCGCACCGGAACAAAATGTCCATCTTTGTGTTTGTATGCCTTTTCATACGGGCCGTAGCGGCCTGTTGTTCTCAGGGATTCAAGCTGTTGCGCCTCCTGATCTGCATATTTCTCTGGCGTGATGTCCCAATAAGTGAGCCTGAGCGTTTCCTCAATAGTCCTTCCGATAATCTTTGCGAATGCCTCGTTCACATCCACAAGCGCGCCGTCCACACGGCAGAGGGCAAGACCGATGGGTGAAAGATCGAACAGATTGCGGTTATATCCCTCGCTTTCCCGCAGGCTTTCTTCCGATTTCTGCATTTCAGATACATATCGTTTGATAAGCCCGTAAACCAACAAAGCAGTCACAGCTACAAATCCCCAACCCTTATATGTCTGTAAGCGTGTAAGAATATGAGGGTCTTCTATCAGCGAGGCAAGCATCTTGTCTGAAAATAAAATCCATAGCCCGCCTGCAACGGCATATATAGCAGCGATTTTGAAAGGAGAAAGTTTTCTTTTAGGCTGTATCTGTTTCATATGCTTATTCACCCTTGCTGCTCTTATAGTTTCATATTTCAGGTTCCAAGTCTTTACTTGCCCCTGTCTTTTTCACTTGACACCCCAAAACCATAAAAGTTTTACTATTGAGCCAATTGCAAAAGTCATAAAATGAAGGAAATTATTTGAGGTTCAGAGGACTCTAAATCTGTTATAATTTATCACCAAACAAAAAAAACAGAA
>JAGVGM010000206.1 GCA_020057065.1 Thermodesulfovibrionia bacterium
AGTAAGAGATAACCCGGAACTTATCGGCCAGTTTGGTGTGGGCTTTTATTCCTCTTTCATGATTGCAGATAAAGTTACTGTTATATCAAGGAAGGCGGGTATAAGCAGCAAGAACGGGGTGAAGTGGGAGTCAGTTGCTGATGGCACTTTCACAATTGAAGATGTGGAGAAAGATAAAAAGGGCACGGATGTTATTCTTCATCTAAAACCGGATGATAAGAAATATCTCGAAGAGTGGGAAATCAGGGAAATTGTAAGGAAATATTCTGATTATATTGAACATCCTGTCGTAATGGATATAGAAAGTGAAAAAGAAAGTGAACTGAAAAAGGGCGAGAAGGTAAAGATAAAAGAAGAAGAAACTTTAAATTCAGGAAAGGCGATCTGGCTCAAGGATAAATCACAAATAACCCAGGAAGAGTACAATGAGTTTTATAAGCACATCGCTCATGATTTTTCAGACCCTGCGAAGGTGATTCACTTCAAGGCAGAGGGGACTTCCGAATTCAGCGCTCTTTTGTACATACCGTCAGTAACGCCGTTCAATATCTATTATAAGGAATATAAAATCGGGCCGGCCCTCTACATAAAAAGGGTTCAGATCATGGATCACTGCGAGCAGTTGATCCCCACGTATTTAAGATTTGTAAAGGGCGTAGTAGATTCGTCAGACCTGCCGTTGAATGTGTCAAGGGAGATACTGCAGAACAACCGTGAGGTTGATATTATCAACAAAAATATCATAAAGAAGGTGCTCGACACGCTCACCGATATGAAGAAGGATGAGTATGAAAAGTACCTCCAATTCTATAAAGAGTTCGGCAGGATATTAAAGGAGGGTATTCACTATGACTTTTCAAGGAGAGAGACCATTGCGGATCTGCTTCTCTTTCAGTCAACACAGAAGCCCTCTGAAACGTACACAACGCTCCTGGAATATGTGGCAGGCATGAAGGAAGGACAGGAGGAGATTTATTATATCCTCGGGACCTCACGGGATGAGATAATGAAATCACCGTATCTCGAGGCTTTCATGGAAAAGGGATACGAGGTTCTTGTAATGCTGGATGAAGTTGATGATTTTGTCATGAGCGGATTGCAGGAATATAAAGGCAAGAAAATAAAGTCTGTCATTAAAGGCGATATCAAACTCGGAAAGTCGGATGAGAAAGAGAAGGAGGAGAAGAAAAAATTCAGCGTTCTCCTTGAACTCATCAAAAACCAGTTAAAGGATGATGTGAAAGACGTCCGGCTTTCGGGAAGGCTGAAGGATACGGCATGTTGTCTTGTTGCTGATGAAGGCGGAATGGACCCTCAGGTAGAGAAGCTCCTCAAGTCAATGGGACAGAAGGTTCCTGAAAACAAACGAATACTCGAAATCAACCCGGCGCACCCTATATTTGAAGCGATGAATAAAATTTTTGAAAAAGACCAGAAGAGCGTTGCTCTCGATGAATATATAAAGCTTTTGTATGATCAGGCGCTCCTGCTCGAAGGGTCCAAGCCAAAAGATCCCGCTGCTTTTGCAAGTGCGGTGACAAGGCTTATGGTGAAGGACGCGGAGAGGGCTGATTATTAATTATTTTCCTCTCTGTTTTGTTATCTCATAGGCAAATATGGCGCAGGCCATGGCTACGTTAAATGAAAGCTGTGCGCCTCTCATCGGGAGGGTGATCTTCAGATCAAGGTGTTTCTGCAGTCCATAGCGGATGCCTGTTCCCTCAGAACCCAATACAAGACAGAGTGGAAACGGCAGAGAGACTTTATTGATATCCTCTCCGCTTTCAATAACCGTGCCTGCTGCCCAGTAGCCGGCTTTTTTGGCCTCTATCAAAGTTGCAGTAAGATTTGTGACCAGTGATACGGGGACGTAATTCTCACCGCCGGATGCGACATGAATAACGGTCTCATTTACTTCACATGAGCCGTGTTCGGGAATGACTATCGCAAAACCGCTGAAGCACGCTGCGGTTCGCATTATAGTACCCAGATTGTGCGGGTCATTCAGGCTGTCGAGAAGGATGAATGACGGGCGTTCTTTCTCAGGAAGATGCAGCAATTCATCGAATGGGGTATATCTGAACTTATCCACTTCCGCCACGATCCCCTGCAGACGGTCTGCGCGTTTGATCCTGAGCAGATCCTGTTCACTTACCTTAGTAACAGGGATTTTCAGGGGACCGATGATACCATTGATCTCCGGATCGCGGAAGTTTTCCTGAACGTAGATCTTGTGGATGCTTTCCGGATGCGTCTTCAACCGCTCCTTGACGGAGTTTTTGCCGTATAAGTACATTTTGCTCTTATCCAATTATTTCTCCTGTAACGTTTGAACATGAAGCCTATCCAAATTAAAGCAAAGGGTACAAATATGTCAACCTGTTAAAAGCATTTAGCCACAGATTTACACAGATGAACAGCTATAGAATAAAAAAGGGTCATTGGATAAGAGTGTGGGTTCATTCCTGTCTCCCACTTTGAAAAAGGGGGATGAAGGGGGATTTTGAAATAAATAATATATTTGATAATCTCCCCAGCCCCTCTTTGCCAAAGAGGGGATCCATGTTTAAACTGAAACTAAGCGCTCAGGTATAGCATTTGTAAATTAACTGCTTGATAGAGTACTATCTATGGGCAGTTTTAATAAGATGAAAATAGCATTAATTATTCCGAAGAACAGTTCTGATAACGAAAAAAGTTTTTATGATATTAAGTTCGTTTCCGAATTCCTGTTTTCGAAAAAAACCTTCTCATACCTTTTAGCTGTTCCTACGTTAGCTGCTTTAACTCCTCCCGGGCACGAAGTCAGGGTCTTTGATGAGAATATAGAAGACATTGATTATGACTGGGCCCCGGATCTGGCGGGGATCACTGTAAGGACCATGTTTGCAAAAATGGCTTACGGCATATCTGAGAACTTCCGGGCAAGAGGCGTCAAGACTGTGCTTGGAGGAATACATCCATCAATGTGCGTAGAGGAGGCGCTCCAATACTGCGACTCTGTAGTTGTAGGGGAGGCAGAAAATATATGGCCCCAACTTTTAGCAGATGCCCGTGACGGTAAGCTGAACAGGACATATCAGGCTGAAGGAAAAGTTGATCTAACAGCCTTTCCCTGTGCGGACCGGTCGGTGCTTTCAGGCGACAGTTACCTTGCGGATATTGTCCAGACCTCAAAAGGGTGTCCCTTTCATTGTGAATTCTGCTCTGTTCATGCCTTTGACGGACAGAGGATCAGACACAGGACCCTTGAGCAGGTGATCGAAGAGGTCAGGAAGGTGAACAGCACAGTTGCAGGCTTTAAGAAAAAGTCCATATTTTTTGCTGACGACAATATTATTGCAAACAGGAAATATGCCCGTGAGCTGTTTATTGCCTTAAAACCTTACAATGTAAATTGGTCCTGTCAGGCCTCAATTAACATCTCAAAAGAGGATGAACTTCTCACATTAATGAAAGAAAGCGGATGCGGTGCGATACTTGTCGGGCTTGAATCCATATCAGAGGAGAACCTGTCCTGCATGGACAAGAACATTAACCGGAAACACGATTTTGCTGAAGCAATAAAAAAGATACAGTCATTCGGGATATTGGTCCAGGGGTCCTTTATATTAGGATATGATTTTGATACTAAAGCATCGTTTGATGAGCTTATACATTTTATCGATGACGCCGGATTGCTGATGCCTTTGATTAATATCCTGACGCCGTTCCCGGGCACAAAGCTTTTCAACCGTCTTGAAAAAGAGGGCCGCATTATCCATAAAGACTGGAGCAAATATGACTCAAAAAACGTTGTCTTTACTCCTTCCCGTCTTACTCCTGAAGAATTGCTGGAGGGGCACAGGAAAGTGATCAGACACCTGTACTCTTTTGACTCCATATACAGCAAGCTCAAATATTATTGGGATATTGATTTTTGGAAACAGTCCAACGAAAAAGACCCTGTAAAATATAAATACCGCCTTCTTTTTGCTGTCAGGCTTTGTACCTTACTGTTTTCCCTGAATCTGAAAAGATCTGTGTTTATTCTCAAGATACTACCGAAGGTATTTCAGAAGCGCGTCAGGATATCTACGATACTGACATTAATGTCTTACAATGATTATGTTTATACGTCATGAGATTGTAATTAGATTGTTTCTGAGATCGATGGAGGAAAAATGACTCATGAATTCGAAAACGCCGCCTTATGCTGGAAGGCTATACTGTCCGATGTCGCAAAGAACAGAGGGCTGCTGACACTTATAGAAAAGTTTGCACGGGACAATATTACACCAACCAAAGTAATTTTCGGCACATCAGGATGGAGGGGCGAGACAGGCACCGATTTCACATTCAACAATTTAAGGATAGTGACTTCTGCGATCATTCAGATGTTTATGGAAAATGATCCTTCTGTTATGCAGGCAATGGGTGTATCGGGGTTTGATGATATCAAGCGCAGGGGGATCATTGTCGGACACGACAACAGGTTCCTTGGCAGGGAGTTCGCAATGGAGGTCATAGGACTTCTCCAAAAAGAAGGCATCAGGGTGGGGGTATGTTATGAAGTGAACATATTATTTTAGGTGTAGGATTAAGCATTATTGTTTTATTGATTAGTATTGCTTTTAAGGCAGGGGTTTTATCAAATAAGGTTGATCAGCTTTATAAAGAATTTGAAATGATTAAAGAAAAACTGGGAAATAAGAAGAAGATGTCAAGTTTTTAGTTGAAATTTATTTATGGCTCCCATTTAATTGTTATTCTTCAAGCAGCTTTTTTTGCTAATGTTTGATCTTTCTGCTCC
>JAGVGM010000292.1 GCA_020057065.1 Thermodesulfovibrionia bacterium
ATTATCTTATGCCGCTTTCTGCTTGACCAGCGGCAGTATATAAATATCGTATTTATCTTCAAGCCTGATACATTCTTTATGACATTCAGATTCGACTTCCTCAAGCGAAAGCTGGGATGGAACCTCAACTTCTATTGTAAAGTCCTCATCTTCAATAGGGGGGGTTGGTTTTGTCTTTATGCCGGGATATTTTTGGTGAAGCGCCTCTATTAATTCAGCGACTGCATCGGCGAGTAATGTTTTATTACTTGCTGCTGCCTTCATATTCCTTGCCTCCCTTTGGTAAGCCAGTCTTTAAAAAAATTCAGAGTCATTTTATGTCAATCATTTTAACTGCATATTCCTTTATATTCAAGGCAATTTCATAAGCTGCCTTTGCTTCTTCCATACTTGGTTCTGACCAATCATCTGGGTATCTGATTTCGACAGCATATCCGGAAAGGATCTCTACAGTGTCATAAAACTGTTCAATATCTTTATCGTTCTCTACTATCAAATCAATGAGATAATCAAGGTCGTGTTTCTTTTCAAACGGAGTATTAAGGTAAACAAGATATGCCTTAAGATATTTCTCAACTGCCTGCTGACAGTGGTAACAAATAATATCCGTATATTCAGGTTTATGATCAAGAGTCAGACGGGCAGTGTCCAGGTCTCTTTCCGCTTTATGCCTCCATTCTTTTACAAGGGAATTCTTCTTGTCCTGATTATCCATATAAGACTTTACCTTTTTTTAGCACGCCTGTAATGAACGCCGTATCAATCCCTTCCCATTTTTTTATTTCTTCCGGCGTATAAACGATTATATCTACGGCAACCTTCATCCCTCTGAGAATACGTCTTACCTCTTTTGTCCGGTGATGCCTCGGCAGGGAGCTTTCTTTTATTATAAGAAGGTCGATATCGCTGTCTTTAGTAGGACTGCCGTATGCATATGATCCGAAAAGTATCACCTTTAAGGGCCTGATTTTTTCGGTTATTCTCCTGACTATCTCATCAATTGTTTTACTGTAATCTTCTATCATATTTTATGCCCGGGCTATTAATGACAATTTAAAGTTTAAAGTTATGAGTGTTTAAATATTTACGCCGCTATCAATATCATATCCTTCCACTGTTTCCTTCTGCTCCAGAGATGAATCTTTGCCACATACCGAGTAATCATTACGCCCTGCATAGTTGAGCAGTCAGGCCGTGTTTATGCTGCTTTTCCGCCTGCGCAAGTCTGAAGAGAGAGTTTGCCGCCTCAGCTACCTTGTCAGCCCCTCCCGGCTGAAAGTATATTTCCCTGCATTTCGAACATACCAGGGCTGCAATCCCTAACAATTTCACCTTTAATCCTTCTCTCTCGAATTCCTGAGAGATATACTTCTTTTCAAGCCGGCCACCGCATTCAGAACATGGAGCCGTTTCGATATCTGCTTTTTTCATGCCAGTCGTTCTCTTCGTCGTCTCAGACTGTAATAATACTCTTCTTCATTATAATAAGGTTCTCTCTTGGTTCTTCAAACTCACAATTTGAGCATACTTCTCAATACAGATTTTATAGTCTCCAGTTCAGATTCAGTCAATGTTCCCAACTTTTTGATTATATATTTCTTTTCGATCGTTGCCTGTTTGCCGAGCCTGACGAATGATTCGGCGTTTCCACTCAACGATTTTATAATCAGCCACAGTGGTATATTCCTGCGTGGTTACCCTTGCCACAAGGATGTCCAGATCACCTGCATCATAAATTACGAAAGCAGGTCTTTTGGATACGCCCCGCAAATCAGTATGAGGGAAGCCCACCAGCACAACATCGCCAAAGTTATAGGCTGTCATAGATGGCGTCCTTTTCAGAGTAACCTTTTATAAATTGTGACATCGCAAAACCGTTCCACGGGGTATCCTCATCTTCGAGTAGAAGCATGACCCTGATTTTTGACTCTCCGGATAGTTTGCCCCTCAGGTCCTCAGGAATAGATAGATGTCCATCCTGTAATATCTCAGCTAAGTACTCATATGCTTTCATGTTTTGCCTCCTTTTCATTATATTTTACCAATTGAGGCTGCTTTTTCTCATCAAATGAAACACCGTCTAAGTCGAACCCTAATATTCCAGTTAAATAAGATCCCTAACTGGAGTGATGAGATATTCATGAGAATTATGCAATTGATCATGTTGTCCCTGCCTAAGAGAGCGTAACCCATGCAAAAATTATACATATTCCCCTCTATTAAGACAATAAGAAAGTGCAAAAGTCAAAAGGTAACAGCCCGATAATCTGACACTATTGCTCTTTTGCACTTTTGTGCTATGGTACTTTTGCACTATTGCCCTTTTGCGCTTCTGCACTTTTGAACTTTTTTACTCCACCAATATCGTCGGCTCCACCGACATCCCGACCCTTAAAACATGCCCCGGGTCTGTATCTTTATCAAATAAGATCTTAACCGGCACCCTCTGCACGACTTTCACAAAATTACCCGTGGCATTCTCCGGCGGGAAGAGTGAAAATACCGAACCTGTGCCCGCCATGATGCTTTCAACTTTACCTGTGAATTTTTTACCCGGATATGTATCAATTTCAATTTCAACTTTCTGTCCGGCCTTCACCCTCTCAAGCTGGGTCTCCTTGTAATTGGCAACGACATGTACATCTTCAAGCGAGACAACCGCCATTACAGGCTGTCCGGCCATTATCTGATTGCCTATTTGCACTGACTTCTTTGTCACATATCCGTCTGCGGGAGCATAGATCTTTGTGTATTCAAAACCGAGTTTTGCTGCCTCCAATAAGGCTTCTTTTTGTTTTATGGATGAAAGCAGCACTATCTTTCCTGCCTCTGCAAGTTTTATTACTGATCTTTGAGTTTCGACCGATAATGTTGTATATTTCGATCCTTCTGCAGAAGCCTTTTCCATGGCAAGAGCGGATTTATGACCGGTCACTGTCTTTTCGTATTTCTC
>JAGVGM010000348.1 GCA_020057065.1 Thermodesulfovibrionia bacterium
CAGCTCGACGAGCGTGAATCCTTTCTGTCTTGATTCTTTTTTCATTCTTACCTCCTTGCTTGGTTGATAACTTTGTTCAGTTATCAAGTTAAAAGTGTTTTTGTTTGTCTCGTTAATCTATATATCGGAAATAAATTTGAGAAACTTTAATTCGGGATACTAATGGGGAAAAATAAAATTTGTAGCCGCAGGGTTTCAGCCTGCGTTTAATGAAAAACCCTGCAGCAAAATGTAGGGGCAATTCATGAATTGCCCCTACTGGATTCCTCATCAAGTGCAGAATGATGAGCTTGTTGAAACGGTAAGAGAGAAAAAATAAGTGGAGATTAAAACCCTTTTTTTATCCTGTCAGTAACTCTTGCAACCCGGACCATTGCCTTAATATCATGCACCCTGATCATATTGGCCCCGTTGAATATCCCGATGGCAACGGCTGCCGCGGTCCCTTCAAGTCTTTCCGTAACAGGCAGATCGCCGAGTATCCTGCCGATAAATGACTTTCTTGAGGGGCCTATGAGTATAGGCTTTTCAAGGCCTGAAAACTCGTCAAGCTTTTTTATTATCTCAAGATTGTGCTCAAGTGTTTTCCCAAAACCGATCCCAGGGTCTATGACGATTTTATCATCGGCAACTCCTGCATTCCTGGCAATTTCGATCCCCTCTCTCAGATAATCGATCACCTCAGGCATAAGGGATTTGTAAGATGGATTCTTATGCATGTTCTTCGGGGTACCCTTTATATGCATTATTACAACAGGCACATTATGCCTTGCTGCAACATATGGCATTTGGGGATCAAATCTTAATCCGCTTATGTCATTGATAATTGAAGCTCCTGCTGAAACAGCTTCCTCGGCAACAGCAGATTTATATGTGTCTATTGATAGGGGGATTTTAACCTTGTTTGCAAGAGCCTCAATGACAGGCACAACCCGGCTGATCTCTTCTTTTACGGAAATCTTCCCAGCGCCCGGTCTCGTGGACTCTCCGCCGATATCAATTATATCCGCTCCTTCATCCTGCATACGGAGGGCCTGCTCAACAGCCCTTTCTTTGTTAAAATATTTGCCGCCGTCAGAAAACGAATCAGGGGTAACATTCAGTATCCCCATTATGTATGTTCGTTGTGAAAAGTCAAAGTTGAAATTTTTCCAGGCGAGTTTCAAAGTTACTCCCAATGTGTTCATGTGTCATGCTGAACTTGTTTCAGCATATAAAAAAAGACCCTGAAACAAGTTCAGGGTGACAAAAGAATAAAATAATTTCAAATCGCTCAAACTATGATGATGTTTCCGAAACAACCTTAACTTCTTTCTCCGTCTCTGCTTTTGGCATATCACCATTGGTACCCTGAATAATAGCCTCTATCTCAACGCCATCGAGAGTTTCTTTGTCACGCAGAGCCTGTGCAAGCTTCAGGAGAGTTGCCTTATTATTAATGAGGAGATTTTTGGCATATTCATATCTTTCAGAGATAATTGTCTTTACCTCTCCATCTATCTCTTCGGCTGTTTTTTCTGAATAATCCTTGTGCTTCATTATATCTTTGCCGAGGAAAATCTGTTCCTCCCGTTTCCCGAACGTAATGGGGCCTAATTTGTCGCTCATTCCCCATTCGCATACCATTTTTCTTGACAGGTCTGTAGCTCTTTGAAGGTCATTGCCGGCGCCTGTAGTCATGTGCCCGAGGGCAACTTCTTCTGCAGCACGCCCGCCTAAGAGAACTGCCAGCGTATTCAGGATATATTCTCTTGAATATGTGTATCTGTCATCTATTGGAAGCTGCTGGGTAATGCCGAGCGCCATCCCGCGCGGGATAATGCTGACCTTGTGCAGAGGATCCGTTCCGGGTGTCAGCTTGGCAACGAGGGCGTGACCTGCTTCATGGTGAGCCGTATTGTTCTTTTCATCTTCTGAAAGGATCATGCTCTTTCTTTCCTTGCCCATCATGACCTTGTCTTTCGCATCCTCGAAATCGATCATCTCAACCTTGGTCTTGGACTGCCTGGCCGCATTCAATGCTGCTTCATTTATAAGATTGGCAAGGTCTGCCCCTGAAAAACCGGGCGTTCCTCTTGCAAGCACCTCAAGCTTTACGTTATCGTCAAGCGGGATCTTCTTTATATGAACGTTGATTATTTCCAATCTGCCTTTTACGTCCGGATGCGGAACCACAACCTGCCTGTCAAACCTCCCCGGTCTTAAAAGCGCAGGATCCAAAACATCCGGCCTGTTTGTTGATGCAAGTACGATAATTCCTTCATTTGGATCAAAGCCGTCAAGTTCAACCAGCAACTGGTTTAATGTTTGTTCACGCTCATCATGCCCGCCTCCAAGTCCTGCCCCCCTATGGCGTCCCACGGCATCTATTTCATCAATAAATATAATGCACGGGGCGCTCTTTTTTGCCTGTTCAAAAAGGTCCCGCACCCTTGAAGCGCCAACGCCTACAAACATCTCCACAAAATCAGAACCGCTTATGGAGAAGAACGGAACCCCTGCTTCTCCCGCGATAGCCCGTGCAAGTAATGTCTTACCGGAACCGGGAGGGCCTACAAGCATAACGCCTTTTGGTATTTTCCCGCCAAGTTTCTGAAACCTCTGAGGGTCCTTTAAAAAGGCGATAATTTCCTGCACTTCTTCTTTAGCTTCTTCAATCCCTGCTACATCTGCAAATGTAGTTTTTATGCCTTTTTCAGAGCTGAGTTTGGCCCTGCTTCTGCCGAAAGAAAGCGCCTTGTTCCCGCCGGTCTGCATCTGCTTCATAAAAAACACCCATAAAATAACAAGAAGTATGACAGGCCCGAAATTGAAGAGGATGTTCATATACCAGGGAGTGTGGTCCGGCTTTGCAGAAATCTTTATATTCTTCTCTCTTAACTCTTTTATGAGATCAGGATAGTCAGGCGCATAGCTCTTAAACTTTGTCCCGCTTTTCAGTGTGCCGACAATTAAATTTTCCGGCTTTTTTATAGTTACTTCCGAGACTTCATCCTGCTGCAGTTTTACGATGAAGTCAGAGAATACTATTTCATCGTCAGGTTTTGACGTCTCAAGAAGATTGAAAACGAGGATCATCATCAAACCGAATAAAACCCATATGACTATACTTTTATACAAATCGAGTCCCTCCTGATTTTCATATCACTAAGATTAACATATTTCTTTTTGTATTTCCAATAACTTGACTTATCAGAACAACATCTATCTGCTTAATACGATCAGTACAAAGCCGATGAACATTAATATGCCGCCGAAAGTCCTTTCAGCAATCTTTTCCTCTTTAAAAAGCAAATGTCCATAGAGAATGCTGAAAAGCAGGCTCATCCGTTTTACCGAGATCATATAGGCGACCTTTGCAAGGCTCATTGCAAGCATATGAAAGATTATCATCAGTGAATATGTAACACCGATGACCGCAAGCGGGAGTATATCTTTTCTGGTGATTATGATTTTGCCTTTGTTTTTATTTAATGCGATAGGTGTAAATAAAATTGTCATAAGAATAAAATAAAAACTTCCGAAAAAGACCGGCGATGAATTAGTTATCGCCATTTTTCCAAGTGAAGATGTAATGCTGTATATCAAAGCAACAGCGATCATCATGACAGAGCCTTTCTCGCTGAAGACTGCTTTCAGGGGCTCAAAAAGAGAATGTCTCATTTTATGTATGTTCAATGTATAACTGCCTGATGCAATGAGAATAATGCCGATACCGCCGCTGACAGAGACTTTTTCGCCGAGGATGAGGTAAGACGCCA
This sequence comes from Thermodesulfovibrionia bacterium, assembly GCA_020057065.1. Classification (GTDB taxonomy): domain Bacteria; phylum Nitrospirota; class Thermodesulfovibrionia; order UBA6902; family UBA6902; genus SURF-23. The sequence continues at coordinate 3,762 of JAGVGM010000348.1, forward strand.
GAATTAAAAAAAGCGGTGTTAATGCGAGAAAGGGCATCGTAAGGCTGATAGGAGAACTTTTTAAGGCCTTTGTATATAGAATCATGGCAACTATTTCAAACGGCAAGGCGATCAAGGTTGCAAGCCAGAAATCTTTGTTCAAGTGAGGTATCTCGATGAAAAACAAACTTACAAGAAAGACGGGAAGGGCAAATAACAGCCTCGCCCATGCCACAAAATACTCATCTCCCGATGCAAGTATACGCTTGGTTAAGGCATCACTTGTGGCAAGAAGTATTGCTGTCAAGAGAGCGTATATAATCCACAAAAGAGACTCCTATCTTTATTTTTCCAACTTGTACTCTTTGATCTTGGTCAACAGCGTCTTATAGCTTACCTTGAGTATCTCCGCTGCCCTGGTCTTGTTGCCATGGGTATCTTCAAGGGCCTTTTTGATTCTCCGGGATTCAGCTATCCTGAGGGCCTCTTTCGCAACTTCATCAAGAGTGCCATCCATTGAAATATCTAATATGGTTTCAGAGGAAGCGGCAGGCAGGGTCAATCTGAGGTCTTTTTGAGTTATTGTGTTTCCTTCACATAGTATCATGGTCCTTTCAATAACATTCTCGAGCTCCCTTACATTGCCTTTCCATGAATAGTTTTTCAGTATATCCATTGCATCTCCGGTTATATCCTTAAGCGATTTATTCATTTCAGCAGCATACCTTGATATAAAATATTCAGCCAGCACCGGGATGTCGTCTTTTCTATCTCTCAAAGGCGGGATGATTATCGGAAATACGCTCAATCTGTAAAAGAGGTCCTGTCTGAATGTATTGTCAGCGACTGCAGCTTCAAGATCCCTGTTGCTCGCAGCTATGATCCTGATGTCCACCCTTACAGGATTAGTTCCGCCTACCCTGTCTATCTCTCCCTCCTGTAAAGCCCTTAAAACCTTTGTCTGCAAGACCATATCCATTTCGCCGATCTCATCAAGGAATAACGTACCCCTGTTTGCAAGCTCAAATTTGCCGAGTTTTTTTTCTCCTGCCCCGGTGAAGGCCCCCTTTTCATAACCGAAAAGTTCAGATTCAAGAAGCCCTCTCGGTATTGCCGCGCAGTTTATGGGGACGAACGGATATTCTTTTCTCGGGCTTAGATCATGAACGGCCCTGGCAAAGAGCTCTTTGCCGGTTCCGGACTCTCCTAAAAGTAAAACCGTTGTCTTTGCCTGAGAGACCTTCCGTATATCCTCTGCAACTTTTATCATCAAGGGGCTTTTCCCGACAATATCAGGTATCCCGAGGTGATGGGACAGGGCATCTTTCAGGAGCAGGTTCTCGGTAACAAGCCGCCTGTTACTTAGCGCTCTCTTTATAAGCAAAAGCAGATAATCGGTATCAAGCGGTTTTGTAATGAAATCATATGCACCGGTTTTTATGGCATTTACAGCGGTTTCAATAGATCCGAATGCGGTCATTACTATCACGGGGATCATGGGGTTCTCATCTTTAGATGCCTTTAGAACTTCAATCCCGTCTTTCCTGGGTAATTTCAGGTCGGTCAGAACAATATCAGCCTTATTCTCCCTGATGATCCTGATCCCCTCTGCACCATCACGGGCAATAATAATTTCATACCCCTCCAGCTCAAGGGTCTCCTTGAGCATCTGAGCCATAGACTCTTTGTCTTCTACTACGAGTATTGTTTCCATGTTATGTTTATTAAAAAATCTCCCCTAACCCCTCTTTTCCAAAGAGGGGGATCAAATAAGTCCCCCTTTGAAAAAGGGGGATGTAGGGGGATTTTTTAATATTTTTTGTTTCAACTTATTCCTGACAGCTTCTTCTTAAGCAGCTCATTCACCATCTTCGGATTCGCTTTGCCTTTTGTCGCCTTCATTACCTGTCCAGCAAAGAATCCGAGGAGTTTCTCTTCCCCTGCCTTGAAACGCTCAACCTCTTTCAGATTTTTCACAAAGATATCATCCACCACTTTTTCAATCTCGGATTCATCGCTTACCTGAACAAGCCCTTTTTCCTTTACGATAACATCGGCGTCCTTACCGGTTTTATACATTTCCTCAAAAACGGTCTTTGCGATCTTGCCGCTGATAGTGCCTTTCTCTATTAGGACAAGCATTTCCACAAGCTGTGCCGATTTGAGCGGGCATTCATCAAACGGTCTATTTTCTTCATTTAGAAGCCTCATAAGCTCGCCCATCATCCAGTTACTTACGCCCTTGGGGTCTCCGCCAAGCTTTACAGCCTGTTCAAACCACTCTGCTATTGCCCTCTCAGATGTAAGCAGGTCAGCATCCTGTTCGGGCAGACCGTATTGAGTAATAAATCTCTGCCGTCTTGCATCAGGCATTTCAACGAGTTGTGTCCTTATCTGTTCAATCCACACATTATTTACTTCAACAGGAACGAGATCAGGGTCGGGGAAATATCTGTAATCGTGTGCTTCTTCCTTTGAACGCATGGATTCCGTAATACCTCTGTTTGAATCCCACAGACGTGTCTCCTGTACAATCCTTCCTCCCTCATTCAAAATCTTTATCTGCCGCTTTATTTCATAGTCAAGCGCCTTCTCAATAAATTTAAAAGAATTCATGTTTTTTATTTCTGTCCTTGTCCCAAACTCTTTCTGCCCTGCCGGTCTTACTGATACATTCGCATCACAGCGCAGAGATCCCTGCTCCATGTTGCCGTCACAAACCCCGATATAGCGGACAATCGCCCTCAGCTTCTTCACAAACTCCGCGGCCTCCTGCGGACTGCGGATGTCAGGTTCGGAAACAATTTCCATCAGAGGCGTGCCAGCCCTGTTTAAATCAACAAAACTGTAATTGCCGGCGCCTTCATGAATATTCTTACCGGCGTCCTCCTCAAGATGGATCCTTGTGAGCCCTATTTTCCTTGTCTCACCATTGACAGTGATCTCAACAAAACCGTTTTCGCATATTGGAAGCTCGTACTGGCTTATCTGATAACCCTTCGGAAGGTCGGGGTAGAAATAATTCTTCCTCGCAAATCTGCTGTAAGGAGCGATCTTGCAGTTCACTGCAAGCCCTGTTTTTATAACGTACTCAATAGCCTTTTTGTTCATCACAGGTAGAACACCCGGCATTCCGATGCATACCGGACACGTCTGCGTATTCGGTTCCGAGCCGAATTTTACGGAACACCCGCAGAACATCTTCGACTCTGTCAGCAACTGCGCGTGTATCTCAAGACCTATGACCGCTTCGTATTGCATCTAACTCCTTTTACAGCTTCGGTTTCCTCTTGTGCCAATCGGTTGACTGCTCATAAGCATATGCGATTTTCAATATTGTTTCTTCATCAAAATGTTTTCCTATTATCTGTAATCCCACAGGAAGATTATTTAAAGTAAAACCACAGGGGATTGAAATGCCGGGCACCCCTGCGAGATTGACTGAAATAGTGAAAATATCAGCGAGGTACATCTGAAGAGGGTCCTCTGTCTTCTCGCCTGCCTTAAATGCAGGCGAAGGAGTTGTAGGAGTGACTATCGCATCCACTTTCTTAAAGGCCCTGTCAAAATCCTGTTTAATCAGTGTCCTTACCTGCTGAGCTTTTTTGTAATAAGCGTCATAATACCCGGAAGACAGGGTGTAAGTCCCCAGGATTATCCTTCTTTTAACTTCTGCTCCAAAGCCTTTTTCCCTGGTCTTCATATACATATCAACGAGGTCTTGCCCTTCCACTCTCAATCCGTACTTGACTCCGTCATATCGTGCAAGATTGGATGACGCCTCAGAAGTTGCGAGTATGTAATAAGCTGCTACCGCATAGCGTGTGTGCGGGAGAGATATTTCAACAGGGATCGCACCAAGTGATTCGAGCTTGCTGATAGCATTTTTTACCGCCTCTTCTACCTCCCTGTCCATTCCTTCCATGAAGTATTCTTTTGGAACTCCCAATTTCAACCCTTTGATATCCTGTCCGATAACAGATGTAAAATCGGGCACATAAATACCGGCTGACGTTGAATCATTTGGATCATGACCGCTGATAACATTCAGCAGAATTGCTGCATCTTTTACGTTCTTTGTGATCGGCCCTATTTGATCAAGTGATGAGGCAAATGCGACGAGGCCGTAACGCGATACCCTTCCATATGTCGGCTTCAACCCTACTACCCCGCAGAATGCCGCAGGCTGCCTTATTGAGCCTCCGGTGTCAGAACCAAGCGCTGCAATGCACATATCAGCAGAAACTGCAGCAGCAGATCCCCCGCTTGAGCCGCCTGGTATTCTTGTTATATCCCAGGGATTCCGTGTATGTCCAAAAGCAGAGTTCTCTGTTGATGAACCCATAGCAAATTCATCAAGATTAGTTTTCCCGACAAGTATACTTCCCTGTCCCTTAAGTTTTTTTATAACAGTGCTGTCATAAGGCGGGATGAAATTTTCGAGTATCTTTGACGAGCAGGTGGTCCTGATACCTTCCGTACAGATATTATCTTTTATTGCGACAGGTATACCAAAAAGCGCGGCCTTACTTTCCTCTTTCATCCTGTTTCCAGGATCTTTTGCCTGATTTAATGCCTGGTCTCTGGTAAGAGTAACGTACGCTTTTACTTTATCCTCAACAGCTTCTATTCTTTTAAATATCGCTTCCGTGAGTTCCAGAGGGCTGACCTCGCCTTTGTCTATAACAGCTCTCGCTTCCTCAAGATTGAGAGTGTAAAGATCCAATGCCCCTCCCTAACCCCTCTATCATTACCTTTGCCTTCTGCAATATCTGCTGTTCGCTCCTGTAAGATAATGTTTCAATTGCCTCATCTATCGTAAACCATCTTGCCTCATCCACTTCATGGTCGTGGTCTCCTGTATCCCTTTTAATATATTTCAGGAGAAAAAAATAGACCATCTTATGTACTTTAATCCTTTCTTCATCAATACAGTACCAATAAGAGATTTGACCTATCTTCTCAATTATTTCCCCATAAAGACCTGTTTCCTCTCTTACCTCCCTTAAAGCCGTCGCTTCAGGGGCTTCGTTCTTATCTATCAAACCCTTTGGAAGACACCATGCCTTTTTTCCTCTCACCGCAATAAGCGCAACCTCAATACGGTCCTCCGATTTACGGCATATTACACCGCCTGATGAGATCTGTTGTTTTATTATCGGAGGCTTCGTCATTCAATTAACAATTATGAATTAGTAATGAGTAATTAAGGAATTATTATTTCTGAATTTGTTAGTAACTAATGAATAACTATGGAAATTAACTTCCTGAATTATTCATTCTTCATTACTCATTGTTCATTATTTTTTATTGTGACAGGCTCTTTTGAATCCATGGCACAACTATCCTCATTGTATCATTGTAAAATACCAGGGCTATTAAAGATAACAGTAATGCCATACCTACTTTATTTGCGATAACTAATACCCTTTCACTCAAGGGCTTTCCTCTCAATGCTTCAATGGCAAAAAACATTATATGCCCTCCATCGAGAACAGGGACGGGCAGCAGATTCAGTATTGCAAGATTGATGCTGATTATGGCAATAAAATTAAAATAGGCAAACGCCCCGATCGCAGCCGCTTTGGCTGCAGCGTCAACTATTAATATCGGCCCGCCTACCTGCTTTGCCGATACCGAACCTGTAAACAGCTTGACCACAACCTCAACTGTCAGAACACTCCATCTATAAACCGCCTCTACCGCTTTAAAAGGCGCACTGAAGATGCTGGTACTCTGAATTATCTTCGCACCCATCTTCTTTGAAATACCTATTCTTCCGACAACTATCTCCTTATCGTTTTCGTCTTTGGTTTTTACTGCCTCCGGGACGACCTGTATATTAATTAATTCATTTCCTCTTTTTATCTTTAATGCTACTTCCTTCCCCGGATTCTTTGAAAATATCTCTGCCATCTCGCTCCAGTCCATCACGGATACACCGTCGATAGCAACGATTGTGTCATCTTTCTTCAGCCCGGCCTTCATTGCCGGAGCATCATCCACAATATTCTCTATCGTGGTTGTCATACTATCAAGTTCCGGAATTGCAACAGGCAGTTTGAAACACAGAAAGGCAAGAAAAATTACATATGCAAGCACAAGATTAAAGACAGGTCCTGCAACGACAATAGCCGCCCTTTTCCAGACAGGCTGACATTGAAAAGACCTCGGTTTGTCTTCTTCGCTGATTTCTTCTCCCGGTTCCTCGCCGAGCGGTTTTACATAACCTCCAAGAGGAATTGCAGATATCAGGTATTCAGTCTCTCCGATCTTTTTCCCAATCAACTTTGGGCCAAAACCGAGAGAAAATTTCAGCACCTTAACGCCAACAAGCTTTGCAACTATAAAATGTCCAAGCTCATGAAAGAAAATCAGTAATCCAAAAAAAACTACCGCCCAGAATATTGACATAATTTAAATTCCTTTATTGATATTTTAATTTGCGAAGCACCGCCTCGCCCCTACATTCTTTTTGTACGGGCGGGTTTTAAACCCGCCCCTACTCTAAAACTCTCAACTATTTCTGCTGCTTTACTCTTTGCCCGGTTTGATGCATTTATTGTCTCCTCGATCGTTACAGCATTGAATGCTTTATGCTCAGCCATAGTTCCGGACACAACATGAGCGATCGATGTAAAAGATATTTCATTATCCAGAAACGCCTCTACAGCCACTTCATTTGCGGCATTCAATACACAAGGCATTGTTCCGCCTGTCCTTATTGCCTTATAAGTCAGAGAAAGAGAAGGATATCTTGCTGCATCCGGTTCTTCAAAAGTAAGCTCCCTGACCTCCGCAAGGTTGAGCATCGGCAAGACATCAGAAAACCTTTCAGGATAAGAGAGCGCATAGCTGATGGGCCCCTTCATATCCGGCAATGACATATGGGCAATCATGCTGCCATCGATAAATTTGACCATCGAATGAACTATACTCTGAGGATGAATGATCACCTCAACTTTTTCAGGTGGCAGATTGAAAAGCCAGCAGGCCTCAATAACTTCAAGTCCTTTGTTCATCAGTGTAGCTGAGTCAATAGTTATTTTTCTTCCCATGTTCCATGTTGGATGTTTTAAGGCCTCTTCAGGGGCTGCCGAATCAAGCTCCGAAATTTTCTTTCTGAGAAAAGGGCCTCCTGACGCCGTCAACACAACCTTCTCAACCTCATTCATGTCCCTGCCGTTCAAACACTGAAATACAGCGCTGTGTTCACTGTCGACAGGCAATATTCTAACACCTCTTTCCGAGGCCTCAGAGATAATGATACTCCCGGCCATCACCAGCGCCTCTTTTGTTGCAAGGGCTATATCCTTTCCGGACCTGATAGCTTCATATGTCGGGACCAGTCCGGCTGACCCAACTATTGCTGATACGACCATATCCGCATCTTTATGGGTAGCCACACTTACAAGCCCCTGCTCACCTGAAAGTATCTCAACCTGGAGATCCATCTTTCTCAGGGCTTCTGCAGCAGTTTCGTCGAATACCGCAACTATTTCAGGTCGTAAGGCCTGTATCTGATATTTCAGCAATTCTATATTGTTATTAGCTGCAAGCCCGACAACCTTAAATTTATCAGGATGGCTGCTTATGACTTCAATGGTGTTCCTGCCAATAGACCCTGTTGAACCTAAAATGGAAAGCCTTTTCAAAAATACCTCACAATGAAATAAAGGACCGGCCCGGTTACAAGAAAGCCATCGATCTTGTCAAGTATTCCGCCATGGCCGGGTATGAAATTACTCGAGTCCTTGACCCCTGCGTCTCTTTTAAACATGGATTCGATCAAATCGCCAATTAGTGCAGCAATTCCCAAAGTAATTCCGATTGTTATTACGCTCATTGTTGAAAGCGTGGGAATATCAAAAATATTTTTTATGATAACAACCCCCAATATTCCTCCGATTATACTTCCAAAGGCTCCCTCTATTGTCTTGTTTGGGCTTACAGCAGGATATAATTTATGTCGTCCCAGATATGTTCCAATGTAGTAAGCCATACTATCAGAAAGCCACGTCGCTATATAAAGAAGGAATATGTACTCCAAACCATTATCCCCGGTCCTTAACAGCCATTGAAAGCTTAAAAAAAATGCTATATAAAAAAACCCTACGGTGATCGGAGCAATCTCAGACATGCATCCCGATGGTGTATTTGCGAAAAAAAGTCTTAGCAGTAATAAAAGCAACAGGCTGACAAAAATACCTTCTTTAACATAAGCCGGATAACGGCAAAAAACATAAAACAACAAGATCCCGATCATTATACATGGGATATAGAGCCTTGCCGGTACCCTGTACATTTCATAAAATTCCCGCATGGCAATCACTGCAACAACTCCGAGCAGGACAAGAAAATACGGCAGCGGCTCCAGATAATAAATATAAGCAATAAATACCGGCAATATTAAAGCGCCTGTAACATGCCTCTTTATAAGTGAACTGCTTTTTCCCTCTTTTTGCATCTTATTTACCTGCTTTCTCCGGCAGTGCACCGAAGCGCCGTTCCCTTCCCTGATATTCATTGATGGCTGCCATGAATTCTTCCCTTCCAAAATCCGGCCAAAGCGTCTCGGTAAAATAAAATTCAGAATATGCTGACTGCCATAAAAGGAAATTGCTGAGTCTCATCTCACCGCTGGTGCGTATTATCAGATCAGGGTCTGGTATTCCCGCTGTATACAGATAAGATTCAAAGGCCTCTTCATCAACATCTTTGGCCCTGACGCCCTTCTTTATGATCTTTTTTACGGCATTTATTATCTCGGCCCTGCCTCCGTAGCTCAGCGCACTTGAAAGCACAAGTCCTGTATTGTTTTTTGTCAGTTCCTCAAAGTCCCTCAATAATTTCCTAATATTATCAGGAAGCTTCTCAATATTGCCGACAGCCCTGAAAATTATATTCATATCATGCAGCCTGTGCATCTCGCTTCTTAAATATTTATCAAGTATTCGCATAAGGGCCTTTACCTCGGTCATGGGTCTGTTCCAGTTTTCAATTGAAAAAGTATAAAAAGTGACCGCCTGCAGGCCGACTGCAGCAGCAGTATCTATTATTTCGTTTACTCTCTTGACCCCGTTTCTATGCCCCTCTATACGGGGAAGACCCCTCTGCCTGGCCCAGCGGCCATTTCCATCCATGATAAGCGCTACGTGTTTGATATTCATTATGCCTGAATTTTATTGTAGGGGCGGGTTTCAAACCCGCCCTTATAGATCATTTCTCTCCTAAATCGTAATAATACAACACGCTGCCCTTTGATAGCTCCCCGGAAGCGGCATTCTGGAGCACTGACCACAAACTTTCCTTTACAATAAAAAACAACTTATTCCCTTCTATCCAATAATCGGTTATCCTCCCCGGAAGTTCAGTGAGAAGTAGTTTCTCATCCATTTCGCCGCTGTCCCACCACAAGGAATGAATCTCTGTTCCCTTTGTTCCTAACCCGGGGGCATTTGTGAATAAAGGTATGTTGCTCACTACGATTAGTTCCTCTCCGCGATCTGTCCTTACCGGGATAAGTCTGCCCCTGATATACCATTTTGCAACCGGGTTAGCTGCCGAATACGTGTTCTTTTCAAATGAAAATCTAAACTTTCCATATGAACTGCCGCTTTTCCATATCTCATGTCCCTGATCGTCGTAGAGTATTAAATAACCGTCATCATCAAACGTCATAAGCTGATGCCGGCCGTTGTTCTGCCAGTCAACGAAAGTAAAACCATATATATTGATATCGGGAGGAAGGGCCATTTGCCTTTTGGGCTGATAAGTGCCGTCCTTCCATTCTCCCTCGTAAACAGGACCGGCAAATATCCTGCCCGTATCAAACTTCTGCATAAACAGAGTTTTTCCACTGACCCTGAGAAAATACGGCATCTTATCCTTTATTTTTTTGTACCTCTCTAAAGGATCATATTCAATAACTAACGATTTTACTGTAATATTATCAGACCTCATTGATGCCGCTCCGTCACCTGTGTTGATGCTGCCGGTTCCTGTCATATAGGTAATAAATATCTCCGCCTTCCCGTTATTATTGACATCCAGCACATCTATGGACAAATGTCTTTCCTGCGGGGTTCCTTTTAAAGACCATACTTCCTGCAGTTTCTCTTTGAAATTATAGATGCTTATTTTATTGTCATCACTCACTATAAGCTCCATATTTCCGTCACCGTCAACATCACCAATCGCAAAGAGCTGCCCCCCCGAAAGACGGTAACTCCCTAACGGTTCCTTATTAACCAGTGAAGCTGAAACAAGCTCTTCCCCGGGTGAAAGCATTTTAACAGTGTCACTGCCTGCTAATTCCTCCATGCCGGCAAATGCTTTTGCATCTTCTGCCCAGTACAATTTAATATTTAATGCCCTTTTTTCATCTTTGACAGGTGTTGAGAATAAAAGGACCGCTTCAGCGTTCATATTCCCTGCAAGATGTGCGAGTTCCTCCGGTTGATATGTCGGCGTATATGATTCGAGAATTTCAAACCTTCCTGAATCCTTTAACGAGCTGTAAAAGGCCTCGGACAGCATCCAGTCTGATTTCCTTTCCTGAAAAAAGGCGAGCTTTATCTTTGATGTAGTGATCCTTGCAACATCTCCTGCTTTTATATCCCCTTTTATTACCGTACATATACAAAACCCTTTCGGTTCTTTGAACTCCTTTACTTCGATCTTACCGATAAATTCCTCCGCATTGCCCAGATGCTCTTTCGTAACAGGATGATAAAAAGGCTTTCCCTTTCTGTAGACGGAAAACCGCATGCCCTGCTTTATAATACCCTGCCCTTCAAATTTTACAGATACAACTCCATCAGCAATATCAATAACCGTCCCATTTACCGGGGTGAAATATGAAAGGACAAAATCCCTTGCCGATGTAACCGGATGGTCCGTCTCAGCGTTTTGAGAAATATCTCCAAATACCGCCGAGTTTGCAGTAAATAATATGCAACTTATTAATATTGCAATATAAAATTTTTTCATACGTTTCCCCTGATATTTCATATGACTGGTTATTATACCCCAAATTGAACGATTTTAATAAATTCCTCTATCGGCTTTGCCTTAATATAGGTTTTCCGCAAAAGAAAGGGTTCAGTTTTAATCTGAACCCTCTTTATCTATCAGACTATTGAACAATCCCACATCAGGGCAAAGACGGACTCGGCATCTTCCCTAATAAATATTTAAAGTCCTCGTCCTCAAATTTCAGGCCGCCGCCTATGTATATTCCTCTTCTGCCGGAATTTAAAAGGTTATCGATACCACTGCTTATGAAGATATACTTAAAAACCCTGTAATCAACTCCTATCTTTGCGTGTGATTTTTCAGCCTCAGCCTCTTTAGCATTGAAATCCCACATATCGAATCTTACCCTGCCTTTGTCATTGTCAAAAAAGTAATCCGCTCCCAATCCAAATGTATTTTCGATCATTCCTATCCTTAATGCAATATCGTCAAACCGTCTTGCAAACTGCGCTGAGAACTCCATCTTGCTTGTTGTTTCTTCTTCGGTTGTTTTAACACCGTTTATTACTCTATCGGTCGTTTCAACCGTACCCTTTGGATCAGTCACTATACCGAGGACATAGTACTTATCTTTATTAGGCTGGAGGGTAAGATCAAAATATCCTTTCCAGTCGGCATCGGTGGTATTATATTCAGTGTGAAAGTCCATAAAGGTCTTCAGCCTTCCAACGAAATCGACTGACTTCCCGGCTTCATCAGAGATCTTGCTCAGTGAATTATAGATCTTATCTTCTTTCACAAGCTTGCCCAGGGTGCCTTCACCGCTTTCGATCTGCTGTGCAATTTTACTCGCAGACCTTGAGACCTCCCGGATATTCTCCATACTCTCCTTAAAATTGTATCTGTTTTCCCCGACCACTTCCTTCAGATCGCTCGCCAGCTTACCCAGGTCGTCTATAAGCTTTGGCCCCTTATCTCCCAATGTCTTTGCGGTCCTGCTCATATCATCCACAAATCCCGGTCCCTTTTCAGCAAGGGCTTCGGTGAATTTATCGAGTTGCACAATTACGTTGTGTAAAGGCACTTTATTGTCCTTCGAAATTTCCTTCAGATTCTGTGTAAGAGTCCTGAGGTTAAGAATAGACTCAGAAAGAGCTTCTCTCTCTTTGTCCCCAAAAACATCTTTAATGCTTTCGGTAAGATCGCCTATATTAGTTGCAGCAGATGTCAGTTCGTGCGCAAGCATATCTATATCGGCAGCATGTATAACATTTGTTAAGGTATCGCCGGATTTAAGAAGCGGTTGGTCCGGTGTGCCTGTTGAAATAGCAAGATACCTGTCGCCAAGAAGTCCCGACATTTTCAGGGATACCGTTGCATTTTTATATAATTTTATATCAGGGTTAAGGAGAAGGGTAAGTTTTGCTTTTCCGTTCTCGAGAACTATCTTATCTACTATGCCTGCTTCCACCCCGGCAACTTTTATCCGTGATTTTTCATCCAGACCGCTTATGTCGTTAAATTCTGTATAAAGCTTGAACCCTTTTTCCCACATGAAAGTCATTCTTCCGACCTTGAAAGTCATATATGACAGCAGCATGATTACTATTATTGCAAAGATGCCGACTTTCAGTTCTGTCGTTACGTTCTTCATATTCTTTAATTAATTTTTAATTACAAATTAACAATTCACAATTAATGAGTTATTTATTTCATTAATTATTAATTAATCATTGCTCATTGTTAATTATCTATCTTTCCACCCCTTCTAAAACAATAGGTCCCGTTGCACTGCCTTTGGTGAACTGCCTTACAAACGGGTCCGAAGTGTTCTCAATCTCAACAGGGCTGCCCTCTGCGATAATTACACCATTATAAAGCATAGCGATCGTATCTGCAATCTTGTATGCGCTCTTCATGTCATGTGTAATTGTTACAGAGGTAACGTGTAATTCTTCCCTCATCTTTATAATAAGATCATTAATGGCGTCAGCCATTATGGGATCTAAGCCCGTGGTAGGCTCGTCATAAAGAAGAATTTCAGGTGTCATGGCTATAGCCCTGGCAAGGCCTACACGCTTTCTCATACCTCCTGAAAGCTCTGATGGCATCACATTCTCAACACCGACCAGCCCGACCATTTTAAGTTTCTGTACTGCAATCTCCTTTATCTCCGGATCGGTAAGATGCGTATGTCTTTTCAATCCAAAGCCGACATTTTCCCATACCTTCATTGAATCAAAAAGCGCAGCCGACTGAAACAGCATGCCGAATTTCTTCCTGATGTCATGCAGTCCGTCCTCATCAAGTTGAGAGAGGTCGGTGGAATCAATTATTACGGTCCCGCTATCAGGTTTCAAAAGACCGATTATGTGCTTCAGGAGCACGCTCTTTCCGGAACCGCTGCCTCCGATCACAACAACGCTATCGCCTTTTTTAACCTTAAGGTTTACACCACGCAGCACGTCTTTTCCTTCAAAAGATTTATATATATCCTTAAGCTCGATCATTTGTCTCTCTTAACTCTTAACTCCGAACTCTTAACTCTCTTACTAGAACAGCCACGCAGACAGAAAATAATCAGATATAAGTATGGTCATTGATGAGTAGACCACTGCACCGGTTGTTGCATGTCCTACACCCTCAGCGCCTCCTCTGGTATAAAAACCCTTGTAGCAGCTTACAAGGGCAAATGAGGCGCCAAAAAAACATGCCTTGATCAGTCCATTGTACACATCCTCTGTTTCAAGATAATCCCAGGTGGTCCTTAAATATGTTTTTGAACTTGTGCCAAGCAGTATCACTGTAACAAAATACCCGCCGATAATACCCACAATGTCGGTCACTACAGTAAGGGCCGGAAGCATTATCGTGCCTGATAAAAATCTTGGCACTACAAGGTATTTTACCGGGTTAGTTGCAAGGGTCTCCAGGGCATCAATCTGTTCTGTAACCCTCATGGTCCCCAGCTCCGCCGCTATTGCGGCTCCGGCGCGTCCGGTAACAATAAGCGCCGTAAGGACAGGGCCCAGTTCTCTGGTCATGGAAAGCGCTACAACAGAACCGACAAGCCCCTCGGCCCCGAACCGCTTGAAACCCGTGTAACTCTGAAGGGCTAAGACCATCCCTGTAAATACAGCCGTGATCAGGACTACAGGCAGTGATTTCACTCCTATCTCAAGCATTTGCTTGATAATATTCCGTATCTCAAAAGGAGGTTTAAATATCCACTTTATTGTTGAATAAAGCAGAAGCATGATCCTGCCGACCCCTGCAATCGGCCCTTCAATAATCAGGCCTATGTATTCAATGAGTTTTACAAGCATGTCAAATTATACGATATTTTGAATTTTGCTGAAAGAGTTTTTTTTCGGTGTGTAATTGGGCATGAGGTTGTGTAGGGGCAGGTCGCACTATATTTGCCCTTTCACAAAGTAATCAGCCAATAACTCAGCCTGCTTCAGGACAGTATCAATTGCTTTCTGCTGTTTGTCCGGTGGATACCCGTATTTGTTCAACGTTCTTCTTACCAGCACCATCAGCTTTGCCCTTGCACTCTCCCGAATGGTCCAGTCTATAGTTGCATTGGCCTTTATCTTCTCTGCTACTTCAATCGCAATAATTCTCAATTTTTCATCGCCTAAGACTTCGACTGCCGACTCACTCTCTGCAAGCGCATCATAGAAGGCCAATTCTTCTTTTGATAAACCCATTTGAGTTTCTCTTTCGTCATGCTCTCTAATTTTTTTAGCGACTTCATCAACTAAGAACTGTATAATTTCTGCTGTTGTCAGTAATCCATTGTTGTACTTCTTGATAGCAGTTTCAAGCATTTCAAGCAAGGCCTTACTTTTCACCAGGTTGGTTCTTGCACGGTTTCGGATTTCGTCATTGAGGATTTTCTTCAACAATTCGAGCGCAAGGTTCTGATGCTTCATTCCCTTTATCTCTAATAAAAATTCTTCTGACAGAATAGATATCTCAGGCTTCTTTATGCCTGCTGCATCAAAAATATCTATAACTTTATCGGAACTCAAGGCCTCATCAACGATCTGTTTGATGGCTGTTTCAATATCTATATCTGACCTGCCGGTGCCGCCGCCGACAAACTTTACAAGCCTCGCCTTTACTGCCTGAAAGAACGCGACTTCATCTTTAACAGCTAATGCCTTTTCATGTGGTATGGAAAGCACAAAAGCCTGATTGAGCAATGTTACCTCACGGATAAAACGGTCCTTGCCGTCTTCCAAACCCAGGATATGTTCCTCTGACTGTAAGATGATGGACAGTTTTTCTTTGGGCGAAACTGAAAAGAAACGTTTGTAATTAAAACCTGTCCCCGGATAGTTGTTATAATAAGCAGCAGGTTCTGCAACAATAATTGCATCTTTTGTCTTGCTTTCTTCAAAGAAGATATGGCGCACCACTTCTAATTTTTCAATAAGCATTGCAACTGCCTTTTCCTGAGTCTCTGCCGGATCCCCTTTCCCGCCTGAATCAGAATAGAAGGACAATGCCTTTTTAAGGTCTGATGCAATGCCCAAATAGTCCACCACCAATCCGCCGGGCTTGTCTTTGAATACCCTGTTCACCCTGGCTATGGCCTGCATTAAGGTGTGTCCCCTCATCGGCTTATCAATATACATCGTATGCAAACAAGGCGCATCAAACCCTGTGAGCCACATATCACGGACGATAACCAGTTTCAACAGGTCTGCCGGGTCTTTCATTCTGTCAGATAAAGCCTTGCGTTGTGCTTTGGTGGTGTGCTGCTTCTGCATAACGGGACCGTCTGCGCTGGATGCAGTCATAATAACTTTGATTTCACCTTTGGTCAGATCGTCATTATGCCACTCCGGCCTTATGTTGATTATTTCGTTGTAGAGGTCAACAGCAATTCTACGGCTCATGGCTACAATCATCCCCTTGCCGTCAAATACGGCTTGCCGTTGCTCAAAGTGATTAACAATATCCCTGGCTAAGTTTTTTATCCTTTCCTGATTTCCTGCAATGGCTTCAAGCTTGGTCCACCTGGCTTTGACTCTTTGCTTGTCGGTTAATTCTTCGTCTTCTTCAAGTTCCTTGTCGAACTCTGCGATTAATCGTCTGCCTTCTTCATCCAGATTGACTTTGGCCAAGCGGCTTTCGTAGTAAATCTTAACAGTAGCTCCGTCGGCTACTGATTGCGAAATATCGTAGATATCAACATACTGCCCGAATACTGCTGGAGTGTTTATATCTGTGCTCTCAATGGGGGTTCCCGTGAAACCAATGTAAGTGGCGTTGGGCAAGGCATCTCTCATATACTTGGCAAAACCATAGGCTATGCGTTTACCGATTATCTCTTTTGTTTCTTTATCTTTTTCATCAATCAACTTCGCCTCAAAGCCATATTGTGTTCTGTGTGCCTCATCTGCAATGACAACAATGTTGGTACGGTCAGAAAGCCGGTCGTATTCTGCCCTGCCTGCGTCCGGTAAAAATTTTTGAATAGTGGTGAATACAATGCCGCCGGAAGCCACATTCAACAGCTCTTTCAAATGTTCCCTATCCCGCGCCTGTACCGGTTCCTGCCTGAGCAACTGTTTTGAAGATGCGAAGGTATCAAACAACTGATCGTCCAAATCGTTACGGTCTGTGATTACAACGACAGTCGGATTGTTCAGGCTTAATACCAGCTTGCCTGTATAGAAAACCATAGAAATGGATTTGCCGCTTCCCTGTGTGTGCCATACAACACCACCTTTCCGGTTGCCTTCTGCAGAGGCGGCTTTAAGTGTGTTTTCCACGGCCTTGTTGACCGCATAATATTGATGGTAGGCCGCTAACTTTTTTTCAGTTGCAATCTGTATGACGCCTGTTTTGGGGTCTTCTTTCTTTGATTTTTCAAATACGATGAAATTGCGGACAAGGTCTAATATAACAGTGGTATTAAGCATTCCTTTTACGAGAGTTTCCAATTGAGGAGCAAACCGTGAAGACTCGGTTCTTCCGTCTGCGCTTTTCCAGATCATATAACGGCTGTACCCCGCCGAGATGCTTCCTGCCCTGCATTCCATTCCATCTGAAATTATACAAACAGCATTGTATGTAAACAGACCCGGAATAGTGGCTTTGTAAGTTTGAATCTGATCAAAGGCTTTCCTGATGGTGGCGTTTTCATCCGCAGCAT
Organism: Thermodesulfovibrionia bacterium; assembly: GCA_020057065.1. Classification (GTDB taxonomy): domain Bacteria; phylum Nitrospirota; class Thermodesulfovibrionia; order UBA6902; family UBA6902; genus SURF-23. Next base: position 20,890 of record JAGVGM010000348.1, read on the forward strand.
TTTTCAATTCAACCACGACGAGTGGAATGCCGTTGATAAAAAGTAAAATGTCAGGCCGCTTGTTTTGATTGTTCTCAATAATCGTGTATTGATTGACCGCCAGGAATTCGTTATTGGAAGGATGATCAAAGTCAATCAAAGCCACTTCATAACTTCTTTCATAGCCATCCTGCTGATATGGTATTTTTATTTTTTCTATAAGAAACTGGTGAAAGGTTTCGTTGTTGTGCAGTACATCAGGTGAATAAATACGCAGCACTTTTTGCACAGCCTGTTCTTGTGCGTCCGCAGGAATAGCAGGATTTAACCTTGCAACAACTTTGCGTAAGCGTTGCGTTAAAATGATTTGCTCAAAACTTACCCTCTCGGCATCTTCGGCGCCCGGAGCAATAGCGAGGCCGTGAATATACTCCCAGCCTAATGCCTGAAATGTTTCAATTGCAAAGGTTTCTATGCTGGTTTCGGTAATTTTGGTCATTTTGTAAATCTTTTACAAAATATTGAGCTTTTCTTTTTCAAACAGAGAACGCAAAAGCCTGTCGGAGGTGAGGAAGACGCATTTTTCGCTCTTTAATGTAAGGAATATCTCGGCAATATCATTGGAAAGGGCTTTCATTACGAAATCAGACCCTTCTTCCTGATGGTAAAGTTTAATGAGGGAAGAAGTATCCAGAAACGTCTTCATACAGCGCTCCTGCGCTCTGCTGATTCAGCGCCGGGGGCAATAGCCAAGCCGTGAAGGTATTGAAAGCCGAGTCTTTCCAACTCCTCAATGGTGTGACGTTCGATCTCGCTTTCAGTTATTTTACTCATCTTGTTCTTCTGGCCTGGCTTCGCGCCTGATAGAGCCTCTCTGTAAATCCGCCTTCGTCCAGAAACTGTTTTTCAAGCTGCCTCAACAACTGATCCAGTAAATAGTTCGCCTGATGAATCAGGCAGATGATGGTGTTCGCCGCCGCTTCCGGCGGCGAAGCTTCGATATAGGTCTTATAGGTCACATAGGACCTATCTTCTTTCCAGGCCATCTTTCGGATGGCTTGTGCCTGAGGATTATCTTTTCCCCAAAGCAACAGTCCCTTCTGTCGCAAAAAATCCTGATAATCCAGAAGCAGTTCTTCAAGGCTGGCACGAGCCACGCCGATCAATTTCAGTTCAGTCTTTTTTGAAGTCCCTGACGCCATGCTTCCCTCGGCGATATTCTGCTTGCCGCTACGCGCCGCCTGCACCATCTGGTCATGAGTTCGCGAACGCCTGTCAATGAAGCGGTCACAGAATGCTACTGTGGCGTCATAGACGATTTCTGAGTTCTGGTAAGATTTCAGATTGCGGTATCCGCCGTGAGGTAGTATTAAAGCGGTCTTTGATTTTTCATTCTTGTTGTTCATGTTGTCCCCTTCTTTGTTTTTTGGTTTTAGCAGCCCCATTAGTCTTATTTGTCCCATACGTCCTATTCTTATTATCAGTCTTTCCCGTTTTTCTTAGTCAGTCTTTTTTCACCCTCACTTCTCCACTTATCAGCTTGGGTAATAGTGTATCACGCAGGCGGGTGAGGATTTGGTTTGTGCTTGATTTTATTTTTTGAAACATGATTATTCCTCATCAATTAATTCAGGTTCATTAATATTTGCACGCCTTACTGATAATGCTTCTACGCTGCTGATTTCAATTAGCTTTCTGATTGGTCTTGCGAATGATTCAAATTTTTCAAGAATTGGTTTTGGTGGAACTAAGATTTTAACTTTTTTAATTCCTTTTACATTTAAGCTATCAAGTATTGTCCCAATGTCGGTTTCACGGTAGGTTTCAATTTGCATGTAAGCACTTAGCAAAGAATTGATCAAATAGGCGGGAGTAACTTTACCTTTATTTGGTCTGACTGCGGTCATATTTCTACCGATTGCAAAACTTCCATAAAAAGGAATTTGTGCAATTGCTCCGACTCTTCCTGTGTTTGTAATTAGACAATCACCTTCAATTGCTTCAATGTTTCTTATCCAAAAATTATATTGCTCTTCAGTGATGAAGAATTTTTCTGTTAAGTCAATTAATCCATCTTCAGCGATGTTGTAAACTTGAAGTAGTAGATAGTCAGTCGGATTTATACTTGGTTCGGGTTTCTTACTGTGCAAACAATCAATAACAGTGGTTGCATTTTGAAGTGTTTCAAATTCCCAACCATCTGGAATTTTTCCCTGAAATGAATCAATAAACTTTCCTTTGTTTGATTTGAAAGGGTTGTTGTCCTTATTCGGAAATTCAAAATCTATGAACCAATAATGAAAAAGAGTTTTACTTAGTTCAAGAAGGTTGTTGATGTTGAGATTGGAAAATTTTGTTTTTGCAATTTCTGAGTAGCCAATTCTTTGAAATGAATTTTGAATTTCCTTTTCAAGAGATGCTCTTAACGTTTCATCTTTTGAAAAACTTCGCATCAAAGCAGACATGTTCTCTTTAAAATCTACTCTGATTTTTAAATCAGTTTCAAGCTCAATATATTTATTTGGTGAAAGATTAAATTCTTTTTCAGCAATATCTTTTAGTGTTACCGATTTACAGAAACCGGGAATGTTTTTGTAATCGGATGATTTTGCTTTCCATTGATGATAAGTTGAAGAGATAAAAGTCAAATCATCTTCAGTCAGAACTCTTTGGTTTTTGTCTATCAGCGTTCCCTTTCCCCTTGCATCCATCAATAGAACTTCCTTATTCCTATTCCTGTTTGTTGCGGATTCTCTTTTATTTCTTGTGACAAACCATAAACAAGCAGGGATCGATGTATTGTAAAAAAGCCGGTTAGGCATTACAACAATACAATCCAGAAAATCTGATTCAATAATTGCTTTTCTAATATGCCCATCACCAGTATTTGTTGCTGATAAAGATGAGTTGCCTAAAACGAAACCTGCAATGCCATTAGGGGCTAAATGATAGATGAAATGCTGAACCCATGCAAAGTTTGCGTTGTTCGGCGGCGGTGGCAGCTTCTGACCCAACACACTCCAGCGTGCATCATCCCGGAGCAGTTCACCGCTCCAGTCGCTATCATTGAATGGCGGGTTGGCAATGATGTAATCAGCCTTCAGGTCTTTGTGCATATCACTCAGAAAAGAACCTTCGTTGTTCCACTTTACGTTACTGCTGTCGATATGACGGATAGCAAGGTTCATCTTTGCCAGACGCCAGGTGGTCTGATTGCTTTCCTGTCCGTAAATTGAGATGCGGTCTGCCGGATTGAGAGACAGCCCGTTTTTCTTTTTCTTATAGTAATCCCGATGGCCTCTACAAATTTTTCACTCTGTACAAACATTCCGCCTGAACCACAGCAGGGATCAAACACTCTGCCTTCGTATGGCTCCAGCATCTCAACCAACAGCTTTACGACACTGCCCGGCGTATAGAACTGGCCTCCCTTTTTACCTTCCGCCAAGGCAAATTCACCGAGGAAATATTCAAACACCCTGCCCAGAAGGTCTTTACTTCTGGCTTCCTTAGTACCCAATTCAGCGCTGCCAACAAGGTCAATCAAGCCGCCAAGACTTTGCTTGTCCAACTTCTCTTGCGCAAACACTTTCGGCAATACACCTCTTAGCGAAGGATTGTCTTTTTCAATCGCATCCATCGCTTCGTCAACATCCTTGCCGATGGTCGGAAGTTTTGCCCGACCCTGCAGCCAGCCCCAGCGTGAAGAAGGCGGCACGTAAAACACTTTTTCAGCGGTGTACTCATTTTTATCTTCAGGGTCTGCACCTTCACTTTTCTGTGTGGTAAGTTTTTGATACAGTTCTTCAAATGCATCAGAGATATATTTCAGGAAAATTAAGCCCAATACAATATGCTTATACTCGGCGGCATCCATATTCTTCCGCAGCTTGTCCGCCGTCTTCCAAAGTTTTTTCTCTAACGGTTCATCATTCTGGTTGTTCTTCTCTTTCACAATTCGAGCCATCAATCATTCTCCTGTATCATTTTAATGGAGGCGCGTCCTGCTCATATATCCCTCTCCCCTTCACCGATTGCCCTATTATACCCCAGCCGTGAAAAAGGGGAAACTGAAAAGTGCGAAAGAGCGGAAGCGGGGAAGCGAAAAAGTTTAATCAATAATACGATGCGAATCTTCGCATTCTCACATTTTCTATCATACTAAGCGCAATGAAGTTTGAAAGCAATGCCGTTCCGCCATAACTCATAAGAGGAAGCGGGATCCCCACGACGGGCATCAAACCAAGCGTCATTCCGACATTGACGAAAAAATAAAAGAAGAACATGTACGTCACACCGAGCGCCAGAAAACGCCCTGCATTATCCCTTGCCTTGTCCGCAGTATCAAAACCTCTCCATATGATAAACAGGTAAAAAAGAAATAACACCAGACTGCCCGCAAAGCCCCATTCCTCTGCAAAGATCGAAAAGATGAAGTCGGTATGTTTCTCCGGTAAAAATCTGTACGGTCCCTGTGTGCCTTTCAAATATCCTTTGCCTAAAAAGCCCCCGGCTCCTATGGACACCTTTGACTGCTTAATGTGATATCCAATACCCTGAGGATCGGCCTGCGGGTCCATAAAAGCAACGATCCTGTTTTTCTGATAATCCTTCAGTCCTCCCCATAAAAATTTACCTGCAATGGGAGAAACTATCAGTCCGATAATGACAGCAGTTATGATAATCTTTTTCTCCACACCGACAGTAAGGATCATTGCTATAAAGATAAACATCAAGATCAGCATTGTCCCGAGATCCGGTTGTTTAAGAATAAGTATTGCAGGCAGAATGAAAAAGACAGCAATGATCTTTAGAATTTCATGTGCTCCGAGTTTCCTTCCCTGATCCAGACCCGAAAAATAGCGTGAAATGGCTAAAATAAAAAATATCTTGAAAAATTCTGAAGGCTGAAACGACAGGAAGCCAAGATTAAGCCACCTCTGCGCCCCCATGCCTTTCTTTCCGGCAACAAGAACAAGGATCAAAAGAAAAATGCCGGTGATGTAAAGTATATTGGCATATCTTACAGGCCACCTGTAATCAACGATCAGCAGCACGAAAAAACATGCAAGACTCAGGGCGGTCCAGTTTAACTGCTTCAGATAGAATAATTCCTGATGGGTTTCAAGCAGAGGTCTTGTAGAACTGTATATCGTCATTACTCCTATCAAGGATAAAATAACGACTACAACTAAAAAACCCAAATCAAAATCTTTAATTATCCTGCGGTCTATCATGTTAGCTGAGAGCTGATAGCTCTAATCTCCTGCATTTCCCTGATTGTCCTGAATGTGCTCCCCCTGATTTTGATCCCCAATTTCCCCGTTTTCCTGCTTACCTCCCTCAATTTCCGGTTTAGGCGGATTAAAATATGTCTCAATGACTTTCCTGGCTATCGGAGCAGAAACGCTCCCTCCATGCCCCCCATGTTCAACAAAAACAGATACGGCTATCTCAGGGTTGTTTTGAGGGGCAAATGCTACAAACCATGCATGATCTTTGTATTTATCCGGTAGATCCTTTTCTTTAACAACTCCGCCAACAACCTGTGCCGTGCCTGTCTTGCCTCCAATGCTTACAATGTTCGATCGTGCTGCCCCGCCTGTGCCGCCGCCTTCGTAAACAACGCCGATAAGCGCCTTTTTGACCATCTCGACATATTCCGGATTTAATTCTGCAACGCTTTCAGGTTTCATATCATTATTGCCGTTGTTTACAAGATGCAGTTTATACAGCTTCCCTCCATTCACTACAGTAGCGATCATTCTCGCCATCTGGATCGGAGTGACTGCAAGATAACCCTGGCCTATCGCTACGCTGAGTGTCTCGCCCTGATACCATTTTTCTTTCCTCATCTTAAGTTTCCACTTTGTGGAAGGGACTATGCCTGAGGCCTCGCTTTCAAGTTCAACCCCTGTAGGCCTGCCAAGTCCTAAAGCCGATGCATATTGGGCAATTGTATCTATATTGATCCTCTTACCAATTTCGTAGAAATAAACATCACAGGACTCAACAAGCGCCCTGTGAAGACTGACACTGCCGTGACCTCCCTGTTTCCAGCACCTGAAAAGTCTGCTGAAAAATGTACCTCCGCTGCAAAATGCGGGAGTGTTCTCCGTAACAATGCCATCTTCAAGTGCGGCAAGCGCTGTGACCGGTTTAAAGGTTGAGCCGGGTGGATACTGGTTCTGGATCGCCCTGTTCATCAAAGGCTTACGGGGATCATTCATCAGTTCTTTCCAGTCATCACGCCCTATCCCCCCTACAAAAAGATTCGGGTCAAAGGAAGGTGCGCTGGCCATTGCCAATATCTCTCCGGTATCAGGTTTTATAGCTACCACGGCCCCGGTTTTATTCTCGAGACTTTTTTCCGCCTCCATCTGAGCGTTAATGTCTATGGAAAGTTTTATGTCATTGCCTCTTGAAGGCTTTTGTATCCTGATAAATTTGATCATGTTGCCGAGAGCGTCAACTTCAACAATCTTTTTGCCATCAATTCCCCTTAATATACTGTCATAACTTTTTTCGATCCCGAACTGCCCTATAAAAGCCTGCTGGGATATATTGCTGAATTCCGGAGAAGCTAACTGTTTAGGTGTGGGGTTGCCAAGATAACCAAGCACATGACTTGCTGCCTGTCCATACAGATATCCCCTGGCGCTTGTCACCTCGACCTGCAAGCCCGGGAAATCAATTTTCCTTGCCTCTATCCTTGCGACCTCTTCAAATGAAACATTCTGCCTGAGTTTAATGATCTCATACGGATTTAAAGAAGCCCGTGCGAGTCTTTTTATATGTTCCGGTGAGAGTGAGACAAGCCTGCCGAGTTCTGATATTGTATCATCATCCTTCGGCATATTTTCACTTACTATGGACACATCATAGGAAAGGACATTTTTGACAAGGGGATTGTCATTCCTGTCATAGATCACTCCTCTCGGCGCAGGGATGTCTATGACCCTTAACCTGTTCCGTTCGTCGATCTTCCTGTATTCATCGCCCTTTATCACCTGCAGATGCCAGAGCCGCAGAACAAAAATACAGAACACTGAAAGTACAATGTAAAAAGCGGCAGTTATCCGTTTGTCCATATCACGCCAATCCTCTGTCTTTTCCCCGGTTGAACATCGGATACAGGATCATAGCCGCTATGCCTGTATAAACAGTTCCCACGACCGAAACGCTCCATGATCTGTTCACAAAGGAGATCTTTGAAAAGGTCTCAAGGCATGCATCCGTAACAAGAATATCAACCACCGAGAAGATCACGATCATGGAAGTGCTTATGATGATATTCCACTGGAACAGGTTGTTCCTGACCGTCCTTGCAAGATACGCAACTATGACCTTGCTTAGAATATTGGGTCCGATAATAAATCCGCTCGCAGTGTCAAGCAGCAAACCCGTCATTGCGCCGTAAGCAGCATAATGCGCCCGCCGGTCCATGTCAGAATAAAAACATACAAGTACAAGAACGAGATCGGGTTTTATGCCGTGAAAAAACAGTCCCTGAACTGCGGCAGCCAGGTAAGCATAGAAAATATAAATTAAGAACAGTTTCATCTCTTCAATATCAAAATTTCTTCAACTTTATTTAGATGTTGCGCAGGCTGTACCTCGATCTGCTGGAAAATATCTCCCCCCTCCCTGTCGACAGAGGTTACATAACCTACCAGAAGGCCTTCCGGGAATATTCCGTCAAGCCCTGAGGTAATGACACTTTCACCTGCCTCCACCTCGAAATCTTTAGATACGTATTTCAAATAACATCTGTCTTCACCATTGCCTTCAAGGATGCCTTCCACTCTTGAAGACTCAAGTCTCACGGCAACGGAAGAATTTACATCGGTAATAAGAATAACATTGGCCCTTTCATTGAATACTCTGTGAATTTTTCCCGCAAGTCCCAAAGGCGTGACCGCAACCATATCCTTAGCAACTCCATTGATAATACCTTTGTTTATCCAGAGGATCTGAAACCAGTTAGTCGGGTCCCGCGCAAAGACCTCGGCAGCAGCCACATAATCAGCCCTCTGCGATTTCAGATCGATAAGACTGCGCAGTCTCTCATTCTCATATGCCGCTTCCTTATAACGGGTTCTTTCCTCTTCACACTTTTTCAGCCTGTCAAGCAGGATTTTTTCTTCAGGGCTTTTTCCGATGAAGGGTATATGGTCAAATAAATTCAAGAGGTAAGAACCGCCCTGCTCGATAAGCTTTAACGGGTAAAGCGTGAAATCGAAAAGACGCCTTTCGCCTTTAACACTCTGGTATGTAAGCAATGCAAATATTAGAAGAATAAAAAGGGCGGAAAGAATAAATTTTTTTTTTAACATTCCGAATATAAATAAAATTCAAAATTCGAAGCACGAAATACGAAACAAATTTCAATTCCCAATATGCAAATTTTCAAAACTGTTTCGAATTTCGAAATTCGGATTTCGGTTTTGTTTTTAAATGGTGACTCTTCTAAGGATATCAAGATCATCCAGTACCTTACCAACGCCTCTTGCTACAGCGGTAAGCGGGTCATCGGCAACAATAACAGGAAGGCCTGTCTCATGTTTTAACAATGCATCAAGCCCTCTTAACAAAGCGCCTCCCCCGGCAAGTATAATTCCCCTGTCAACGATATCGGAGGCAAGCTCGGGAGGGGTATTTTCAAGAGCTACCTTTATTGCATTTATGATTACAGTTACATTATCACTCAACGCCTCTCTGATCTCATCCTCATAGATCGTGACTGTCTTCGGAATGCCGGAGACAAGGTCTCTTCCCTTAACTTCCATACTCCTGTTCTCCGCGTCAACCTTAAAGGCGGAACCGATCTGTTTTTTGATGAGTTCCGCTGTTCTTTCGCCTATAAGTATCCTGCCTTTATTTTTTATATGATTTACTATTGACTCATCCATTTTATCACCGCCGACCCTGACAGCCTTACTGTACACAACACCATGCAGTGATATGACCGCAACATCAGTGGTTCCGCCCCCGATATCAACTATCATATTGCCGCATGGCTCTCCGATGGGAAGACCAACACCGATAGCGGCTGCCATCGGCTCCTCTATCAGATATATCTCCCTGGCTCCCGAGGCCTGAGCAGCATCTTTTACAGCCCTTTGCTCTACCTGAGTTATACCTGACGGGACCCCAATGGCGATCCTTGGAGATATAAAACTCTTTCTGTTATGGACCTTTCTGATAAAATATTTCAGCATCTCGCCTGTTTTGTCAAAGTCCGCAATAACGCCGTCCTTAAGAGGTCTCATCGCGATAATATTAGCCGGTGTCTTCCCAAGCATCTTCTGGGCCTCCAGCCCAACCGCTATAACCTTGTCTTTCTGGATAGCTACCACCGAGGGTTCATCACAAACAATACCTTTGCCCTTGACAAAGACAAGAGTATTTGCCGTACCAAGGTCTATCGCAAGATCAGTCGAAAACCATCCAAGAATTTTATTAAACATTTAATCCTCCCGTTTTTCCTCAATAACATGTGTTTTAGCAAGCTCATCGCCCAGCCTCATGCCCGTTTCGCTGCCTAATAAAATAAGGCTCTCAAAAAGCACAACGACCGCTGCAGCAATAAAAGAAAATATCCAGCCTATAAGGGGCATTATATTAAAGATCCCGAACACCATAAATCCAACAGCAAATGGAAAATTCCTGAAGATCGATTCCTTAAAGCTGCAGGCTGTAACCTTATCCGTATTATTATAAATTATCACCCTGAGACCTATCAGCTTTTTGCCGACACTCCTTCCTTCAAACAATCCGTCGGCTATTAAAAGATATGTCAGACCGGCGAAAAAACCAACCCTTGGTATTACTTCATAAAGGGCGGCAACAATGATAAAGTCAATGGTTCTGGCTATTATCCTGTTTAAAAAGCCTGCCTTTCCTGTTTCTTTTGGTCCACTAATAGGTTGATTAAAAAGAGACTCCGAGACATTCATTTTTAATTCCATAGATACTAACAGATAGCCTGTTTAATTTCAAGAAACAGTATAATTTGAAAGAGGGGAAATTATCAATGTAGAAGCGTTGAAGAAGGTAAAGAGAGAATTAGAGACAGCTTAAAAAATGAGAAAAGATGTTCATTGTTGACCTACTCTTTGCATACTTTATGGTAATACTATATAATAATACTATATTAGATATGTAAAAGGAGGCTGTATGTCGCTTGTAAAAACATCTGTAACCATACCAGATGATGTCCTGTCAGAGGCAAAAAAAATATCGGACAACTTCAGTTCTCTCGTCACAGTAGCGCTGAAAGAATATCTGCGAAGGAAAAATGTTGAAAAAGCAGTTGCCAGTTTCGGCAAGTGGAAGGGCCGGGACAAGGCCAGCGTTGAAATTGTAAGGGAACTCAGAAAGGAAGAAGGGCGTAAGTATGCAAAACGTTCTCGTTGATACTGATGTAGCCATAGACTACCTGAGAGGGTTGCAATATGCAAAAGACCTTATGCTTACTTTATGGGATGCAAACACGGCATACTTCAGTATCCTGTCAGTATATGAATTATACGCAGGAATGAGGGACGACGAGATTGAAGACACCGGGTATTTTGTGAATGCTTGCAACATAGAACACATAGACCTCGATATTGCCAAAAAGGGCGGGGAACTTTACAGGCAATACAGGACAAAGGGGATAACACTTACCGCTCTTGATTGCCTGATAAATGCAACCGCTGTTATAAACGGATATAAAGTAGCTACAAGGAATAAAGATCATTATCCTGATAAGAAGATGCTGTATCCAATATAATTCCATTGTGGCACTGCAGATGCGCTTGATATGAAGCTGGTTGTAAAATTACAGGCAAAGAGAAGCTGAGATTTCTAAAGGGTTGGTTAACTGCAACCATGTCCCCTCAAGGGTCAGCATCATCTATAAATAATTCTTATAACACCTAAAAGTATCTTGCTTTATCCCCTCTTATAGTCGCAAAATAAACTATCTCTTTTGTAACAATCAATAACAGGCGTATTGTCTGCTAATTTTTATATTTTTGGGGGTAAAGAAAATGAGAAAACTATCTTTAATAATTGTAGCAGTCACTGTAATGATTGCATTTACAGGAATGCTGAACAAAGGAGAGGCTGGATCAATCTATGGGTGTTATAAGAAGAATAATGGTCAACTTCGGATAGTCAGCAGTAGTGGCAAGTGCCTGCCGTCAGAAAAGCAGATTGTTTTAAATCAATCCAGTGACGGCAAATACGAATTTGTGGGATTTTCCACGGCTAAGAGTAGTGGTGCTGCCGGAATTTTGAAATTACACCAGTTATGTCAGGCAGATTTTCCTAACAGCAGGATGTGTACAAGTTTAGAAATTATTAGAACAGTAAACGTACCTTCAGCAACTGGTTCTGGATGGGTACAACCACTTTTTGTTGGTTCTGGTGCATATGCATATTCCGTATATACAGCAGATGCATCTGGTATTGAAGATATACCAAATGAAATGACATGTTATGGCTGGTCAGACATTTATCGTCGAGGTTTGACTGTTTCTACAGACGGCAAGTTTGGTCAAACAGAATGCAGCGAAGTTCTCTCCATTGCCTGTTGTGCGCCTTAAAACAAGAGAGTTGTGGCAAAAGAAAATATAAGTTCTATTCTTTTTGTTACAGGCGGAACAACATTAGCTTTTAGAAGGTATCTGAAAAAGAGAAAACAACTACCCTCTCCCCATGTTTCCCTAAGTAATCACTTGACTTGCGTCTGCTGATCATAAGACAATATTACAGTTAGAGTGAAAAGAAAATGAAAAAGACAGTCAGTAAAATAAAAACAGAATATCCCAATCCTTTCTATGATCCATTTCACCAGCAATTTATTCTAATTCAAAAACGTAAAAATGAACTTTTTAAACGTGATCCGATTTTCACTTTAAAACGTGAGAATACACCACCTGATGAATATGAACGAATTTCCAAAACTGATTTACCCAAAAAATGGAACACTACACTATGGAGAAATGAGGGATCTCCAAATTTATCCATAGGAAGAATACGTAAAGTCTTAGTAGGAGAATGCGTTCGTTCAGGGGGCAAGAAAATAGTTACTGGTAAGAATATATCAGGAGAGGTTGATACCTATTATGAACGTCGAATAAGAGAAGGAAATATTTTTATAATAATTAATCCATCACTATTAACTTTAAATGATGAGAAGAAGGTAAAAACTCATGTATGGAATATGGTTAAACGTGAAATTTTAAATATAAAAGAAAAGGAAGGAATAAAGAATGGATGGGACCCTTTAGCACCACCGGGTGAACATAAGGAAATTGCGTTTATATACCGGATAGGGGAAGAAACTTTTAGGAAATATCTTAAATGGTACGACTGGCATTTACAGCATAAGATTGGATTCAGATTAATCGCATTTACAGAAAATCAAAGCGCAGGTGATATTGATAAGGCAAATAGTCTTATTGAAAAAATCATTAAGAAACCTAAGAAACCCAAAGTAGGTAATTATAATCCATCAAAAAATATAGTTGCGGTATCGGGCGAAGACAAAATTGAAAAAGCTGTAAAACTTATTTATAAGGCAATACATAGAAAACCTTATTCAAAGACAAAAATAGTGCCTTTACTATATTTAGATAATCGTAATTGCCCTGAACATGGTAATATTGCCAATTGCCCTTTTAAGTGCCAATACCTTCAAGATTGGTACAATACGGCAAACAGAATACTCCCGCCCAAAAATTAATCTAGAGAAAAAAGCCCACCCCACCCTTTTTCGGATTCTCAATAGTAGAAGGACTAAATCTTTTTACGAAATTAAATCCGAAAGGAGAAAGGAACTTTGGTAATAAAGAAAATAAAATTTGAGTTGCTTGTAGTCACAGAAAATAATACAAAAAGAAAAAGTTGGAAGCCGCCGGATTATTGGAAACATTTTATATGTACTGAGGTGCATAGGTTATTCACAATTGCAGCAATAGGTTTTGTATATATCTTTATCGTTTATTCAGACAATCTGATAAAACGAATTTTTGAGTGGCTTATAGATATCCTGAAAGATATTAATTGAACATCACAAACGCCTACTTTACAAAAACTATATCCTCAGGCAGCAAAAACAGAAAAGGGGCTAACCTGTGTCGGCTAACCCCTTGAATTTTCTGGAGCGGGCGAGGGGGCTCGAACCCCCGACCCCAACCTTGGCAAGGTTGTGCTCTACCACTGAGCTACACCCGCTTGATAAAGGGGCGTATCGCGATACGCCCCTACAACTATTAACTCAAATCGTCTATAATAGACAAATTAAATAGTAATGAATAAAAGAGGGTCTTGTCAATATGCTGTATCCTGATTTCAACGAATTCAAGAAAAAAACTGCGGAAGGGAACCTGATCCCGGTCTACAGGGAAATCCTTGCAGACCTTGAAACCCCTCTATCGGCATTCCTTAAATTAAAAGGCAAAACGGGTTTTCTCCTGGAGAGTCTTGAAGGCGGAGAGAAATGGGCACGATACTCCTTTATCGGGAGCAATCCGTCTTTAATAATCGAAGGCAAAGGGAAAAATCTGACTATAAAAAGAGGCGCTCTGAAAGAAAAAGTTGGTTTTGTCAGGGACCCTCTTGAAGTTATATCCGCTGAATTAAAGAAATATAAGCCCGTAATTATTCCGGGATTGCCGCGATTCTTTGGCGGTTTTGTAGGTTATATAGGGTACGATACAGTCCGGCATTTTGAAAAACTGCCTGATGCGCATCGCCCCGGACTTAACCTTCCGGACATATTTCTGATGTTTACAGATACGCTTCTGGTGTTTGACAATCTGACGCATAAAATTAAAGTGATTTCGAATGCTCACATAGAAAATAGTCCTGAAGAAGCATATGAAAAAGCACTTGTAAAGATCGATTCCATAGTCAAAAAACTTAAAACAAAAGCAGTGATCCGGAGAAAATCATCGCTTCAGAATAAATCTGATTCTGAAGCGGCTGCCTTCACATCAAATTTCTCAAAAGATGACTTCATGAAGGCTGTCGAGAAGACAAAAGAATATGTCAGGTCGGGAGATATAATTCAGGCTGTGATATCGCAGAATTTTCAGAGGGATACAGATATCCCGCCGATAAATGCATACAGGGCTCTTCGCGTTATAAATCCGTCGCCATATATGTACTATATAGAGACAGGTAAATGCACGCTTGCCGGGTCTTCACCTGAAATTCTTGTCAGGTTCGAAGGAGACACTATTGAATTAAGGCCTATTGCCGGAACAAGGCGGAGAGGTTATACAACAGAAGAAGACCTTTCAATGGAAGAAGAACTTAAGGCAGATCCGAAGGAGATGGCTGAACACATTATGCTCGTTGATCTGGGTAGGAACGATCTTGGAAGGGTCGCCGCAACAGGCAGTGTTCAGGTAACTGAATTGATGAGCGTAGAGAGATATTCTCATGTCATGCATCTTGTATCGAATGTTACAGGTAAATTAAAGAATGGGTATGATGCATTTGATGTCATCAGGGCGTCATTCCCGGCCGGTACAGTAACAGGCGCTCCAAAGATAAGGGCCATGGAGATCATTGAAGAGCTTGAACCCTCAAAGCGCGGACCTTACGCCGGCTCTGTAGGATACTTTGATTTTTCAGGTAATATGGACATGTGCATTACAATAAGAACGATAATCTTTAAAGACAAAAAAGCCTATATACAGGCAGGCGCCGGAATAGTTGCCGACTCCGATCCGGAAAAGGAGTACAAGGAAACCGTAAACAAGGCAAAGGGCATGTTCAAGGCCATCGAAATGGCGGAAAACGAACTGTAGATTTCCCCTCTTTGAAAAAGAGGGGTTAGGGGAGATTTTTCAAGAATTACAAAATCCCCCTGCATCCCCCTTTTACAAAGGGGGATTGTAAAAGGGAGAAGATTTATGCTATTAATGATTGACAATTATGATTCTTTCACTTACAACCTCGTACAGTACCTCGGGGAACTGGGTGAGGATATACGGGTATTCAGAAACGACAAGATCACAATTCCTGAAATACAAAAATTAAATCCTGACAGGGTCGTTATCTCTCCAGGCCCTTGTACACCAAAAGAGGCCGGTATTTCCATAAAAGTGATACAGCACTTCGCCGGTAAGATCCCTATTCTCGGCGTATGCCTTGGTCATCAATCGATCGGCGCGGCATATGGAGCGGAAATAGTAAATGCACCCAGATTAATGCATGGGAAAACTTCAATGATATATCATGATGGAAAAACTATTTTTAAAGATATTCCCAATCCTTTCGAAGCAACCCGCTATCATTCACTGATTATAAAAAAAGAGACACTGTCAGACGATTTTGAAATAACGGCATGGACAGATCAGGATGAAATTATGGGAATAAGACACAAAATATTTACTATTGAAGGCATCCAGTTCCATCCGGAATCAATACTCACAAAAGAAGGGAAAAATCTGTTAAGGAATTTTTTGAAGCTGAAGGTTGCTGAATCTTCCGGCTGATTAGAAACTGTTTACAAAATATAGTGAGCACATAAAAGCATGTCAGTAACCCCCTCTGTCCCCCTTAAATTAAGGGGGACAGAGGGGGTTAAGGATAAATCAGTTACAATTACAATATGAAACCAGGTTACCACGTAACATTCTCTACAATACTCTCAGGAATCTTGTTTATGATGACAAAATCATGGAGCATTACCGCCGCATGTTTCATATCAGGAATCTTGATCGACCTGGATCATGTACTGGATTTTTTTATTCTATACGGATGGCGGTCGTTCACCATAAAGAGATTCTTTCATGTTTTCTATCATGTACAGTTTAAGCAAATATACCTTTTCTTTCATGCATGGGAATGGCTTTTACTGCTTTACTTAGCAGCATGGATAACAGGCTGGAACCCATGGTTCATCGGTATGTTTGTTGGTGCAGGTCATCATATAATTCTTGATTACATTAGCAATGGCGGTTACCTTTGGAGCTATTCAATTTTATTGCGGTGGAGAAATAACTTTGACTTTGAGACAACCTTCCCGGGACTGATTAAGTACCGTGAAAAGCAGGGAACCAATGATTAAAGAGGCAATTAATTTATTAGTGCAGGGCAAAAATCTCTCTGAGGGTGAGATGATCAGCTCAATGAGAGATATCATGGAAGGACAGGCGACCGACGCACAGATAGCATCTTTTCTAACCGCGCTAAGGATCAAAGGGGAAACAGTTGACGAGATCACAGGCGCTGTAAAGGTCATGCGGGAAAAAGCGACAAAGATCATAGCGCCTGCAAATACGGTCGATACCTGCGGTACCGGCGGTGATATGGCTCATACCTTCAATATCTCTACAACATCCGCTCTTGTGGTTGCAGCCTGCGGATTGCCGGTTGCGAAACATGGGAACCGTTCGGTATCAAGCCGCTCCGGGAGTGCGGATGTTCTTGAAGCGCTCGGGGTAAAGATCGACCTTGAGCCAAAAAAAGTTGAAAGCTGTCTTGCATCAACAGGCTTCGGGTTTATGTTCGCACCGTTGTTTCACCCCGCGATGAAATATGCTGTTGGACCACGAAGGGAACTGGGCATAAGGACCGTATTCAACATTCTCGGGCCTCTGACCAACCCTGCAGGGGCTGAGAGACAGGTTCTGGGTGTCTTTAATGACAGTCTTACAGAAACAATGGCCAGTGTGCTCGCAAATCTTGGTGTTAAACACGCATTCATAGTCCACGGAGAGGATGGTCTTGATGAGATAACTAATACTGACAGGACAAAGGTCTCCGAACTGAAGAACGGAAGGGTCAATACGTATTTCATAACACCTGAAGATTTCGGCTTTCAAAGGGCAAAGAAATCAGACCTCACCGGTGGTACAGCTCAGGACAATGCTTCTATAACAATGGAAATACTGAAGGGCCGAAAAGGCCCAATGAGAGATATCGTAATTATGAATTCAGCGGCAGCTCTGATAGCAGCTGATCGTGCAGACAATTTTCTGGCAGCGGCAGGTATTGCAACAGAGGCAATAGATTCCGGAGCGGCATTAAAAAAACTGGAGGAGATAAAAGTTGTAAGTAATAAATTGTAGTAATTCGGCGTTTGACACACCAACCTGTAATGTTCTAAAATTTTGTCATGCATTCCGAGTATGTCCCGCTTCATCTCCACACTGAGTACAGCTTACTCGACGGAGCAATAAAAATTGATGACCTTATAGCAAAGGCAAAGGAGTATAATCTGGCAGCCCTTGCTATAACCGATCATGGAAACCTGTTCGGCGCAATAGATTTTTACAAAAAAGTCTCCAAGGCAGGATTAAAACCGATCATTGGTTGTGAAGTATACATCGCTCCCAAAAGCCGTTTTGATAAAGGGGCGTCGAATGAAGCCACAGAGTCTTCTTTCCATCTCATTCTGTTATGTAAAGACATGAACGGCTACAAGAACCTTTCACGGCTGATAAGCAAGGCATATCTTGAGGGTTTTTATTATAAGCCGAGAATAGACAAGGACATCCTGTCACAATACAGCGGCGGCCTTATCGGGTTTTCTTCATGTCTGAAAGGCGAGATCCCGCGCTATCTTTTATCAGGGCAGATTGACAAAGCGCGTAACGCCGCACTGGAATACAGAAAAATTCTTGGTTCTGATAACTTTTATCTCGAGATCCAGTCAAACGAACTTCCGGAACAGGACAAAGTAAATAAACAGCTCATAGAATTAAGCAGAGACCTTCATATACCGCTTGTAGCGACCAATGATTGCCACTATCTGAACAGGAGTGATGCAAAGGCGCATGAGGTCCTTTTGTGCATACAGACCGGAAAGACCATGAACGATACTGACAGGATGAAATTCTCAAAAGATACGTTTTACTTTAAAAGCCCGCAGGAAATGAAGGACGCATTCAAAGAAGTGCCTGAGGCCCTTGAGAACTCGAAGAGGATCGCAGAAAAATGTAATCTCGACTTTAAATTCAATGAATTTAAACTTCCAAGATTTACTGTGCCTGAGGGCGAAAAGGTAAACAGTTATCTGCAAAAACTTGCAGAAAGCGGTCTGAACAAAAAGCTCAACGGCAGCATACCGGGCCACTATTCAGAAAGGCTTGATAGCGAGCTTGCAATGATCGAAAAGATGGGATTCTCCTCTTATTTTCTGATCGTATGGGATTTCATAAGCTATGCAAAAAGCAAAGATATACCGGTAGGACCCGGCAGGGGCTCTGCTGCCGGCAGTCTTGTGGCTTACGGTCTGGATATAACCGATATAGACCCGATCAAATACGGACTCCTTTTTGAGAGATTTTTAAACCCTGAAAGGATCAGTATGCCTGATATCGATGTTGATTTCTGTATGGACAGGCGCTCCGAAGTTATTGATTATGTTTCTAACCGGTACGGGAAGGATCATGTAGCGCAGATCATAACGTTCGGCACCATGCAGGCCCGTGCAGCGATCCGGGATGTAGGAAGGGCCCTTAATATCCCCTACTCTGAAGTCGATAAGGTTGCAAAGCTGGTCCCGATGGTCGCCAAAATCAATATAAAGACCGCGATCGGTATGGAGCCTAAACTAAAAGAGCTATATCAGTCCAAACCGGACATAAAAGAACTGATAGACATCGCACAGATACTTGAAGGGCTTTCAAGGCATGCCTCAACACATGCAGCAGGCATTGTCATATCTCCGGAGCCTTTAACCGAGTTCCTTCCTCTTTTCAAGTCCCCCAATGAAGAGGCGATAACTACACAGTTCGATATGAATGCAATAAAAGATCTCGGTCTTTTAAAGTTCGACTTCCTCGGGTTAAAAACGCTTACTATTATTGATAAGGCTGAAAAGATCATAAACCAATCCGGTAAGCTCTCGGCTCTCAGCGGTCAGCAGTCAGCGGTCAGCAGTCAGCAATTTTCCATAAAAGGTATCCCCCTTGATGATACGGCAACATATGAAATCCTGAGCGCCGGTAAAACTGCAGGGATATTCCAGCTTGAAAGCTCAGGTATGAGAGACCTGCTGACAAGAATGAAGCCTGATGTATTTGAGGACCTGATCGCCCTTGTTGCGCTTTACAGGCCCGGTCCTCTCGGCAGTGGCATGGTAGATGAATTCATTCAGGGTAAAAATAGCAGCAAGTCCCCTGGTGAAAAAACGACCACCGGCTCAATAGCCAAGCTTAATATCCCAAAACTGAATGACATACTGAAGGAGACCCACGGAATTATTCTTTATCAGGAACAGGTCATGGAGATCGCGCACAAACTTGCAAACTTCAGTCTTGCACAGGCTGATATCCTGAGGAAGGCGATGGGCGGTAAGAATCCCGAAGAGATGGAAAAAATGAAAACTATATTCATCGAGGGATTAAAGGAGAATAAGGTATCAGAGAAGAAGGCCGAGATGCTCTACAACCTCGTACTCCAGTTTGCCCAGTACGGTTTTAACAAATCACACTCAGCGGCATATGCGCTGATAGCATATCAGACCGCTTACCTTAAGGCGCATTATCCTGTTGAATTTATGGCTGCATCACTCAGCGCAGATATGGATAATACTGCAAAAGTGGTAACGTATATCGGAGAATGCAAGGAGATGGGAATAGACGTCCTTCCGCCGGACATCAATGAAAGCACGAGAGAGTTCAAAGTTATTGACAAGTCCATACGTTTCGGTCTTGAGGCGGTCAAGGGGGTTGGAAGCGCGGCAATAGATTCTATAATAGAGACAAGAAACAGCAAGAGTTTAGACTCGTTCTTTGATTTCTGTTCAAGGATGGATTCACGGCGGGTGAATAAAAAAGTTATTGAAAGCCTGATAAAAGCAGGGGCGCTGGACTCTCTGGGGAAACGTTCTCAGTTGATGTTCAATCTGCCGGCTATTATGGATGCGGCAATGCGTTTTCAGAAAGAGAGTGATTCAGGGCAGGAAAGTATGTTCGGCATAATGAGCCAGCCGGCTTCTCCCAGACTGACAGATGTTGATGAGTGGGATGAAGCCAAACGCCTTATGATGGAGAAAGAAGCGCTTGGTTTCTATATAACAGGACACCCGCTTAACAGATACAGGGAAAAATTTACGGAGCTCTCCATAATCCCTACACATGAATTGCTGGAAATGGAAGAAAAACGCGATGTCAATATAGGCGGCCTCGTGAGGGACTTGAAACAGATACAGACAAAAAATAAAGGCGATCTGATGGCATACATCACGTTAGAAGACCAATATGGGACCATCGAGGTGATCGTCTTCCCGGATGTTTACAGGGAATCCCAGAATATAATCACACAGGATACACCGATCATTATTTCGGGTAATACGGACAAGACTGACAAAGGTCTGAAAGTGATCGCCAAGAAGATATTCTCAATTGACGACAACGACCTGAACAAAGAATTAAAAACAGGCGGCAATTCGCAAAACAAGAATAACAGACGGGATACCGGTGCGTCGTCCGGTTCACAAAAACTATCTTCATCACAATATAAGTCCCTTGTTCTGACCATGCTTAATACAGCCAGGCCCGAGACACTTCCAAAACTCAATGAAGTGTTTTCAAGATACACCGGTGATTGTCCGGTTTATCTTAAAATTGTCTCTCCCCGGAACTGGGAGACCCTTTTAAAAACGGAAAGGCACGTGTCGCCTTCTAAAGAATTGATCTCGGAGATGGAAAATATTCTGGGAGAAGGAACAGCAACTTTAAATTAAGAATGAAAAGGGGCCAAGGGTTCAGGGTTTAAGGGTTTATAGTGATGGAAGAGATTTTTTCACTTGAACCCTCGAACCCTTGAACCCTCGAACCCTATTTTAAATTATACGGAGCACACATGCATTACTACCTGGATTTCGAGCGTCCGGTTGCGGAGCTGGAAAATAAAATAGAAGAGTTGAAGCGCCTTGCTGACGGCAAGGATATGAACATTAACTCCGAATTAAAGAAGCTCGAAAAAAAAGCAAAGGATTTACGCGCAGACATATTTTCAAAAATAACCCCCTGGCAGAAGACCCTTATTGCACGCCACCCGGAAAGGCCGTACACACTTGACTATATAAAGCTACTGACGGAAGACTTTGTGGAACTGCATGGAGACAGGAGATTCGGCGACGACCTTTCAATAATTGCTGGCTTTGCAAAATTTCAGGGAATAAACGTAACCGTCATCGGACATCAGAAAGGCAAAACCACAAAAGCCAGAATAGAGAGAAATTTCGGCCAGCCCCATCCTGAAGGATACAGAAAAGCTTTAAGGGTAATGAAGCTTGCGGAAAGATTCGGTAATCCTATTTTAACTTTTATCGATACACCTGGAGCTTATCCGGGTATCGGCGCAGAAGAAAGAGGGCAGGCTGAGGCGATTGCGAATAATCTTCTTGAGATGTTTACAATTAAAACCCCTATTATCGCTACTGTAATTGGAGAAGGAGGAAGCGGCGGAGCCATTGCGCTTGCAGTCGGAGATGCTGTTCTTATGCTCGAGCATTCAATCTATTCAGTGATCTCGCCGGAAGGATGTGCTGCTATTTTATGGAAAAAGAACGGAACTGAGGTGGGGCAGGAAGACTATGAAAAAGCCTCTGAAACTCTTAAGTTAACCGCTCAGGACCTCTACGGCTTCGGGGTAATTGATGAGATAATACCTGAACCCATCGGAGGGGCGCACAGGGATTATCAGGAAACTGCAAAGTCTGTGGAGAAAGTTTTAAAGCAGCATCTCACGGAATTATTGAAAAAACCTGTTGATACCCTTCTTGAAGATCGATACAATAAATTCAGGTTAATGGGTGCTTTTGCTGAAAAACAGTAGATGCTAATTGGGATAAATCTAAAATAATCTTTGCTTATACCATAATCCTTTTTTGTTTTCTCTTGCTTCTCTTTCGTACTGTCTAAATTCATCAATATACTTAAAAGGATATTTAGTGTGTGCAAAACCATAGCCTCGCTTGATGATTTCTGCATTGAGAAGCGTTCCGTCCTCCAGATAGACATAGGCAAGTAATCTTCCATACTTATCTCTTTTCTGCCAGTCATATTCAAGCCTGACTATTTTCCCTTCTACTATATGTTTGGTAAACCCTGATGCCTCTTTGCCAAAATACTCAACAGGTTTTAAAGGGTGGACTGTTTCCGGAGTGTCAACACCTATGAGCCTGATTTTTTCTGTTTTGCCATTTACCAGGACCACAAGCGTATCACCGTCAATGACCCTTGTACAAAGATAATAGTCCTGAGCCGCAGCAATCCCGCTCAGGACTATTAAGATTATTAGCAGCCGCAGGATGGACTTAATGAACTGTCGCAGCATACCGCTCTCCCTGTTACTTCATCACACCCGCATACACCGCCATGCCATGAACAGCAGCCCTGTCTTTCTTCAACATCTTTCATTTGAAGTTGTGCGAAGGTGTGGCAGAAATTATTTTTCATTTCTGAACTTGATGCAACAGGCGGTCTGCAAACCTTGCAAGGAACATATCCGGCTTTGATTGCATCTTCTGGACTTTTGAACTTTACAAGGTTAGCGGTATTAATCTTTTGTGCCCATCTGCAATCAGGATAATGATATTTGTTTGAATTCCTGGACCCCCAGAATTCACCAGCCTGGGCTTGAGCAAAGAACAGAACTAACAAGGTTACTGCTATTGTTTGTATAAGCCTTTTCATTTACTACCTCCCATATTGATTACGCTCGGAATCATCATGAATCCCGTTATTGTTATCATCTGTATCCAGGTAATTTGGCGTACCGTCCTTGTCGTTATCCCTGCTATAAGGATTGATCTTGTCTGAGTAAGACTTGGATGGCCCATAGTTATTCCACTTGTATCCATCGGGATTTGAACGGTAGTAAGGTTGAACATATGTTCCATTGCTGCGGTAATACCCTCTAACTTGCCCTGCAACGGCGCCTCTTGCAAAACTTAGTACAAAGCAGACTACCAGTAAAACTGACAGTGTCTTTTTCATCTTTTCTACCTCCTTTTAAAATGTTTTTTTATTAGCTTCTTGAGGTAAAAGACAATGGAGGATCGAAAATCTTGCAGGTTTTTTGAAATTATTTCGTTATAAAATTAAGGCTATGTTATAATGAAGAAAAACGGGGGGGACTAATGTTATGCATAAAGCAAAGACCAGGATAGAAGCAATCAGGTATTTAGAAAATGCCAAAGAGTTATTACGCAACTCACCGATAGAAGGCGATAGATACGAAGACCTTAAATATGTTCAGGAAGCCTGCGGGACGGCTTATCTTGCAATTCTAAAGGCAATTGATGAATACCTGATAAAAAGGGGAGTGAGCCAAAAAGAACTGCCCCAGTCGGTTGAAGGTTACAGGGATATGCTAAAAAAATATCTGACTCCCCACAACGGCAAACTCACAAAAGAATTTGAAAAACTATATAAAGAGCTTCATATCGCAGGATATTACAGGGGACTGATAGAAGACGTTAACGCACTTAAGGATATTTTTAAATCAGCCAGGGCGTTCATAAACAAAGTCCGGGTATAAAACCATTCCTTACTTCCAATCTCCGATAAGAATAAACGGCGCCCAGAAGTAGGGATGAGAGCCATCAACAGTTGTTACAGATTCCGGCACCTTTTCCGGCTCACTTACTTTTGATGAAGTAATTCCGCCGACTCCTCTGACGATTCCCTTGCCTGTTTTTCCACGTATCATCTCAAGCTGAGCCATGCGAAGGGATTCGGATTTGGGGTGAGTTTTGAGGTTTTTGTAAAAGAGATTCATAAGTTCGGATGTGGACTGATCATTGACCCGCCAAAGGCTGGCAACTATAGAAGGCGTTCCGGCATAAATAAATCCCCTCGTCAAGCCTACCAGTTCATCTCCATTTGTCAGTTTCCCCATCGCTGTTTCACAGGCGCTCAGTGTTACAAGTGATGTGTTTTTGAGATTAAGGTTGAAGATTTCATTGACCTCCAGCCTGCCGTCCTCATCTTTGTCTTTTGCAAGCCTGATACTGGAAAATAACGGGGCATCAGGATTCAATTCACCATGACTTGCAAAGTGGATTATGTTGTAATTACCCGATAATGCCTTTACCTTTCCCTCGGTGGCGCTTCCTTTTAAATATAAAACGGATTCGGGATAAGTGTCTTTTATCTTCTTGACCTCATCTTCTGCATATGGGAGATTCAATTTCTCATCACCAATGTCAGGATTGCCGAATGCTATAACTTTATCAGTAATCTTCTTTCTCTTTTCATAGACAAATTTCAGAACGCTTGCGCTTGGAGTATAAAACATGTCGTATTCCTCAATGAGGAATTTGTCTTTGTTCAGCAATGCGTGAAAGGGAAGATAGTGGAGAACAGAGTGAGGCACGATGCCGATTCTCTTTGTCTTAATGTACGGCTTTGCCGGTTTGATGAGGAGGTTATAGAGTTCATCAGCATCTTTGCTGTATTCAGGTTTCAAATTAGCAATCTTCTCCCTGAATGCATTTACCTTCTCCTTTAACTCCTTGTCTTTTATCGGGATCTCAATAACCTGCAAATCCGATTTACCCACAACCCACAAAAGAGTTTTATCAGGAGTGATGAAGTATTCGAGTAACGTTGTATCAATATCCAGAAGCTCCTGTACTTCTTTTAAAGTGATAGGGTTGACGGTTAAGAGAGTGGAGAGTTCAGGATTGTCTTTTTTTATCTTCTCCATCAATGACGTATATTCAGTTCTTGCTTCAATTAACTGCTTTTCCAAAAAAAGCTCCATTTGCGGATTAACTTTTTTATCAGGTCTCTCATGCGCCTCCCTTATTTTTTCGGAAAGGTAATTGATCCTGAATTGAAGCCTTCTTTCTTCTTCAAAAATTCTGTTATTTTGCAACTTTGATTTGCTTCCTAAAAGATCAAGAAAAGCCCTCGACTTTGCTCTCTCGGTGTAATTAAATGCATCGTCGTGTTCATTGATTTTCAAAAGGAATAAGATGATGTTTTCATAAACACTATTTGCACTTATGGCTATTGACATCTTTGCAACTACTGATTGAGCATTTTCTCTGGATGTCTCAAGAAGGTTGATAGCATTAAGATACTGTTTTTTTGCTTCTTTCATATCCCCTAATTTGTCAGATATATACCCAAGACCATGATATAAATTCCATCTGGTATGGTTATCTGTTATTTCATTGGAAATATTTGCAGCTTTTTGAAGAAAGGCCTGAGCTTGCTGATAATCTTCTTTTTCACTGTAAATTGCCCCAGTGATAATCAAACTAAGAGTCATAAGATCTGTAATATTGTATTTCTGAGAAACGGATAACAGTTTCTCAGCATACTCCAATGCTCTGTCATAATCTTTATTTGCACCGTAAGCAAGCGCGAGAGCAAAGTAAGCTGTATAAATAATAGGCGTATTTTGCAAGTTATGCTGTTTTGCTATTTCAATGGCTTGCACTGCATCTTTTATCGCTTCTTTATTGTAATCCAAAGTTTCATGAATATATAATTTTATACGAGCAATATCACCAAGTACTAATATAATATTTTCAAAATCATTAATTTGTTTATAGAGTTCCAAAGCTTTTTGTTGGTATTTTAGGGCAGTATCATAGTCATGCAAAGAAGCAAAACTCGAAAGAATATTAGCAACTTCCTTCATATTCCCCAGTTCATTATAAACAGTTAAAGCTTTTTGAAAATAATTTAAAGCATCAATATCTTTGTTGAGATTTGAACTTGCACGACCCATAGCATCAAAACACTTGGCTTCCCCTGTTTTATTAGAAGACTTGTTATAAATATTTTGAGCAATTTTCAAGTGTATTATTGCATCATTCGGTTTGCCAATAGAAGAATAGACAGTAGCAAACGTATAATGAAGATCAGCGTTTTCTGGTCTAATTTTGAGTGTTTCTTCAAAAGATTTTATTGCGTCGTCATATTTTTTCATGTCAAAATATGCAAAGCCAATATCGTAATGAGCCTCGGGGTTTATGCTTATTGCTTTATTGAAAGCCTCGATTGCTTTTTCGTGCTGTTTAAGTCCCATATAAACGTAACCTAAGCCTGAATAAGGACTTGCATCATCCGGTTTAAGCTTTATTATTTCTTTGTATATCTCTACCGCCTTTTCATATTGACCTGTTCTTCGGTAATTGAATGCTAAAAAATCGTAAGCAGTTGGATCATCCGGTTGCAGCTTTATGGCTTCTTGATATGCTTCAGACGCTTTTTCATATTGTTCTATTTTTTCGTAAACAAATCCCAAAGAAAGGTTGGCAGACGCATTATTCGGCTGGATTTTAATAGCTTCTTTAAATGCCTCTATTGCCTTATTATATTCACCCAATTCTTCATAACTTGATGCTAACCAATAATAATTAGAAGCAATAAAAGAACTTGTATCCCAATCTAAGAACACTTTAAAGAAATTATATGTTTTAATACTCTCTTGAAACAACTCTACTGCTTTTTTTAATGCCTCTATCTGTTGATAACGCTCACCTAATATTCCGTAACTCTTTCCGAGCCAATAATAAGCATCAGGATAAGCTGGCTTTAGCAATACTGCACCTTTAAATGCCTCAACGGCTTTCTCATATTCTCCTGCTTTAAAGTAGTTCAACCCGTCATCAAAATATTTCTGGGATTCTTGATACTTCAGCGCTTCCTCATTCGCGTCTGCATGGCAGAGGTGTGAAGAAAATATTAAGACGAGCGGTATCAGAAAGAATATTATGAAATGTTTGGCAGGCATGGAATAACTTTCGTCCTTTTTGTTATTGCGGCTTATCCGCAATCGTACTCAATAAAAGATTCCGAACAAGTCGGAATGACAAACCCCGGCAAGGGGAAATGACGCCTGCGGCTGCCTTTAAAGTCATGGGCTGTCACTAATATCCATGTGGATCGAATATATCAGGCCAAATTTATCATCTTGACTTCGCTTCCCTTATACAAGACAAAATGAGCATCCGTTGTATAGATCTCTTTTACTTTGGCTTCTACAAGTGAAGCAATAATTAGTGAATCTAATCCGGGAATATTATACTTATGAGAAATGTGACCGGCTTTTAGCGCGACCTCTTCATTGATGGGAATAACGGAGATGGAGAGTTTAATATCATCGATAATCGAGTGCCATTTGCGAAAATGTCCCTGTAAAAGTTTTTTTTGCAGTTCAAATAAAACGACGCTGGAAGTAATTATTTCCCGATCTTTCCATATCCTGATAGCCGTAGGATTTTGTTCTTCTAATGCAAAGAAAAAACCTGTATCAACCCCTGCAACCATCAGCCCCTGTCCTTTCCCTGTGAAAATTTTCCCAGCCTTTCTTCCCTCCAAGTGGTTTATCTTTGAAGAATTTCAAGACGCGTTCTTTTGCTTTCCTTTTTTCTTCTTCGTGCAGATACTGCTCAACAGCTTCACGCAATATTTGCGAAACCGGAATCTTGGCAGCCGATGCCTTTGCTTTGATTACCTC
The DNA here is from genome assembly GCA_020057065.1 of Thermodesulfovibrionia bacterium. GTDB lineage: Bacteria > Nitrospirota > Thermodesulfovibrionia > UBA6902 > UBA6902 > SURF-23. Next base: position 48,313 of record JAGVGM010000348.1, read on the forward strand.
CAATATTTTTTGACTTAGATGTAAACTAACCGCCGGCATATATTTCACCTCCAAAATTCATTTGAATTTATAAAAATATCATAACATTATTCGTTCTCATTCTGTCATACCGGACTTGATTCGGCATCCAGTGACTTTTTTCTGGATTCCCGTTTTCACGGGAATGAAGAAAGCAGAGCTACGACCCTGAAATAAGTTCACGATAACAGCAATAGATATTAATCTACGATTCCTTGTATTCATCTATTTCCCCGTCTTCATCATAGTCCAGTCCATAAAGGTCAATCTTTCCATCCCCATTAGTATCATAAGCCCATGTATCAAGTTTCTGGTTTTTATTGGTGTCGTAAGCTCTTGCATCTATCTTCCCGTCTTCATCACTGTCTAAATCAATATAATCAAGCACCTTGTCATGATTTAAGTCCACAAGGTACATATCCATCTTTCCATTTCCGTTTAAATCAACTCCTGCCGCATCTGTAACTCCATCATCGTTAAGATCAATCTCATAATACTTAGCATTTTTTAGAGGATCGTTAATTGATACCTTTTGAGCTACAGGTCTTTGGGCAAAACGGCTTTCCTTCTTCTCCATAAATTCCTTGATCACATCCACAGAAACAGCAAAATTAAGACCTTCTCCTTTTTTTACAAATGAATTTATGCCAATGAGTTCAGCCTTATCATTCAAAAGAGGCCCACCTGAATTTCCAGGATTGATGGGGGTTTGAGTTTGGATTACTCTGCTCTTATGCTTCACTTTATCAGTGTAGGCCCACTCGTAATCAGGTCTAATCTGGCTGATTATTCCTTTTGTATAGGTCCATATCTCCCCTTCAGGATGTCCTATTGCATGGACTTCCTGTGCTATTTCAACTTCATCCATGGAACCCAGTTTAACCACTGGAAGTTTATCCGGTGGGTATTCGATTTTTAGAAGGGCAAGGTCTGTTATCTCATCAACTTTGATAACCTTGGCAGTATAGGCATTTTCTTTTTTCAACCCGACACCTTTTTGGGGCTTAAAAAAGACAACCACTCTGTCATATCCATTAATAACATGCCAGTTAGTGAGTACATTCCCTTGGTTATTTAAAACAGAACCTGATCCAATGCTCTCATCAGTTCCTACAAGCACCACAGCAGGAGACACTTCTTTGTAAACCTGAACCCCTCCAACTCCCCTGCTATCTTCAAGTAAGAGGTTCTTATTTATATTTTTAAAATTATTTTCTATAGCTTTTTCATTTGTGGTTCTTTCTGAAGTATCAAGTATTTTTATCAACGACGGTTCACTACTTCTAATGAGGATGTTATTAAGTTCAGAAATCTCTTTTCCTTTTTTAGTTATATTCTTAGACATCAATGGCTTGTTACCAATATGTCTGAAACTAATAGCCCTGACCACTGCGCCTGTTCCTTTTACAATTTCAGTAACACTTTGAATTGCTTTTCCTCCTTTAAGGTGAAAGCTTTTTGCTTTTCCCTCTGTAATTCCGCCAACGCCTCTTTCAACTAATTGAATTTCGTTTCTTACTTTACTTGAAATAGCCTTTTTCTGTTCTGATGTAACACCCTCCATCTTACCAAGCATCTGCTCAATATTGTTTAAAGGTTTTTCAGATGCGAGCACATAGATAGTTTCTGTTCCTATGTTTTCATCAAGCCAAAACCATTGTCCTTCTGCAGGGACAGAATAATCTTTTCCATTTTCAATTTTATTGCTCAAAGGAATTTTAGGATCGGGGAACAGTTGGCTCGCTTCACCGTTGCTATCATAGATAAGGATATAAATATATGCATCTTTATTAGAACTGAAATGTACCTGAAAATTATCATATGAACGAAGAATGCCGCCCTCCCTGATAATCACTTCCGAAACAGACCCATCAGATTCTTCTCTCTGCCCTATGATGTTCATGGACAATTCAAGTGGTGAAGTATTTGTTATAGCATCTACCTTTTGCGATTGTATTGATGAGGTATTTTCATCAGTTGGTTTAACCTTTCCCTTAATGCTATAGAAAATTGCCACCAGTGCAAATACTATCAGTATTCCATAAATAATCTTTGAGAAAGCCTTTTTTGAGTGTTTATCGGAATCACTATCAGGGGATCGAAACTTATTATCTTTTTTGTCCATTGGAATCTCCTTGTGAGCACCTGCAAATTGTAAAGATTCAGTCTCTGCAGTTGCTGTCTTTGTAAATATTTCAAATGAAGGGTCTCCGTAGAGCATATAGCTTGCCCAGATAATATTATTCTTACCGTAAATTTCAATAAGCTGTTTTCTGGCTTTCAATAGAGCTTGCCCTATAGAGGCATTCTCAGCAACTGCCCTGTAAAATTCGATTGCAAATACTGAACTGGGGGAATCGAGCACTTCCCAGAATGTACCTATATAGTGAGTAACCCCGGCAAGAAGAAAGGCATTTGCAAGACCATAAATCTCATTTTCAAAGCCTTCGGTAATGTTCCACTCACCGGTGCGTCCTGAATGACAGGCATTTGCAAAAATTAGTGATGGTAAGGGTGCACTGCCTGCCATTTTGATAATATCTGAAGCAGTCATTTTTCCATCATACATAACCCATCCGCTTTGAGAAGGATTATTGAGGTCATAATCTGCATGTCCTGCATAATGGACAATATCAAAATCACGCATGTTCTTTTTTATATATTGAATATCTGTTTGACTGCTTACCAAACTTACTTTGATTTTTTCGGCTTTTTCGCTAAGTTCATCACGGATTTTTATTCCTTCTTTGTATGCTGCCTCAAGATTTCCTTGAGGATCAGCCATAATAAGCACATTAAGAGACTCTCTTTTTCCGCGTTTTTGTATTCTTACCATGCTCTGCTTGGTGCTGACAATCCTTCCAATACCAAACTTCAGGCAGAGAAACTCCTCTCCATCAAAAAGAAGTTCCCATGGAATATGAACTAACTGGTCATCCAAATATAAAACAAGCGTATCCGATAAGGTAGAGCGCAAAGAATTCTTTGCCTTTGGAGTTAGAAGTTCATCGTAAAGATTCTGACCTGCCTTTTTGAGGTCATTGATTACTTCCGGAACTATCTCACCACGTCTATTCGCTCTGTTGAGCAGAGTAACAACTTCTTTACAAAGCCTGTTTATCTCATTAAAAGAAATCCGGTGGTCTTCATAATGCTTTAACGTCTGCCCGTCAACTGAGGCTTTTTCATAAGCGCTGACCCTTATCTTTTCACCTTCTCTAATCAGGTCGAGTATAAAAACAGATGCCTTGCTCATTTAACAGACTCCAGTTCCAGCGATATTCTGCCTATGACTTCTTTGCTTTTAACAATATGCAGTTCGTAAATGCCATTCTGGATATTCTTAAAAGAAACCTGTCCGTTAATGGTCATAAATGAGGCAAGTTCCCTTTTCCCTAAAAGCAGATTAATTCTTAGATCATTTATTAGCGCGCCTGATTTACTATCAGATGTTTTTATATTCATTTCATAAGTAATGTCATCAACTCTCTCAACAATTATATCAACCTTGATTTCATCAAATGTGTTACTTAAGTGAACTACGTTCTTCATTTCTGCTGTAGTCCCCTGTCTAACTCCCGCAGTAGCAAGTCCCAAAGGAGTGAACATAGCGCCTGTATCCTTGAGAATTCTCACGGAATCTTTTGCAAATTCCAATACGACCTCAAGCAGGGATTTATAAGTTTTCGCCTTTACAAGGCTTTTTGCCCTGTCAGTAATTCCCTGAGAAGCTCTCATTAATTCTTCCTTCTCAAGGCCCTGTTTTACCCGGTGAAGAATTGTGCTCTGTTTACGGCAGGCGCTGCACAGATAAAGATGATTCTCAACTTTTTCTCTGGCTGCATTATCTAATATATTGTTAAGGTATGCGGCAAAGAGTTCTTCTGAGAGACATTCAGTGTGTTCTTTGTCTTCAGAATTCCTGCTGATGAGGACTTTTAGAAGTTTATCGTAATTATCCATAGCGCTCCCTTTTCTTCTCTTTCTTAAAAGACAACCACAGCCTATATTTCTTGCAACAAATTTTTCTTCTTTGCGATCTTCTGTAATTTATCAATAATCCTGCTTTTCTTGCTGTAGATGGCGCTGACCGATAAATTTATAATCCCTGCGATTTCTTCGGGCTGCAACTCATCCTCAAAACAATACTTGAGAAATAACTTGTCATTAGGGCTTAGTCCCTCGATAAGCTCTCTTAACAGTTCAGCTTTCTCCGATTCCTTAATCTGCTCAATAACTGAAGGTTGAGGGTCTGGAATAGTATCTTTAAAGGTTCTTTCTTCGCTATCTGATCGATCATCCAATGAAATGGAGTCTTTATTCCTCTTAATGAAATTCAAGGTGGTATTCGTAGTGATAATCATTATCCAGCTTGAGACTGTACAACCATTAATCCCCTTGTACTGTCTTAATTTTTTGTAATCATTTTCAATCAGCGACAAAAAGACACTGTTATGTATATCCTCCAGATCCTGATACATAAAATTCGGACAATATATTTTCAGAGTTTTGTGAAGCGTATGATATACGAGGTCCGTATATCTTTCGACAAACTTATCCCATGCCGTTTTGTCCCCTTTGATACATGAGTTTAACAAATCCTTTTCTGAAAGCTCAGTGTTCATGTCCCGGAATTTTAATTGTTTAATTATATTACCGCAAGAGGAGATTGTAAACACTATCTATAAACAACCCATTCACAACAAAATCAAAAATGTTAAAATCATAACGATAAGATGAAAGAACAAGTATGTTTAGGCAACTGGACCAGGGAGACACTGGATATTCTTTTATATGAATCCTGGGCGATAACTGATACCGGCAAAAGGATAGACTTTCTTTCCGGAAAATTCCTTGGCGTTGAATACAGAGAATCAACATTAATAGGTGATATAAATACAACAGAAATACTCGTCATCAATCTTAACGGTGTTGATTGCTTCACCTTTCTTGATTGCATCGAGGCGATGAGGATATCGAACTCCTTTTCTGAATTTAAGGAAAACCTCAAGAAAGTAAGATATCAGTCGGGGAAGATTGTCTTTGAAAACAGAAACCACTTTTTCACTGACTGGAGAGAATACAATTCAGACTTGGTCGGAGATATAACAGAACACGTCAGCAAGGGAAAAAGCTCACAGGTAAAAAAAATACTGAACCGAAAAGATGTCGGAACCTGTTTCCTACCAGGCATTTCATGCAGGGAAAGACAAATTGTCTATATCCCTGCCGGAAACGTTGCTGATGCAGTAATTGAAAACCTGAGAACAGGCGATTACATCGGAATATATTCGGAGAAGCCGGGACTGGACGTATCACATGTCGGGATTCTCATGAAAAATAAAGAAGATGTTCTTTTCAGACACGCTTCAAAAAGCAGTATGAGAGTTGTTGATGAAGATTTCAGAAATTATATAGCTGACAAGCCCGGGATTGTAGTATTGAGGCCGATGTAGGGGCGGGTTTGAAACCCGCCCTTACAATAATATATGAGTATGCTTAAAACCATCTTCAGTCGCCGCATGCTGGTATCCTTCCTCATGGGATTTTCCAGCGGTTTGCCGCTACTCCTGACCATAACGGTTTTACAGGCGTGGATGAAGGAAGAAGGAGTGGACTTGACCGTCATCGGTTTCATGTCCCTCGTCGGACTTCCGTACACAGTGAAATTTCTTTGGGCGCCTGTTATGGACCGCTTCACCCTGCCCTTCCTGGGACGCAGAAGAGGATGGCTGTTGACTGCACAGGCTGCAATGATCTGCTCAACTATTTTACTTGGTATTTCAGACCCGAAAAATCCCTGGATGATCGCGGTTGCTGCATTTCTTGTAACTTTTTTCAGCGCATCTCAGGATATCGTAGTGGACGCCTATCGGCGTGAAGACCTTGCTGATAATGAACTGGGTTTGGGTTCTTCACTTTACGTTAACGGTTATCGCGTTGGGATGCTCCTTGCCTCTGGAGGCGGACTTATTATGGCTGACCATATATCCTTTTCAGCAGTTTATCTAATTATGGCCGCCTGTATGCTTGCAGGAGTTGTAACTACATTATTGACACCTGAACCAATTATACTTATCGAAACGCCGAGAAGCTTAAAAGAAGCTGTTTTCAACCCTCTGACTGAATACTTTTCCAGACAGGGGGCCTGGTTGATACTCGCTTTTATCCTTCTTTATAAAATAGGCGATACCATGGCAAGCGCAATGACTACGCCATTTTATCTCGATGTCGGCTTTTCAAAGACAGAGATTGGCACTGTAGTGAAACTTTTCGGTTTCTGGGCCACTATTATCGGAAGCCTGTTAGGAGGAGTAATAATGCTGGGTCTGGGGATATATCGTTCCCTCTGGATATTCGGTTTTTTCCAGGCGATATCAACTGCCGGTTTTGCACTGCTGGCAAATATCGGATACAGTGTACCGGCGCTTGCCGGAGTGATCGCTTTTGAAAATCTGAGCGGGGGCATGGGGACCGCTGCTTATGTTGCATTTATGGGAAGCATTACAAACAGGAAGTTCACCGCAACCCAATACGCCCTTCTGAGCAGCCTTATGGGCATACCAAGAGTACTGGCGTCCGCCCCGACAGGGTATCTTGCAAAAAATCTTGGCTGGACAAATTTTTTCATCATTTGTACCCTGATTGCGATCCCGGGTATGCTGCTTTTGTTGAAACTTGCTCCCAAAGAGGATTAACTCAGAAAATGCAGATATTGTCCCAAAATATAAAAATCCGAAATGTGTCACGGCACACTCATGTCCCTGTCCTCTACTGTGCAACTCTACTTTTTGAGAATCTAAATAAGTAACTTTTTCCCCAATCTATATTATAAGTCCTTAATAATTAAAATAGAATTAGAAATCATATTTATTTACTACCCTGCTGGCACTATAATTGCAAAGATACTTTACAGTTTATGGATATCTATGTAAATCAATTAAGCAATAGGGAGGAACGTTTGATTAATCATGCTGCAAGACAATGCTGTCCTTTAGTTCAGGAGCCTTTGGGTGATTGTTATTGTTTTAAATTAGGCAGTCAGGATATAGAGAACGCAGTTTATTACTGTAGTAAAAATTACAAGACATGCAATATTTACAAGGTCCAATTCTTCAAACATACAGGAGTCACCTTTGAAGCCTAAAAAAATATTCTTATTAATAAGAGTGTTCTTTTGTCTATTAGCATCCTCTGTTAATGCCGGGTTATGGGGGGAGAGTGTGGATATGGTTGACCTATAAGGATTAGCAAACCTTAGCTGATGATTTTACTGATTTTTCCATAAATAACAAACCGGTATCTATTCCTGCAGATATTAGAGGACCAAAATCCTGGGGGCCACGTCCAGACAATCCCGGCTATATTCATTTTATAGAGCGTCCTAATGTAGGTAATCCTCCGTTTGTACCGATTGCGCCTGAACCGGTAAGCTATCTGCTCTTTATTGTCGGCGCGGCAGCATTGTCAGGCAAAATATATTTGAAAAGAAAAAAGTAAGATTAAGAAAATGTAATCACACAACAAACGTCATTCCCGCTTGTCGGGAATCTTCTTTAAAACAAGGAAAGATTCCGGATTGTCCGGAATGACAAAAAAAAGAATCTCTCAATTTAGGCAATTATCTCTCCAAGGTCAAGATCCGGCCACTTGTGTTATAATTTCCCGAAATGGATATTCAGAAACTTGTAAAACCCAACATACGTTCACTTCGCGCATATCATGCTGAAGAAATCCCGTGTAAGGTAAAACTGGACGCAAATGAAAGCCCGTACTCAGCAATCAGCAATCAGCGGTCAGCAATCAGCTTAGAAAAAAATTTGCAAACGCTGAACCGCTATCCTGATCCGCAGGCAACAGCCCTCAGAAAACTCATGGCAAAGGAATTAAAAGTAAAGCCTGGAAATATCCTTCACGGAAACGGTTCGGACGAGCTCATTTATTATATGATCACAACATTCGGCGGGTCGGTCATGTATCCTGTACCGACGTTCTCAATGTACGGGATTATTTCACAGGCGCTTGACGAAAAAAAGATTGAGATACCACTGGACAAGGACTTCGACATTGATACAGAGAAGACCATAACAGCAATAAAGAAATACAGGCCGAAACTGATATTTTTAAGTTCTCCCAATAATCCTACAGGCAATTGTTTTTCTTCAGAAAGGATCCTGAGAATCATCAAGGCCACGTCATTCAGCAAGCAACATAAGGGCGATTCACGAATCGCTCCTACATCGTCCCTTGTTGTGGTTGATGAGGCTTATCAATCATTTTCAAATGAAAAAAGTTTTTTACCGTTGCTCGATAAATACAGAAACCTTATTGTTTTAAGGACCCTCAGCAAGATAGGACTTGCGGGTTTACGACTCGGCTTTCTCATTGCAAATGAAGAAATTATAAATGAGGTGAATAAAGTACGTCTTCCGTTCAATGTCAATTCACTTTCACAGGCGGTTGCAGTCGAGGCATTGAAAAATAAAAAACAGATGCGCTCATATTTAACTTCAATTATTTCGGAAAGAAAAAGACTGTTTCGCGAGATGGAAAAAATAGACGGGATAACGCCGTATCCTTCGGATGCAAATTTTATATTATTCAGAGCAGCTGATGCTGTCAGAGTATACAAACGTTTGTTAGCGAAAGGGGTCCTTATCCGGGACCTGACCGGAGTTATTGAAAATTGCCTGAGAGTGACCGTAGGAACCCCGGGGGAGAATACGGTTTTTCTGAGAACACTAAAACAATTAATATAAAAATTCTAATTAATGGAGGTCTTTAAATGCCGAGAAAAGCAACGATCACAAGAAAGACAAAAGAGACCAATATAAAACTGAGCATCAATCTTGACGGTACAGGGGCTTACAAAGCAAACACCTCGATCCCTTTTGTGGACCACATGCTGAGTCTTATGTCGAAACACGGGCATATAGATTTAAATATTGAGGCAAAGGGAGATATAGAAGTAGATTATCATCACCTCATGGAAGATATCGGTATTGTGCTGGGAGAGGCCATTAAAAAAGCGCTTGGTGAAAAATTACAGATAAGGCGATACGGCGAAGCATTGACCCCTATGGATGAAAGCCTTGCACAGGTTGTGATCGACCTGAGCGGAAGGGCTTATCTGGTTTACAGAGTAAGACTGTCTAAAGAAACTGCATTAATTCAAAATCTCGGGGTATCGCTTTTTGAGGATTTTTTCAGGGCCATGACAAATCACGCAGGGATGAATCTGCATATAATCCTTCATTACGGCCGGGACCCTCACCATATCTTTGAGGCGATCTTTAAAGGATTGGGAAGGGCCTTACGTACTGCGTCAGAGATCCATCCCAAGGCAAAGGGCGTGCCGTCAACAAAGGGAACGCTTTAAAATGACTGTGTTAAGATTTATTTTATAAATTCATAGATGGAAAGGATGGTGTATTTATGGCAATTAAAAGAATAGGTATTATTACAAGCGGTGGAGACGCCGGTGGACTGAATGCAGTAATTAAAGGCGTTGCGCGTGAGGCGTATGCGCATGGAATTGAATCTGTTGTTATTCCCAACGGATATGCAGGTCTTTATAACCTCGTTGATCTGGAACAGGTTGTTGTGCTCAATGCGGATCGGGTAAGCCGTATAGAAGCATCGCTTGCAGGTTCGGAGGCAGGCCATTCAAGGGTAAAAATAAGCAAGATAAAAGACCCAAACACATACACAAGGATAAAAGACGGGCTGAAGAAGTTCGGCATTGACGCATTGATAATAAGCGGCGGAGATGACACCGGCAGCGTAGTTGTAGACCTCGGCGGGCAGGGCATCCCCTGCGTGCATGTCCCCAAGACTATGGACCTCGACCTTCAGCCTTACAGTGTCGGCGGTGATTCCGCGATCAACAGGATAGCAGTGATGACGCGCGACTTAAAAACTACCGGCATGAGCCATAACCGCGTCATGGTAATTGAAGTGTTTGGACGCTACGTCGGTCACACTGCGTTTCGCGGCGGCATCGGCGCAGAGGCCGACTGCATACTGATTCCTGAAATTCCTGTTGACTTTGACGTTATCTACGAGCATATTAAGGCCACATATTTCAACAGAATTGAAAGGAGCGATGTCAAAGCAGGCACATATATGATGGTAGTTGCAGAGGGAATTATGACAGCATCAGGCGAGCTGCTTTATGACGAATCTGCAGGAGTCGATGCCTTCGGACACAAAAAACTTGCCGGCGCCGGAAAATATGTGAGACAACAGATTGAGAAGAGGATGAAGGTGGACCCTGCGATAAAGGAATTCATGAAAAAGGTCGGCATGTTTGCACCGGGGGTGTATGAAATACCGGAGGTGAGGGAAGTAGCTCCGAGCCATCTTGTGCGCTGCGGCCAGACTTCCGCCTATGACGTGAACTTCGGCTACAGGGCAGGAGCTGCGGGGGTACTGCTGCTGCTTCAGGGTAAGACGGGCAATACGGTTGTTGACGTGAGCGGTAAAAAAGTGTTTTATATGCCGACAACTGAGGCTATCAAACGGAGAGAGGTTGATGTAAGCGAGATAGCCCTCTTTGAAAGCCTGGGAATATGCTTCGGGAGAAAACCGCAGAAATATGAGTTTGAATGTGAACAGGCATCAATGCCGATAGACCGGCACGTGTAAAAAAATAATTAGTAATGAGTAATTGTTAATGAGTGAAACTCCTCGCGGCAAGTCGCAGGGAGTTTCACTATTTTAAGTTCCGGAACATGAACATAACCCCTTACCATGCAAAATATTTTGCATACGAACTTACCCGCCGATATTCGTCAGACAGCTTACAAAAACTTGCAGCTTCATTATCCGATGCACAGGTTGATCTAAATCCCCATCAGATTGAAGCCGCACTGTTTGCCTTCCGCTCACCGCTTTCAAAAGGCGCTATTCTTGCGGATGAAGTTGGATTAGGAAAGACCATCGAGGCCGGTATTGTCATTTCGCAGAAATGGGCTGAACGCAAGAGAAAGATATTGATTATTGTTCCTTCCAGTCTTCGTAAACAGTGGAATCAGGAACTGACGGATAAATTCTTTTTGCCCTCGATTATTCTTGAGACAAAATCTTTCAATCAGGAAATCAAAAACGGAAATCTGAATCCGTTTAGACAAAATGACATTGTAATATGTTCCTACCATTTTGCAAAAGCGAAAGATGTCTATATCAAACAGATCAACTGGGATTTGATAGTCATTGATGAGGCACATCATTTACGGAATGTTTATAAGAACAGCAATAAGATCGCCAATGCTATCAAGGCTGCCGTAGCGCATTCGCCAAAACTTCTGCTTACTGCAACCCCCCTTCAAAACACCCTCATGGAACTTTACGGATTGGTAAGCATCATTGATGATTATACGTTCGGAGATTTGCCAAGCTTCAAGAGCCGGTTTGCGCGATTGACCAACAATGATAATTTCGATGATTTAAAAGAGCGGTTAAAACCAATTTGCAAACGGACATTGAGGAGGCAGGTTCTTGAATATGTGAAATACACAAACCGCATTCCCATAACACAGGAATTTTATCCTACGGAAAATGAACAAAAGCTTTATGATCTGGTATCAGAATATTTGCAACGACAAAACCTTTATGCTCTGCCTGCAAGTCAAAGGCAATTGATGACACTTATTCTCCGCAAACTGCTTGCATCGTCTACTTATGCAATCTCAGGAACATTAGAAGCGCTATCAAATAAATTAGATACAATTGTCGAAAATCAGGAAACCGCACCATTGTTTGATGAAAAAATATCAGAGGATTTTGAAATACTTGATGAGATGAAAGATGAGTGGACAGAAGACGATGAGGAGGCAGAAGAAACAAAGACCTACACCCCTGAAGAAATAAAATCAATCAAGGAAGAAAGTAAGTCCCTGAAGGAATTTCACGCACTGGCAACATCAATAAAAAAGAACTCTAAAGGTGAGGTATTGATGACCGCATTGAAAGCAGGCTTTGCCGAGGCTGAGACGCGAGGCGGCGTTAAAAAGGCGGTTATCTTTACCGAATCAACCAGAACACAGAAATATCTCAATAATATTTTGGAGAATGCCGAATACAGCGGAAAAATTGTCCTGTTCAACGGCTCAAATACTGATCCTAAATCACAGGAAATTTACAAACATTGGATTGAAAAGCATCAAGGGACTGACAGGATTACCGGCTCAAAGAGTGCTGATATGCGCGCCGCACTGGTTGAGTATTTCAGGGATGAAGCAATTATTATGATCGCTACCGAAGCAGGGGCTGAAGGAATTAATTTGCAGTTTTGCTCATTGGTAGTCAATTATGATCTTCCATGGAATCCACAGAGGATTGAGCAGAGAATTGGCAGATGCCACCGCTATGGACAAAGGCATGATGTCGTTGTAGTTAATTTTCTGAATAAGAAGAACGCCGCTGACCTCAGAGTCTATCAACTGTTATCAGAGAAATTTAAATTATTTGAAGGCGTATTCGGAGCAAGCGATGAAGTCTTAGGCAGTATTGAATCAGGTGTTGATTTCGAAAAACGCATTGCTCAAATTTACCAGCAATGCAGATCAGAGGAAGAAATACAGACTGCATTTGACACCCTTCAGAAAGAGATGGAGCCGCAGATTGATGAGACAATGAGTCTTACCAGACGAAGACTGTTTGAGAACTTTGACGAGGAAGTGCATGAGAAACTAAGGATCAATTTAAAGGAAAGCAGAGAGTATCTTTCAAAATATGAAAACTGGCTCTGGCAGGTGACTAAATACTATCTTGACCCTTATGCTGACTTTGCAGAAGATGATTATTCTTTCATGTTGCGTGAAAATCCCTTTGGAAGTGAAACAATACATCCGGGACCTTACAGGATAGGCAAGAACATTGAGGACGCTAACATTTACAGGATTGGACATCCCCTTGCCCAGCGTCTTATAGATAAGTGCAAATCCTTATCGCCGGACAGCCAAGAGGTAGTCTTTGATTACTCAAATACACCGAAGAGGATCAGCATCCTTGAGCCTTTTGTCGGTAAATCAGGCTGGTTGTCAGTAGCAAATCTGACTATACATTCTTTTGAATCGGAGGATAACATTCTGTTTTGTGGTATAACTGATAATGACTTAGAACTCGATAGAGAACAATGTCAAAGGCTTTTTTCTTTATCCGCAGTTGTAGCTCCCATCCTTGATAAGGAGGGGTTAGGGGTGGTTGAGAAACAAATTCAGCATATTGCCCACAAACAGCAGTCTGCCATTCTTCAAACCAATGCCGAACGCAACGGCGGCTTTTTTGATACCGAGATTGAAAAACTGGACAAATGGGCTGAGGACGTAAAAAACAGTATCGAATTAGAACTGAAGGAACTTGACCGTGAAATTAAAGCAGGGAAGACAGAGGCAAAAAAGATTCTGAATCTTGAGGAAAAGGTAAAAGCACAGCGACAAATAAAAGAGATGGAGAAGAAGCGAAATGAATTGAGGATGAATCTGTATCAGGCGCAGGATGAGATTGATCTGAAAAAGGAAAAGCTGATTAACGAAATAGAGTCACGGATGAAGCAACAGATAGAAACTAATGAGTTGTTTACTATAAAATGGAAGGTAGTTTAGAAAAGTGAGTCGGTTACAAAATGTAACCGGCTGAAACTGGAAGCAGCCGACGGGAAGCTGGGGTCGTGCAGGAAACAATAATATAGAAACAAATCTATTGTTTCTTGTAAAATTGGAGCTGACTTAAGGAATATAACTTCATGAAGAATCAATATATAAATGATATTTTGTCCAGGATTCAATCTTCACTTGAAACGGGGAAGTTCATTTCTATTGAAACAGAGTTCGTGGAGTTGAAAGGTTTATCGACCGGTGGTGATTGGAAATCCCTCAAAGAGACGGTCTGTGCTTTCCTTAATACAAATGGCGGTTATATTATTGCAGGTATTCATGAAAGGAATAAGCAATATGTTTTAAATGGATTTAACAGGGATAATGAGTCAAACCTGATTGATTTACGTAAAATCTTTCAGGCAGATAACGGAACCTTACCTGATTTATCTGATTATCTATCCTTTGAATATGAAGATTTTCAAAATACTAATCTGGTAGTTGTCTTAGTCCGTCCAGTTCCGGAAGACCTCAAATATCTGAAATTTGACGGCATTTATTATGAACGTATTCTATCGCAGGACAAAAAGATACCTGATACAAAAATACTCCAGCATCAGGAGTATAAGCAAGAGCTTGAGTATGCGAAAGAAATCACACCGATTACAGAAGCGTCTATAAATGATTTAAGCCTTGATAAGATCAACCATTACATCACTCTGCTTAATAGAGAAATCAGGAAAGAAACCTTAAAGGCGGATTTGCAGCAGTCTATGTCTTTTCTTGAAAGGCAGTATTTCATAAGACAGGAGCAGATAACCACACTTGGGATGCTTATTTCCGGAGATGATCCGTTTCACTTTCTTGAAAACAGGGTAGAGGTCGATTGCTATCTTGATACCGGAGAATCTATTGCAAAGGATAAAAAGATATTCAGAAATGATGTGATAAGCCTTATGGAGGATACCTTCAAATTTGTATGGGGCAATATAAAGATAGGTCGGTCTGTTAGTGAAGGTGGCTCAACAGAACCTGAATATCCTGAAGATTTAATAAGAGAAGTTATCAATAATGCGTTAGCGCACAGGGATTATTATTCAAATAACTTTATTGCCGTAACTATAAAGCCCAATGAATATCTTGAAATAAAAAACCCCGGTACATTTAAACAGAAACTCACAGTCTCTCATCACACACATGAAATGCAGATCAGAAGGATTATTCCCGGAATTCCAGAGACCAAAAATCCCAAGCTTGCTTCTGCTTTGAAAGTATTTGAAAAAATAGAAAGCAGGGGCAGGGGAATGGCAACTTTGGTTAATGCCTGCCTGACAAACAAAATTGACCTGCCATATTATGATCTAAGCAATCCGGATACAATTTGCCTGAGAATTCCGTCAGGAAAATTAATTGATGAACAGATTGAAGGTTGGTTGAGCAGCTTTCGAAAATACATTCATAAAAAATCGGGCGACAATTTAACTGTTCATCATAAAGCTGTTCTTGCCTATTTTTATAAATCAGAGGTCCTCAACCGTAAAAGGCTTTATACAATTCTGCTTGCTGAAAGCAATAATCACTTCAATGTAATTGAATCTCTGAAAAAGGCAGGACTGATATTTGAACATCCTTTAAGCACAGAGAACGTGCCTCTTTACATGGTTGACAGAGAACTTATGAAAGACGATTTTTCGTCAGAGTTAAAAGCAATCTTTGAATCCGAATATATCTATCTTGACTCTGTATCTAAAAAAATACTGAATATTATTTACAGGCATACATTTTATAACGAAGAACCTGTGTCCGCAAGGCAGCTTACTCCTGAAATATATCGTACTGAGATTGGTTCCAAAATTGATATAAAAAAATTTGAAAATTTAGGCAGAAAAGTCAGAAACATGTGCAACAAACTGAATAAAAAAACCATATTGATCAAGTCGTCCAAAGCCAAAGGCTACACTATAAATTCTGATTTCAAGAAACCGAATGGTTTGATTTAATCAATGTTGAAACCCCAAAAACTCGAACTCACATGGATAGGCAAGGATGAGCAGCCGAGGCTGGGGTCGTGTAGAAAGCAAATAATAGAGACAAACAAATTGTTTCTTGTAAAATGGAAGCTGATTTAGAAGAGGAGGGGCATGCAAAAAGAGCTTATCATGAAGCTCAACAAGGCTTTTGAAATATGAAATTTATTGAATCTGAAACAGTGGAACTAAAAAAAACCACCTCTGAGATTAAAGAAGCGATTGTATCAATCGTTGCCATGCTCAATAAACATCAACACGGAGAATTATTTTTTGGAATTAATAACACTGGCCTCGTGACCGGCCAGAACGTTACAGACAAGACATTGCGCGATGTATCAAAAGCCATATCAGACAATATCGAACCTAAAATTTATCCTGCCATAAGCCATCTCAAGATAGAAGGGAAATCATGTGTCAAAGTCAGGTTCAAGGGAAGTGATGTTCCTTATTTTGCCTATGGCAGGGCGTATATCAGGGTAGCTGATGAAGACCGTCAGCTAAGCGCAAAAGCACTCGAAGGCATGTTTCTTAAAAAGAACAGGGACAAATTGAGATGGGATACGGAAATCTGCAAAGAGGCAAAGCTTACTGACGTAAGCGCCCAAAAAGTGAAATCCTTTTTAAAAAATTCAGGGCTGAAATATGATGCTCTTCAAAATGCCCTTGAAAAACTGAAACTCCTTGTTGACGGGAAACTGCTCAATGCAGCAGTGATCCTGTTCGCCAAAAAGCCGCAGGTGTTTTTCCCTAATGCCCGGCTCAGATGCGCTGTCTTCGGCACAACAGATACAACATTTACCATTGATATGCAGGACTTTGAAGGAGACCTTTTCTTTCTGATAGCAAAAGCTGAAGAGTATATCCTTAAAAACATTCATATAGGTATGCGGCTGGAGGGGCTGCGGAGAGTGGACGTGCCGGAGATTGATAAAGCCGCATTCAGGGAGGCAATAATCAATGCCTTCTGCCACAGGGATTACCGGGAGTTTGATTCCGTCAATGTTGCTGTTTTTAAAGATCGGGTGGAAATAAGGAGTCCGGGGCTGCTTTATGGCGGTCTGACAATAGAGACTATCAGAACAAAAATGGTCTCGGAGAGAAGAAACGAGCTGATCGCCGAACTGTTTCACCGTATTCATTTTATAGAGAAGTGGGGACGAGGAATCAAGCTTATCCTCTCCAAAGAACCCGGCACTAAATTCAGTGAAATAGGCACAAAGTTTATTGCTACATTCAAACGGAATAGTTATTATGAGGACAAAAAGGGAAAAGGAAAATGGGCGGAAGATACTACTCAGAAAAAGGGCGTAGAAGGTTCCCAGAAAGATACCCAGAAAATACCCAGAAAATACCCAGAAGAATTAATTGGGAATCAATTAAATCTCTTGGCATTATTAGAAAAGGACGGCAGCTTTACAAGAGAACAACTGGCTGAAAAGTTAAATATAAGCCCTGAAACGGTCAAGAAGAACCTTGCGAAGCTTAAACATAAAAAATTAATCAAACGCATTGGTCCTGATAAAGGTGGGCATTGGGAGATAGTGAATGTCTAAACCCCAAAAACTCGAACTCACATGGATAGGCAAGGATGAGCAGCCGAGGCTGGAGCCGAGGATATTGATTGAAGACCCGGAGAGGTCTTACGGAC
>JAGVGM010000327.1 GCA_020057065.1 Thermodesulfovibrionia bacterium
TAGTGTCATTATATGTTCCTCCTGCTATTATACAGGTGGATTATATAACAAAAATAACAAATAGGCAATCTCTACCTATTTTTTTGTCGCACACCCTATTCTAAAAGAACAGCTTCCTTAAAAAATAGTATAATCTTTGTTCTTTTGTTCTCATCCGTGATAGCCCTGATATTCTCCGTTATTATTTCCATATATGCAGCTAACAAAATCACGAAACCTCTCAAACTTGTAACAGAACTGACCGAAAAACTTGCGGGCGGAGACCTTACATCTATAGATATTAATATCGATTCAAAGGATGAAACAGGTCTTCTTGCAGACGGCGTTATAAAGCTTGCTAACAGTCTGAAGGAAGTACTATTGAAAATCAAGAATATTACTAATCTTATTTTAATTTCTACTGAACAATTTTTAATGATTTCCCATAGTATGTATTCCAGTGTATCAGAGCAAAAACAGCAGCTTGGACAGATAAGCGTTTCCTCTAACGAGATAAACGCTTCATTAATTGATGTTTCAAACAATGCTTCAAAATCACTCGACTCATCAAAGTATGCCCTTCAGACCGCCAACAACGGAAAAGAAACTATTGATAACACTATAGACAAAATACTGGGTATATCAACCGATATCAATCATGTAGGGGAGGTGCTGGAAAGACTTACTGACAGCTCAAATAACATCGGACAGATCCTTGAGGTCATAAATAACATCGCCGGGCAGACAAATCTTCTGGCGCTGAACGCGGCCATCGAGGCTGCAAGGGCCGGTGAATTAGGCAGGGGGTTTGCAGTAGTTGCAGATGAAGTGCGAAAACTTGCAGAGAACACCACAACATCAACCAAGAGCATTAATTTACTGATAAATGAACTTCAGCAAAATACTAAAAATGTAAAAGAAGTTGTAACCACGACAATTATACGGACTGAAGGCGTAGTCAACAAGTCTAAAGAATCCAAGGAATCCTTAATACAGATAGTCGCTTCTTCCAGGACCACAACCGATATGATAACAATAATTGCAACAGCTACTGAAGAACAGTCCCGGACTATTACTGAAATAGTAACAAATATTAATAATGCAGTGAGTATCGCTGATGCGGTTCATTCAGAATCAAGTGTACTTAAAGACATCACAAATAAATATATCGATATCGTTGAATCTCTTAATGAAGAAGTCGAAAAATTCAAATTAGGAACGGATGAGTCAATGATAACGCTGCAGGGAAAAGGAGGTGAGGCTTATAGCAGTTCGGCGGCGCCGATGCCGCAGTAAAAGTCAGTTGAATTCATCAATTTTAAAACGCAGTGTAAACTGCTTAATTTTAGGAGGTAAAAAATGAAAAAGAAAACAATGCTTGCGGCGCTCGTATGCATTTTCGCATTATCGCTTATGACGCCGTACCAAACATTTGCAAAAGAGCCGCTGAAAATAGGAGTTGCGGCCATGATTTCACCCAAACAGACTTTTAAGTATTATCAGGCGATACTGGACTATCTTGGTGAAAAGATAGGGGAGCCGGTTGAGCTTGTACAGCAGCCCTCTTATGCTGAAATGGACAAGAGGCTGCAGGAAGAGGCGGTACAGATCGCCTTTATATGCTCAGGCCCCTATATCAAAGATAAGGCGGAATTCGGAGTAGAGCTTCTCGTTGCGCCGGTTTCGTATGGACAACCTTTCTATCATGCATATATCATTGTGCCGAAAGACAGTCCGAACAATTCGCTTGCTGATCTGCAGGGAAAAGCTTTTGCTTTTACCGATCCCCATTCCAATACCGGTAAGATCGTCCCTCACTATATGGTGGCAAGCAGATTCAGTAAACAGCCTGAAGAGTATTTTTCAAAGGTGGAATATTCGAAGTCACATGACAAGTCCATCGAAATGGTTGCAAAAAAACTGGTCGACGGCGCAAGCATAGACAGCCTGATTTATGATTATGCGGTGGCGAATGACCCTACGTATACAAGCATGACAAGGATTGTGGAGAAATCTCCTGCTTATGGAATACCGCCGATAGTTGTCACTAAAGGCGTCAGTAATGAACTTAAAGAAAAAATAAGGAACGCGTTTCTGCGGATGCACGAAGATCCAAAAGGGAAAGCGATCATCTCAAAAATCATGGTTGACAAGTTTATAGTGCCGGATGATAAAAATTACGATTCGGTAAGGGTAATGGAAAAATGGCTTAAGGAAAATGAAAAAGAGATGGTAACAAAGAAATAAATTCATATTAAAATGACAGGGCGTTAATCATTCAAGCATGGATGATCAACGCCCTGCCTTTCCATTTCGAGACCCTTACTAATACCACCATGGAGAATACGGATAACGGTCATAATATGGGGAAAAAGGAGAATATCGATAACGATAATATGGGGGAGGAAAATACGGTGGAGGGTAATAGGGCGGATATGGATAATAGCCCGTCTCTTTATAATCCTCCCATAGATAAATTCCCTTTATTTCAAAAAGGGGATAATCATATTCCATTTCCCCAATAATACCTTTCCGTATCTCAATAAATTCTCCGGCAAGTGTTATCTCCCTTTTTTCATTGTAAATGAGAGGGTCTAAAAGTTCCTTGCCGCGATAGAGCGCCAGAAATCGTTCATTTGAAATTGTGTATCCTTTCAGATAGCCCCATGAGTTCACCGGGACAAAGACCGCCTCAATAAGAGAACCTTCTTTTGTCACAGTTGTTTTAACGATGATGCCGCCGAGGATAAAAAGCTTGCCTTTATTCAGAACGGGACTTTCTTTTATCTCAGAAAGTCGCGGATTGTAAACCCCACTCTTCATCAGATCTTTTTTCAGTACAGGAACACATGAAAAAATAAATATATTTATGAATATTATCAGATACAGTTTTTTCATATTATGCGCCTCCTATATTTTCAGTATAGCAGATTAACAGGCAGAGTCAAGCTGCTAAAGAGCAAGGATTCAAGGGGTCAAGGATTCCGGTGTTCGAGTGAACCTCAAAGATTAAATTTTCACTCCAAACGTCAATAATTATACATAGCGTTAGAAAAATGGCGGCAATAAGCGTTTAAGCGAGACAATTATCCTTCCTCTTTTGAATAAATGCCATCTTATATTTACCCTGCATTAATAATAATATCAAAAAAGCCGAAAAGTATATTAGGAGACTGCCCTGATTTAGGGCATGGATATTGCTTGAACATCAAGTGATATTAGTTAACAGTAAGAATGAAAGGAGAAGAAAGTGTTAGAGATCAATAACAAACACGAGAAATGTACGATATGCAGAAAGGAGTATACTTCGCTGCATGCCGAAGTGATGCCGGGAATCCATATCTATGTTTGTGAGAATTGCCTTGAGGCCGCAAAGCATAATTTTATCTGGATCTGCATGAATTGCGGTAAAGCTTATCTGAGGTCCAAGAAATTAGTCCTTGCAAGACTAAAGGATGAAGAGTTAAAAAGGGCTTACATGATATGTGAAGATATGCAGATAATTCAGGGAATTGATATATGCATAGGATGTGATCCGGATGGCATATTCAATTATATGGATAGCCAGAAGATGGCAATGGAATGTTAGATTTTGAGTAACGTATATTGCCGATGATGACATATTATGATATTTATTTAAATCCTTCTACCTGCCTCTATTTTCTGCAGCCGACAATTTCAATCTGTTTATAAACTCTGCTGTTGAAAGAATTACCCACCTCCTTTAAACTATCAGGTAATTTAAAACTGCAACTGTTAAATAGGAGTTTATAAGTAAGGTCTCATGGCGCTGACTATAAAAAAGCAGGACTTCCTTCCCTGATAAACGTATTTTCACAGAAGCAGCTTGTTAGAATTGTTTTTGTATGGATCCTTGCAACGGCAGTAAGCTGCCTGTTAACACCGCTCTATGGATTAATAACATCTTTTAATCTTAGCGCCTTGCTGTTTTTTGTTACAATGTGGTTGGTCAGGATTGGCATAAGATTGCGTATAGAGGGAGAGAACAGGTTCTCTTATAACTCGGTATTCCATAAAATGAACATTTATATCCTGCTTGTCATGCTTCTTATGGATGTTGACAGAATGATGTCCTGACATCAACTGCGGGACGCACTGGAAGAACAAATATCGAATGAACCCTCTTTATAACATCGTGTAAAAAAATAAAAAGGATGCTGACAATGAGGGGACATGGCTGAAGTTAAAGTATTGGGCTCTTAGCTTAGGTAGGAAATAACCTTTAACAACAGTGTCAGCATCCTAGTTATATTTAACAATAACCCCGATATAATATCTATGATTTAAATCATAGTGGAAAACTTTTTCTAATATCAGGCTAATAGATTATATACAATTTTAACTAAAAAGAGTCAAGTGTTGTTTCTGAGTGCCGGTTTCAACAGATTTTTCTTGACAATATTCCTCATACAGCCGAAATCCCTGAAACCTGAGCAGAAGGAAAAGGTCAAAGACAGCCGCGTGGATTTCAAGCTCCAGTAAACCCTCCGTAAAGAAGGTAACCACTTAAGTTTTTAGCAAAAAGACCGATAAGATTGGCATACTGATAAAAGTTTGGCCTGCGGAATTGATTCAGTTGGATATTTTATTAATATGGCAATAGAACTTGAATATAATAAAGAACATGTCATTAATGCAGTAAAGCAAAATATAAGATTCCTCAATCTGGTCATCATACTAATAATTTCCACCCTCATACTTGTAAATACAAAATTTCTAACTTCATTGCTTGATTATATTCCGATCAATTCTGTTATAACCTTGTTGATAGTTTTGTCGGGACTCATGGTAGGCATTATTTTTATGATTAAAAAAATATCTTATACCGCCATGAACAAGCTAATGGAATATAGCGATAAAATAGATGCCCTTTTAATTACAAAGCAGACTGAAATAACTGAACGTAAGATAGCCGAAGAAAGATTAATGAAGGCTCATGATGAGTTGGAATACAGAGTAGAAGAACGTACTGTTGAGCTTTCAAAAACTGTGGAGATCATGGAAGAGCAGATCTCCGAACGCAAAAGGGCTGAAGAAACCATTCAGCTTCAGTTAAGCCGGATCAATGTTCTTCACTCAATTGAAACAGCTATCAATGCAAGTCTGGACCTTAATTTTACTCTTGAGCATTTGATCAGCCAGGTCATCAATCAATTAGGTGTTGATGCAGCTACTATACTTCTCTTAAGACAGGAAACCCTTATCCTGGACTATGTGGTCAGCAAAGGTTTCCGTTCAAATGCTCTGAAATATACGCGATTGAAATTGGGTGAAAGCAACGCCGGCCAGGCCGCAAAAGAGCGGCGCATTGTGTCTATTCCTGATCTCAGGCAACAATCTGAAGGCTTTGAACGTTCAAAATTATTTGTCAATGAAGGTTTTGTCTCATATTTTGCAGTACCTCTTATTGCAAAAGGTCAGTTATTGGGCGTTATAGAGCTTTTTCATCGGAAACCCTTAAGTTCTGACCTGGAGTGGCTGGATTTTCTCAAGACAATTGCGAATCAGGCGGCAAACGCCGTAGACAATGCCATTCTCTTTGACAGGCTTCAGCAGATAAATTTTAAACTTATGCTTGCCTACGATACAACTATCGAAGGGTGGTCCCATGCCCTGGACATGAGAGACAGAGAAACGGAAGGACACTCTCAGAGGGTTACTGAAATGACCATTACGATAGCGAAAGCATTCGGCATAGAAGATTCAAAACTTGTACATATGCAGAGAGGCGCTCTTTTGCATGATATAGGTAAAATGGGAGTGCCTGACAGCATATTACTGAAGCCCGGCCCTTTAACATATGATGAATGGATCATCATGAAACGTCATCCCGAGTATGCTCTTAGCATGTTATCCAAAATAGACTATCTGGAGCCTGCCATTGACATACCATATTATCATCATGAAAAATGGGATGGCACAGGATATCCCAAGGGGTTAAAATGCAAGGAGATACCTCTTGCTGCACGGATCTTTGCTGTTGTAGATGTTTGGATCAGACCGGCCTTATCGTTCCGCGTGGCCGGATGAGAAGGTATTTGAGTATATAAGATCCAGCGCCGGTACGCACTTTGACCCCGAAGTAGTAGAGACCTTCATAAAGATAGCCAGGGAATCTGAAGAATTGTCAGCTGTTTGATTCCATAAGCACAAAAGAACTTTTCCTGTTCATTTTAATGCTGAAGGAACCGTCTGTAACCTTCACTCTCTCTCCTGTCAATTGGCATAAAAGGGTCACATTCCGGAGCTTGTTTTTAATACGTGCAGGTATTTTCCTGTTAGGTTCGATTTCAATGTTAACGTTGTCACTCATAGGAAGCGTGCCGTTGTGAATAACAGTTATTACAACACTGTCGAACGAATAACTGAGATAAACCATCAGGAAATAATCTACATAAAGGCAAACAAAAATGCCGCTGTACAGGGCCTCATGCTCTCTGCGTAATCTGACAAGTTTTTTCGTGTGGTCAAAGATCTCCTTTTCAAGTGCGTATTCTGATCTTACCTCTTTATCAGAACCGATCTTTTCCCACATAAAATCCCTTCGGTTGTCAGGGTCCGGTCTCCCTTCCATTCCAATTTCCGTCCCGTAGTATATCTGCGGTATCCCTCTTGTAGTAAACATAAATGTCAGAGCTAATTTCAGTACATCAGCAGCCATTCTGTGATCATTCCTGAAATGATCACGTGCTATTGTCATAAAACGGCCCGGCAAGTCATGGTTATCCAGGAGACTTACCAGCCTGTTATGGTTCGAATACATAGAGTCTTTCTCAAAGATCCCGGCGCCTATGTCAAAAGGGGAATGAAATATGGTCATGCCGGCTCCATAAATAAACACTTTTTCCATGGCCTGCTGAACAGGAAAATCGAACAGTGAATCAAATCCCCAGAATTTCTGATAATTGGTGAGATCATCTATATCATAAACCAGCGCCTCTCCGATAAGCGCTATATCGGGGAATCTTCCCCTGACCTGTGTCTTGAAATAATTCCAGAATCCCCGCTCAACGTGTTTGGCGGTATCCATACGGATGCAGTCGATACCCGTTTCCTTTATCCATGAAGCTATTGTATTTATGTGGTAATCAATAACATCAAGCTGATCCAGGTCAAGGTCAGGCAGCCCTGCAAGCTCCCCCTCAATGACATCCTGATTGCTGTCCAGTCCGGGTTGATTGAACCAGTGTGACCGAATAGGTGTAGGATTGGGCTCTGAATCGGTTCTGCCGGGGTGATCATATCCCACGTGGTTCACTACCATGTCGAGAATAAGTTTGATACCATTTTCATGAAGCCGGTCTGCAAGATCCTTTACATATAATTTGCTGCCTGCAGGATATCTTCTGTTGTCTATGTAAAGATGTGGATCAACAGTATTGAAATCCAGTGTCCAGTATCCATGGTAAGGCTGTGCCTTGATCCGCGGGCTTTGCATCTGCATGTAAACCGGTGTAATCCATAGCGCGGTGATGCCGAGGTTTTTCAGATAGGGGATCTTTTCAATAATACCGTCAATGTTGCCGCCGTGAAAAGCGAATGGGTCATTCCGGTATATACCCTGGAGAATGGCAGGATCGGGTTTTCCGTAAAAACGGTCGGTGAGGATAAAATAAATTATATCGTTTTGTGCAATAGCCATGAGGTATTAAATAATATCACAGTTAATTGAACTTTACAAAAAAAATATGCTTGCATTTGTATAATATGCATAATAGGAATACGTTTTATTTATATTAACAATACTAAGGAGGACTAAATGAGGGTTAAGAACATACTCGAAACTATCGGAAACACGGACCACGTAAGGATCAATAAGTTGTTCAGCAATAATGTTGAGGTCTGGATGAAGCTGGAACGTTCAAATCCCGGAGGAAGCATCAAGGACCGTATCGCATTATCAATGATTGAAGATGCAGAGAACAAGGGTATTCTCAAGAAAAACAGTATTATCATTGAGCCAACCTCCGGGAATACAGGTATAGGTCTTGCAATGGTCGCAGTGGTTAAAGGATACAGACTCATCCTTGTCATGCCTGAGTCCATGTCTATTGAACGCCGCAAGCTGATGTCCACCTATGGAGCTGAATTCGTCCTGACTCCGAAAGAGAAGGGAATGAAAGGGGCGGTTGATAAGGCTACGGAAATGGTCAAGGAAGTTGAAAATTCATGGATGCCTCAGCAGTTTGAGAACGATGCAAATACTGAAGCCCACAGAAAGTTTACTGCTCAGGAAATTCTGAAGGACTTTCCTGAAGGCATCGACTATTTGATCACCGGCGTTGGAACAGGCGGACACATAACCGGATGTGCGCAAATCCTTAAAAAAGAGTTCCCCAATCTAAAAGTCTTTGCCGTAGAACCTGCCACATCGCCGGTTCTGAGCGGCGGTGCTCCTGGCCCCCATCCCATACAGGGGATAGGGGCAGGTTTTGTGCCGGGCATTCTAAGGAAAGAAATTCTGGATGGTATCATACAGGTATCAAAGGAAGAAGCATTTACATTTACTCAAAGATGTGCCAGGGAGGAGGGGATATTTGTCGGTATCTCTTCGGGCGCTTCACTGGCGGCTGTGTCGAAAAAAATAATGGAGGTTCCGGCAGGAAGCCGTATACTTACCTTCTGTTACGATACAGGTGAGCGGTATCTGTCAATTGAGGGCCTCTTCTAAGGAGTAGTTTAAATGGAAAAAAATATTAAGGAAATGAAGCTCAAGGTTGAGGGGATCGTATGCACCGGATGCGCAGAGGACATGCAGAAGATACTCAGCGAAACAGAGGGCGTCGTTGATGCAACGGTCAACTATGCAGAAGAAACCATACATATCAAGTATGACCCTGAGATACTAGACCGGAAGAAGGTCTACTTCATGGTGCGCAAGCTCGTCAATGCCGGCGAGATCATTTCAGAAAAATAAGACAGGTTTACGCACCGGCTATTTATTTCTCTTCTTTTCTATCTTTGCGAGCTTCTTCTCTTTAGCTGTCTTCAGTGGTTTTTTCTTAGATTCTTTTTTTACCTCTTGTGACTTTGCCATATTCGTTCTCTCCTTTTTTAAGATTCAGGTTAATAATACCATTTTTCTAAAAAAGCTCTCAACCTCCCAATTTATTCGGCTGTTAAACTTTCAATGCTGAAGTTTTGGTCGTTGAGAAAATTCGTAAAGATAGCTGTGAATACGATGGATGCTTCTGCCATCAGTTCTTTATCTCTGTAAAGCACGTCCAGTTTATCCCTGAGCTGTTCCTTGTTTTCAAAATCAAATGTATTTTTGAAAATCCCGTCCAGACGGGTATTGCAGCTACTGTCTGTACGACGCAGACAGCCCTCTCTGCAGTAATCCATGACGCTGAGAAGCAAGGACCTCTGTTTTTGCGGGTCTCTCAAATGGAATTTGAAAATATGGAGCAGGATGTTCTGGGCCTCATTGATACTGGCTGATGCCAATGAAGAAAACAGTTTACGGGATGGCTCGTCCAGTTCGCAATTCATGGAGCGCAGATACGACAGGAAAACCGCATTCTTGAAGAGTGCGTATAATCTCATAGTGCCTTTGATCTTTCCCCTCGTATGATAGGGATTTATTGTATCAGGTCCTTTATAGGTATCTGCAAAAAGTGCATCAAATATCAGTTTGTAACACTCTGCTCCTGAATTATCTTCGTGAAGGTCCATCCGGAGGTCCAGGGTGTTATCAAGCCTGTCGGCAAGCTTGACACGTATTAACTCGGGGGTTTGGATCGCCTGCCTGATAAGCCGGCTTAGATATTGACGGTATGTTTCATCCTGCTGTCTTGACATGAAATGGATCCGTTCGTTTAAAAACCAGTTTTCCCTGCTGTCAATTTTCTCTATGATCTGCTGATACATGTTTTCAAGTTTTTCCCAGTCATCCTTGCTGTATTTGCCTTCAGTAATGTCTTCATTCTTGTCATGGAGCAGAGTCGTGAGCAGATCAAGTAAGGAGGGGGCGTCTGAGGCTCGCGTTAAAATTGCAGCGGTCCTTATAGGATGTAAAACAGCAAAGGGCCCCAGACGTCTTTTTTGCTGGCCATATGCCTCGACCAGGTACATCAGGGCGGAAAGTACATGTTCCTCATCTTTCGGCGTGAGGTTTTCAGAATGCATCAGCATCAGGACAGCTCTCCAGTTAATGGGAGTTCCGGAAAGCTGGTAGTTCAGAAATGACGAAAGCGAAAAAAAATCATGTGTGTTAATAATTGTGTGCATATACGTTCACCGTCTTTGAAATTCATTTTACCCATTTTGATAATTTTTTGACAAGGGATGTTATTCACGTGTCAATGAAGTCAGGTCTGAATAACAGGGTTCACCCGCCTATACATATCCATGAAAAATGTTACAATAAATTTCATCAGAAAGAAAGACAATTTGATATGAAATCGTGCAGCCATAATAATCTCCTGCTGTTACCTGTAGCAAAAAAAAAGATGCGCTGCAAATACTGCCACTTGACAATCAAAGCTGATGAACTTGGAAAGAGCTTTTGTCCGGAATGCTTTGAGACAGGCAGTGATAAGCGATATGACTTTGAAGAGGTAGTGGAGGCGGAAACAGGGGTGCAAAGGTATAGATGTGAAGATTGCGGTGTTATTATCGAAAGCGGTTTAAGTATCTGACCTCAGGGGTATACTTTTAATATATTGTAATTATCTGTATTATAATCACGTAGCCTGTTTTATAAAAAAACTTAGATGGATATTCATAAACTGAAACAATTATTGCCGGTCGGGTCTGCAGACGAGCACATGTTCGTCTCTACTCGGGACCCGGAAGGGAAGAACCGCTATAAATGGGATTTTGTTCTCGAAAGGGGGCTTGCATCCGATTACGGGCTTTTTATGCCCGCAGGCCTGCCCTGTTTTAACGAGGCGGTAATCAATGATTTATCAGGCCTTTCTTACAGTGAATTGGCATGGGTGATAATGAGAGGCTTTCTTCCCCAGGACGACCTCCCGGATAACGTCCTTGCGGACATTTGTGACGGTGCATACAGTGATATACATATACCGGTTGAGGAAGCCATAGATGACAACAGGCTTGTAATTGCCCGTCTCGACAGGGGGCCGTCATGCAGTTTTAAGGATTTTGCCGCACGGTTTCTGGCAAGACTCATAAGTCACTATCTCTCGGTTAATAAGAGACACGCTACCATTATCGTCGCCACATCAGGGGATACCGGCACTGCGATACAAACAGCCTTTTTCGGTTTGCCCAATTTGAATGTCCTGGTCCTCTATCCAGCTGACAGGGTTTCCGAGGTCCAGGAAAAACAGATGCTCTCCATAACAGGAAATGTACTTGCGATCCCGGTGGATGGAAATTTTGACGACTGCCAGCGATTAGCCAAGAGCCTGCTTAATGATAATAATGTGCGAAAACGTTTTAATCTCACATCGGCCAATTCCATCTCTATCTGGAGGCTTCTGCCGCAGACCGTTTATTACTTCTATATCTGGGAGGAACTTAAAAAGAAGTTCCCGGATCAAAATATTATATTTTCAGTGCCGTCAGGAAATCTGGGCAATCTCACGGCGGGTTTGATAGCAAAGCGAATGGGGCTTCCGGTCCAGGTATTTATCGCGGGTACAAACGCCAACAACATATTTGCGAACATTGTAGGCAAAGGGTCCTCCTCCGGCAGTCTCAGCAACAAGTATACGCTTGCTAATTCCATGGAT
The DNA here is from genome assembly GCA_020057065.1 of Thermodesulfovibrionia bacterium. Classification (GTDB taxonomy): domain Bacteria; phylum Nitrospirota; class Thermodesulfovibrionia; order UBA6902; family UBA6902; genus SURF-23. Next base: position 11,703 of record JAGVGM010000327.1, read on the forward strand.
ATCTCCGTACCCTCCAACCTTGAACGTATCCTCTTTTTATACGGAGAAGTTCCGGAAAACATACCGGATATCCTTACAGGAAAAAGAAGCATTACCCCGGCAGTGGCGAAGCGCCTCCGTAAAGATGTTTTTGTTGAGGACATCATCACGAACGAGGACATCGAGGCCCACATCGTAAGATTCTGGCGGAGAAACAATATTGTTCTCGAACCCCATGGAGTGATAGGAGTGGCGGCCTCCTTCAGATACCGGCAGTATTTCAGCAGTGATAAATCAATTATCGTGGTCCTTGAGACCGCATCGCCTGCGAAGTTTCCTGATTTTCAGAAAAACTATCCCGATATTCCTATACCACAATGTCCTTCCGTGAAGAATTTGGAAGGAATAGATATTGAAACCATTCGTCCCCCAAAGGTTGCTGCTGAGCCAGGAGCGATCATCAAAAAACTGGAGATCCTGACCAGAGGCTGACAATTCATGTGAGAAAAAATCAGGAGGCTGTGCTTTCCTGTTTTCAGTTTCATGGGCTCTCCTGTAATAAAAAAGATTCATGCAGACGGGGGATGCTCACCATATCAGATATATTTCTTTCAAGCAGTACTTTCTGAAATAAAAGCAGATTATCGCTTTCTCCATGGACCAGAAAAACATGTTTCAACCCATTAATATGCTTTAGCCAGTCGATAAGGGTATCCCTGTCAGCGTGGGCTGAAAAGCCCCCGATCGTATAAACCTGTGCATTAACTTTGAATCTATCTTCAAAGATATTCACTGTCTTTTCACCGTCAACTATCTTTCTGCCGAGGGTCCCTTCAGCCTGGTATCCCACAAAAACGATCGAAGATTCTTTTCTCCAGATGTTGTGCTTGAGATGATGCTTAATTCTTCCTCCAGTGCACATGCCTGAACCGGCAATGATGATAGCGCGGCTCTTGATAAAATTGATCTTTCTGGATTCCTCCTGTGTTCTTATAAGTTTCAGTCCCGGGAAGGAAAACGGGTCTTTTTTCTCCTGAAAGAGTTTTGCGGTCTCGTGATCAAAATACCCCGGATTTCTCCGCATGATTTCAGCAACATTGAGAGCCATGGGTGAGTCAAGAAAGACAGAACAGGATGGGATATCTCCGTTCTCCCGAAACTCCCGTAAATAATAGAGTATATCCTGGGCCCTCTCTATGGCAAAAGCGGGTATCAGCAGATTACCGCCTCTTCTGAACGTATCAATGATCGCCTGCCTGAGTTCCTGTACGGATTCATCAATGTTCTTGTGATTCCTGTCTGAATAAGTGCCTTCAATTACTACAACATCTGCCATGTCCGGAAATGAAGGGTTTCTGATGATAGGTTTGTTCCTGTTGCCGAGGTCTCCGGAAAATATGATCTTGCCATATTCTTTGATAGCAACCTCTATAAATGCAGAGCCGAAGATATGACCTGCGTCTCTGAAAGTTGCCGTTATTTTCCCGGTTAAATTAATCGGATTATCATATCCGTCAACAGGATTGAAATATCGCAAGGCATCAAGGGCCTCAAGGGTTGTATAAAGAGGGTCACGCTGTAATTGTCCTGTACGGCGTTTTATCTTTTTCCAGTGTTCAAAATCTTCTTCCTGTATTCTGGCAGTGTCAAGCAGGATAATTTTTGCGATATCATATGTAGCTGAAGTACAAACGATCTTGCCTTTAAAGCCTTTTTTTTAAAGTAACGGGATCCTGCCGCAATGGTCGAGATGCCCATGTGTGAGCAGAAGATAGTCTAAAGATGAAGGATCAAACCCGAAATCATCAAAATTCTTTTCTTCAGACTGAGGTCCTCCCTGGAAAAGACCGCAGTCGACAAGGATGTTGATCCCCTCCGCATTCAGCAGATGACATGAACCGGTAACGGTTTCAACTCCGCCATGAAAAGAAATTGTGACAGGCATGGGTTCAATTATATCACAGGCCAAGGACAAGTGAGGAAGAAAATAAGCGGATGGGGTGAGGGTGGAGAAAGAGAAGATAATGGAATTACAAGATGTTTAACCTATCACAATATTGACTAACATAATTCCATTGGTTAAACTAAATCATATAAGTTAAACTAAATAAAGGAGGTTGTACATATGACAGTGGTAACCACCTCGCCGAAAGGACAGGTTGTCATCCCGAAGAGGGAAAGAGAAAAAATCGGGATAAAGCCGGGATCAAAAGTTGCAGTTGAGGTAGTCAATGATCATATCGAAATACATCCGCTGCCGGATGATCCTGCCGGGTTTCTTTGCGGAATTTTCAAGGACTACCACGGCTCATTGACGGGAGAGCTTCTAAAAGAACGCAAAAAGGAGATTGAAAATGAAGAAGCAAAATCTTCTCGATTCATACGCCGTCCTCGCCTTTCTAAAAAAAGAAAATAATTACAAGTTCGTTCTGGACCTCATCAAAGAGGCGGAACAGGGTAAGGCGCGGCTCATAATGAGCCAGATTAACGCGGGTGAAGTGTATTACATAATTAAGAAAAATAATTTAACTGAGGATTTTGATAAATTCTGGAAGACCTTTCTAATGCTTCCGATAGAGTTCATCGGCGTTGATTTTCATCTTATTATCGAGGCGGCAAAGATAAAAAGCAGCCATGCCCTCTCTTTTGCCGATTGTTTTGCAGCCGCCACTGCGAGGAAGGAAAATGCGGCCATAGTTACTGGAGATCCGGAGTTCAAGAGGCTTGAAAAAAATATAACGATTCTGTGGATATAGAGGGTCCTCCATTAAATTACATCAAATTAAAAACTTACTAAGGAGTTCATAAGTGCTGTCGTACTTGATAGGTTGGTGACATTGTTTCGGAAGTGGTCTGCGCTGAGCCAATATTACAGAACTGAAGAGTTATGAAGATAGCTAATAATAAACTCTGGGTCTGTTCATATCTTTAACTTGATGAATAAAGGATTGCGACAGGACAATTTCACTTTCGGCATCAAAAATCCTGTAGGGAGAGAATTTCATTCAGGGCAGAGTCTTCTTCATGGATGGACTACCAACAACATTCCCAAAGCTTGACCTTGATATTATGAATCCGCACTACAGCGATTATTATTCAGGGAAGAAAGATTCAAAAGGGATTGCGACGGCCCGCTATCGCGGAGTCTAAAGATAAAAGATGAAAGTGAAAGGAAGCAAGAAGGTTTTTCACTCTCGACTTTCGACCTTCACTCCGGCAGAGCCGGGCCGACTTGATGAATAAAGGACGAAAGCCGTGAACCGTGACCAGGATTCGTGACTGTGAAAGACGATAAAGACACGGACAACGGACACGGTAACCGGAGTTGGCTTCTAAATTACTTTAATTAATAATACATAACATATTGAATAAACATTAATTAATCGCTGCCGTCTTCTTATGCGATATCTCCCCCGGATCACTTTCTCAAATTTCAGGAATTACACTTCTTATTGACAACTTACTGTATTCACGTAGATAATAGCACATGCTAATTACAGAGGGAAAAACACATACGACAGCGCTGCATAATGTTCAGGGAATCGACAGGCAGACCGCCCTTCAAATGTCAGAGAGAAAAGGCGCTGAAATTTATGAGCTTTTCACCTTATCAAACAGGGTAAGGGAAAAATTCAGAGGCAATAAGGTTGATCTGTGCTCAATTATCAATGCTAAATCAGGCACATGTCCTGAGGATTGCTCTTTTTGTGCGCAATCTGCACATAGTAAAACATCTGTAAATATACATCCTTTATTGGATAAAGAGAAAATCCTGGATGCAGCAAATTCTGCAAAAAGACACGGGGCCAGGCGATTCTGCATTGTTACAAGCGGGATGAAGCCTTCAAATCCGGAATTGAAAGAGATATGCACATTTATTTCTGAGATCAGGGATCTTGGGTTTCTGCCATGCGCCACCCTTGGAATGCTTGAAAAAGAGCAGCTTGCTCAATTAAAAGATGCGGGGCTTTACAGATATCATCATAACCTCGAAACATCAGAGGCTTTTTTCAGTGAAATATGTACAACTCATACGTACCGGGAAAAGATAAAGACCATTGAGGCTGCAAAGTCGCTGGGACTATCAGTATGCAGCGGCGGTATCTTCGGACTCGGTGAAACATGGGAAGACCGTATTGATATGGCATTTGCAATTAAAGAAATTAACATTGAATCCGTGCCGATAAATTTTTTAACACCCGTAAGCGGAACACCGTTGGGAGATTCAAAATTATTAAGTCCTTTGGAAGCGCTGAAAATAATAGCGATCTACAGGCTTATACTCCCCGGCTCCGAGATAAGGGTTTGCGGCGGCAGGCCGCAGACTCTAAGGGAGCTGAATTCCTATATATTTTTTGCAGGCGCTGACGGGCTGCTGATCGGGAATTACCTCACAACGCAGGGTAAAAGACCTGAAGAAGACTTACAGATGATCAATGACATGGGGTTAGAAATATAATGTCAAAACATTTGTATTACAGCGTAAGAATGAGGGCTGGTCAAAATGGTGTTCATTCATCAGGCGCCGAAGGCATATATGAAAAGGACGATATTATAGATATTGTAAAAGAATATACCGGTAGGGCCCTGACACATGAGAAGGGAAGGGCGGATGAAATACGCCTTACAATAGAGGAGCTTAAAGAAAAGCCCCGTAAAATATCTTCTCTGCCGCTTTGTACCGTGAAAACACAAAATCCTGAGGCGGTACAGAAAGCCGTCTTTAAAATTCTCTCATCTATCGGCATAACTGAAAGGGCAATAGATGAAGCATTTAAATCCCTTACAATCGGTATTACAATGAGAGGCGCCATGCTTATGGATATTGAAGGTGTAAGGCTTGAGCCTGACCTTTTACGCGGCGTAAGGGTGACACGCATGGGCATAACAAAAAAAGCAGATTCAACTCTTTCAAGACAATTAATTAAACTTGGCATCAATAATGATACTGTAAAAGAGGCCCTTATCCTGGCAAGCAAGGTCCATAAATACCCGATGGTCCTTGGGGAATTATGCATATCTGATGACCCTAATTATACAACAGGATATATTGCATCCCGTGCTTTTGGATACATCAGGCTTCCGCACATTAAAAAAAGAGGAATCCCTTACGGAGGCAGGGCCTTTTTCATTACCGGCGGAGAGGTAAAAGAACTCATTAAATACTTGCAGATGATCCCGGTCCTGATTGACAATATTAAACCCTGTGAAGGGGCTCTGACATTAAAGGAAATTTTTGAACGTAAGTCTCATCGTAAATCCCTCAGCAGGAAATAAGACACTCGGATCAATATACGAGATCGAATCGCTGTTAAGCAGAGAAGCGGTACTGAAGACGTTTATTACGAGAAAAAGGGGGGATGCCTTTGAATACGCAAAGAACAATTGTGACTCAGACCGTATTATAGTATCCGGAGGAGACGGAACATTCAACGAAGTCCTCAACGGTCTTCTTTCAGCAGAAAATATCAGCCCTGCCGGAATACCCCTTGCGCTGATCCCGACCGGAACAGCAAATGTCCTTGCCAAAGAGCTGAAGATACCGGAAGACATAAAGAAAGCGACTGAGCTTGCATTGACCGGGACTGCACGAAAAATAGCACTTGGAAGGATCAACGGCAGGTATTTTACATTAATGGCAGGTATTGGTTTTGACGGTGAGACTGTACTGAGTGTAAGAAGGAATTTCCTGAAGCAAATATCCGGTAAAGCGGCGCACATTGCTGCAGGATTAAAAGTCCTCATGAAATACGATCCCTCACTTATTAAAATCAAAACACCGGCATGTGAACTGACCGGATATACTGTTGTTATCGGTAATGCCGGAAATTACGGCGGGAATTTTTCTGTCACTCCGCATGCATCCATTACAGAGCCGCTGCTTGACGTTTGTGTTTTTAAAAGCAGATCACGGAGAGACCTGCTGCGTTTTATCATCGGGGCGCTCAGAAGAAAACACTTAAGCTTTGATGATGTTTCATATTTTAAAACTACGGAGGCAGAAATAGTATCTGACGGCAAGGTACATGTTCAGACTGACGGAGATTATTTCGGAACCTTGCCGGCCAGGATCGATGTTGTCCAGGATGCAGTCAGCATTGTTTATTGATCCTGTTAACTTTTATATCGTTATAACATTAGACAACCTAACGAAAGCAATCATTTTTTGTTGACTTTTACTAAAAGAAAGTGACAATATAACTAAAATTATCAAGAAGTATTTAGAACAACCGCAAAGATATTTAGATTTGTGGTTGTTAAAGGAAGCAAATCTGTTTATTTGCTTAAGCCCTAATAAGGAGGTAAAAGAAGTTGGCTAAAGGAAAAGTAAAATGGTTTAATGAAGCTAAAGGTTTTGGCTTCATAACGAGTGAAGAGAGCGGTGATGTTTTTGTTCATTATTCTTCGATCCAGGGCAGCGATTTTAAAACCCTTGCCGAAGGTGATGCAGTCAGTTTTGATATCGAACAGGGTCCCAAAGGTCCTAACGCAATTAATGTGACTAAAATTTAATGAACCGCAAAAGTCCCTCTGAGTATTTTTTTCCAGAGGGACTTTTTATGTCCAATACCGTTGAAAATAAAGTTGCACCGGCATTAATGACGGGATGAATTTAACCCCTGCCTTGACAAAGAAACATCTATTCTTTATATTTTCAATGTCATACAGGTTCTTGTTATATTTGTTGAAGGCGCGTAGCTCAGCGGGAGAGCGCTTCCTTGACACGGAAGAGGCCAGGGGTTCGATCCCCCTCGTGCCTACCATTTTTGAGAAAGCTGTCAGCTATCAGCGGTCAGCCATCAGCGAAGAAAAAGCGTAGTCCTGCTTTTGCTGAAAGCTGTCAGCTAATAGCTGATAGCTAATAAAGGGAGGTTTATATTTCAGACTCATCACAAAAAGATAAAGAATTTCTTGAGGTCTACCGTCATAGCACGTCCCACATTATGGCGCATGCCGTAAAAGAACTCTTCCCGGACACAAAATTTGCAATAGGCCCTGCAATAGCAGACGGCTTTTATTATGATTTCGATTGCGGACATGCCATTACACAGGAGGATCTGCCGCGTATCGAAGAGAAGATGAAGGAGATCATAAAGGCTAACAAACCTTTTATCAGGAAAGATATGCCGAAGGAAGAGGCCCTGAACTTTTTTCAGGAAAGTGGCGAGATATATAAAGTTGAACTTATCAATGAGATCACTGAAGAAACAGTTTCCATCTACGAGGAGGGAAATTTTGCTGACCTCTGCCGCGGCCCGCACCTGGAATCCACAGGGAAAGTCAAGGCATTCAAGCTTCTGAATGTTGCCGGCGCATATTGGCGCGGCAGTGAGAAGAACAAAATGCTCCAGCGCATATACGGTGTTTCATTCCCCGCAAAGGATGAACTGAAAAAGCATCTCGAGTTTCTTGAAGAGGTCAAGAAGAGAGACCACAGGAGGCTTGGAAAAGAGCTGGACCTTTTCAGTATGAATGATGACATTGGGGCCGGACTGGTGCTGTGGCATCCAAGAGGCGCCGTGATAAGAAGGGCCATAGAAAATTTCTGGCTTGATGAGCATTGCAAAGCCGGTTATCAAATTCTGTATACTCCGCATATGGCGAAACTCGATCTGTGGAAAAAGACAGGCCATGTTGATTTCTATAAAGAGAACATGTATTCGCCAATAGAAATTGAAGGGCTTGAATATGAAATAAAACCGATGAACTGTCCCTTCCATGTATCAATTTTTAAAAGTCATCTCAGAAGCTACAGAGAATTGCCTTTGCGTTTTGCAGAACTCGGCACTGTTTACAGGTATGAACGTTCCGGAGTCCTTCACGGACTCTTAAGGGTCCGCGGGTTCACACAGGATGACGCCCACATATTCTGCATGGAAGATCAGATAGAGGAAGAAGTTTTAAAGGTGCTGGAATTTACGCTTTTTGTCCTTAAAACATTTGGATTCTCAGACTACGATATCTATCTTTCAACAAGGCCTGATAAGTATGTTGGGACCGATGCGGCATGGGAAAAAGCGACAGGGGCGCTGGAACACGCCCTCAAAAAGAAGGAATTAAGATATGAAGTGGATCCGGGAGAAGGCGTATTTTACGGCCCCAAGATCGATATAAAGGTCAGAGATTCCCTTGGAAGGCAATGGCAGTGCAGCACAATACAGGTTGATTTCAATATACCGGAAAGACTTGACATAACATACAGAGGAACAGACAGCAAGGATCACAGACTCATTATGATACACCGTGCGCTTATGGGATCGCTGGAGCGTTTCTTCGGAGTGCTGATCGAACACTATGCCGGAGCCTTTCCATTATGGCTTTCTCCGGTGCAGATATCCGTATTGACTATTTCAGAAAGACATGTAGAATATTGCAAGAGAATAATAGGATCCTTACTTGCTGCGGGAATACGTGCCGATATGGATGAAGAGAACGAGAAAATAGGCTATAAAATAAGGAAGGCCGCTGTATTAAAAACTCCCTATATGTGTATAATAGGGGATAAAGAAATGGAGAGCAATGCAGTAAATATAAGAAAGAGAAACGGAGAAAATGTTGGAGAAATGTCTTTAGATAATTTGACAACTTTTCTCAAAGATGAAATCTCTAACAGGAGGTAGTCA
>JAGVGM010000025.1 GCA_020057065.1 Thermodesulfovibrionia bacterium
ATTGTTCTATCTAAACCCGCAAAATGAGATAAGCAAAGTGTCATTTGTTCAGGCAGTTTGTCTTTCAGCTCTTGAAGGTTACTGATAACTTTTTTTACAGATTCTTCATCAAATGCCAGAGCGCTCGCTGTATCATCAAAGACACCAAAGTAATCGACTATTCGTCCGAATGTTTTATTTGGGAAGAGTCGGTTTGTCCGGCAAATTGCTTGCAGCAAAGTATGGTCTTTGGGTGATTTATCCAGATACATTGTTTGCAAAATAGGCGAATCAAAACCGGTCAGCAGTTTCGCGGTAACAATAAGGAATTTAAGCGGCGAGTTTGAATCATTGTATTTTTCAATTACCTTTTCCTGCTGATCTCTGTCCAGTGCAAAGTTCTGCTTAAACTCCAAATCATCATTGGCAGAAGTACTTATAACAACGATACTGGATTCAGGGGAAAGCAGTTTGTCCAACTCCTCTTTATACTGGACACAGGCATAGCGGTCAGGGGTTACAATCAAGGCTTTAAAACCTTCCGGCTCCACATGTTTTTGAAAATGCTCCACTATATCCTGAACAATGGTTTCCACTCGTTCCGGAGACTTTAAAAATACCGCCATTTTAGCGGCTTTTTGGCTGAGTTTGTTGCGGTCTTCTTCGCTCAGGTCATTTGCCATCTCTTTGAAAGCAATATCAAGGCTTTCTTTATCAATGTGGTAATCCGGCAAGCGTGGTTCAAAATGCAAAGGGAGTGTGGCATTGTCACGAATACTTTCCTGAAAAGTATATCGGCTCAGGTAGCCGCTCTTATCCGAGTCGGCTCCAAATGCCCAGAATGTGTTTTTATCGGCTTTATTGATAGGTGTCCCGGTTAAACCAAATAAAAAGGCGTTAGGCAAAGCGCTTCGCATCTTGCGGCCGAGATCACCTTCCTGGGTTCTGTGCGCTTCGTCCACCATTACTATAAGATTTTCGCGTTTATTCATATCAGGATACGCATCTTTAAACTTATGAATCATGGTGATGATGATTTTTCTGGTATCTTTTTCCAGCAGATCATGGAGTTCTTTAATATTGTCGGTTGTTACCATATTCGGAACTTCGGCAGTATTGAAAGTTGCTGTTATTTGCGTGTCAAGATCTATTCGGTCAACCATTATAATGACAGTGGGATTTCCAAGCTCCTGTTGCTTACGCATTTTTTGAGCGGCAAACAGCATCAACAAAGATTTACCCGATCCCTGAAAATGCCAGATTAAACCTTTCTTTATTACACCTTCTTTAACCCGTTCAACAATGGCATTGACGCCTTCATATTGCTGGTATCGGCAGACAAGCTTTATCTTTTTCTTTTTGCTGTTTGTTGCGTAAATAGTGAAGTATTGTAATATATCCAACAAGGTAGAAGGCTTTAGCAAATGAGTTAGCTGCTTGGCAACATCTTGTAAGCCGGCAAATTGATATAGTTCATCTTTTTCAGCTTCAAGCCGCCATGGCGACCAGAATTCTAATGGTGTTCTTACTCCGCCAATAAAAAGTTCTTTTCCTTCGGTTGCAAAAGAAAACACATTAGGAACAAAAAGTTGGGGCACTGCATTTTCATAAATGACATGAATATCATGGGCACCATCCAACCAGCTAACTGCTGGTCGAACCGGGGTTTTCGCTTCACCAACAACAAGCGGAATGCCATTTACAAACATAACGATGTCGGGGATTTTTGTTTCTCTGGCTCTGATTTTGAATTGATTCGTAAGTAGAAAAGAGTTGTTATCTATTTGTTCAAAGTCTATAAGGCGAATATTTACATGTTCATTGTTTTTACCAATAGGCATGGAGATTTCTCCCCGTAACCATTTAGCAAATTCTTCATTGGCACGCACAAGCCCCACATTGCCAACAGTAATCAGAATAGCACGAAGTTTGTGTATTACTTCTTCAGCGCGTTCGGGGTTTGATTTTATTGCGGGATTGAGACGGATTAGGGATTCTTTTAATTCCTTTTCCAGAAAAACATCAGTAATCTCTCTTGGAAGTAATTCGGGCTGGACATATTTCCATTTTGCATTATCGCCATAAAACGCAGCATCTTCCTTTACCATGCCATGCTGAACCTGGTTCAGGTCAATACCGGTAAGCTGACGGATGATGAAATGTTCTACGCTGTTAAGCTCGTTAAATGTACTCATCCTAAAATCTCGCTTAAAAGTTTTTGCTTCAGGTTTTTGAGAGTGGTTTTTTGTTGCTTGAGTTGGTCCAGTGCAAGTTGTAATTTCCGGAATACTTCCACAATCTTTTTTTGTGTTTCCAAGTCGGGAATGGATATTTCTAAGACAGCTAAATCTCTCCATTTAGTCCTTGGTGAAAGCGAGCCTGCTGATGTACTGACCGCATGCTGAATAAATGCATCGGATGAAACATAGTAAGGCAGTAACTCTGGCAACATCTTTGTTTTATTTGCTCTGAAAACTAAAATGTCACCGGAGCAAATACCATCAAAGTCGGCAACTGCAACTTTTTTCAAATAGGCTCTGCGTTTCCCAAACAGGACATCGCCTCTTAAAAAGCACTTTGTAAAAGTAGTGCCTTTCTCGATTTCACCAAAACCATGCAAACTTAATTTTTCTGCTTCAATAAATTCTAAACCAACAAAGCGGGTAATTCCACTTTCTAATGGTTTCTTATCGTGCTTTTCAATGCAATCAGTTATATCCTTAAATGTGCAGAGATTGCAGTTTTTATCTGAAAGTAAATTTCCAAAGACAGGCGTTTTGCTTACCAAGCCATTGCTTAATGTTTTTTGCAAGGCTTTTAAATTCTTCTCCTGCCTCTCCACCTGCTCAATAGCGGTTTCTATGGATTGAAAAAGGGTGGCAATTTGTTTTTGCTCTTCGAGGGGGGGAAGACGTATAGGAATTCTTTCAAGTTGGCCTTTATTGAGTTTTAATCTTGTAGTTCCATTTACATAACCACCAAAATCATTAAAAAAATTTAAATAATGTAAAATAAATGTATTGTCTGCAATCTTTTTTTTGGCCTTCAAAACATGAACGTGATTATTTACCCATGATTTGCCTCTTATCAAGTATGCAATATCTTTCGATTTATCAAAAAAAGGTGCACCATCTTCTCCAATTAAAACATATTCATCATCAATTAAGAAATCATCAATCCAGCCGACAAGTCCTGTGGCACCATAATATGGGAATAATTCACTTTGTTTTTTATTGGCTATCCTTTTTTCCCTTTCAATTGCACTAATAGGTTTTCTAAGATTGTCAAGAATATCGCAACAATCTTCTATTTTGACCGATTCCCATTTATCCTTCCTCAACTTCATACTTCACCTTGACTTAAAAGTTCTATAAACGCCTGTTTGTCCGGCAATACCGTCTGGTAGCGGCTGGCAAAGATCTGATCATTATCTTCCGGCAGAGTAATTTCAACAAGGGTTTCGTTTTTGTCGCGGCAAAGTACAATACCCACGGTTTTATTTTCATCGGGGAGTTTTACAAAACGGTCATAGTAATTGACATACATCTGCATCTGACCAAGATCCTGGTGACTAAGCTCACCAATTTTCAAATCTATTAGAACAAAGCATTTTAAAAGTCTGTTATAAAACACCAGATCAACATGAAAATGTTTTTCATCAAAAGTAAAACGAACCTGTCTTCCGACAAAAGTAAAGCCCTTACCGAGTTCGAGTAAAAAATGCTCTAATTTGTCGAAAATTTCCTGTTCTAATACGGTTTCAGAATAATGGTGATGTTCGGGCAAACCAAGAAACTCTAAAATATAAGGATCCTTTATTGCATCGGAAGGTTTTTCAATAAGATGCCCCTGCTGTGCCAATTGTTTAATGCCCTTTTTATCCCTACTCAAAGCCAATCGTTCATATAAAGCGGTATCAAATTGTCGTTGCAATTCTTTAAGCGACCAATTGTTTGTAACACATTCTATTTCATAAAAACTTCGCTCATCGTGGTTTTCAATCCGCATCAGTTTAAGATA
>JAGVGM010000338.1 GCA_020057065.1 Thermodesulfovibrionia bacterium
AGTCCATGTTGGTTGAGCCGACTGTTGACCAGACCTTGTCAACCACCGCGGTTTTCGCGTGCAACAGGGAAGTACTGTGCTCGTATAACTTCACTCCCGCTTTCAAAAGTTCCGAATAATAATACCTCTGTGCATGTAATGCCAACTGAGAATCGGTGGTCCCGGGAAGAATGATCTTAACGTCAACCCCGCGCCCGGCAGCATCAGTAAGGGCTTTTACTATCTGGTCGTCAGGGATAAAATAGGAATTTGTCATGTGAATCGAATGCTCGGCAAAAGAGATAGCAGACACATACATAATAAAAGGGATTCTGTTGTCCTGTCCCGGGGTGCTGCCGACCACGCGCACCAGGGCATTTCCCCCTTCTTTCAGGTCAGGGAAATAACTCCGTTCTGACAGTTTCGGTCCCTTCTGCTTCAGCCACGTGTCAAGAAAGAGCTTCTGGAATTCAGCCACGGCCGTGCCTTCAATTTGAATGTCTGTGTCACGCCAGTGAATTGGCGCGTTTTCGTTACGTTTCCGCTTGAAAGGATTACCCGAATACACCTTGCTGATGTTGATGCCCCCGATAATGGCGACTTTGCCATCAGCTATAAAAATCTTGCGGTGGTCCCGGTGTGTCAGTCCCCATTTACCACGGGTCTTCAGTGGATTTACCGAATTGAATCCGACTATCTGAATTCCGCCGTCCCGCAGGCGCTGGAAAAAAGAAGCAGGAGTATTCATACTGCCCACGCTGTCATAAATGAGATTTACCTGGATACCTTGCGCCTGTTTTTGCAGCAGCAGGTCGGCAAATTTGCGGCCTGTTTCATCATCTTCAATGATATAGCTTTCAAGGTTGATATGGTCTTTGGCATTCTGTATTGCTTTGAACATTGCGGCATAGGTCGCCTGACCATCGGCGAGCAGAGTGACTTTGTTTCCCTTCGTCAGCGGGCTTTCGGTGACCGATTCTACCACGGCAGTGTGGCGTTCCAGAATGTCTGTCGGGTCGACCGATCGCTTCAGCCGCTCCATGACAGCCTTGCTTTTTTCGGGAGATAACAGCCCTTTGGACGAAACGATTTGACGAGGTTTCTGTGCAGTCGGCGCCTCATCAATCATTTCAGAGACGTCCGGCAAGATATCACATCCATTGCTGAGGCTCATGATGGATACGAACAGAAAGAACAAAAAGAAATGCTTGACTACTCTCATATGTCATTTTATCACGAAATAATCTCCTGCGTACGCTTTTTCCCTTCTTCTTCGTTGGCCCAAGGTTCTCCGTCCTTTCCCGTGCTTTAAAGTATCTTCATTCCGCTCAGGCAGCATCAGAGTAGTTTTCTCATGTTTTGGTGCTATAATGATGATGCATCAATGGGACCGGTCACGGTTGCGAAAGAGTGTAAAGAGGAATCAGGAATGAAGAACAAACTTTCTCCCAAGGCGAAAAGTATCCGGGACAAAGGAGAAATGGAATCTCCGGAATCCGCTCCTTTGGTGCTGCGTATGCCGGTTGATGTGTACAGTTTTTCGCTCGCTCTGCTAACGGTGCTCTCGGTCATCTTCGTGCTGCATTGGGCCCGGGCGATTTTCATCCCGCTGATGTTGGGATTGATGATCAGCTATGCGCTTTCTCCCCCTGTCAACCTGATGCAAAAATGGCGAATCCCGCGCGCCATCGGGGCCGCTGTGTTGTTGCTCGGTATCGTGGGGGGGACAGGCTCTCTGGTTTATTCGCTCAGCGACGATGCTGCCAAGCTGATCGAAACCCTGCCCGACGCCGCGCAGAAGATTCGCCTGGCAAGGATCAAAGAACGGGGAACGTCCGAAGGCATGATGGAGAACGTGCAAAAAACCGCTACCCAACTCGAGCAGGCAGCGAGCGAGACAGGCACTCAGGCACCTGCCGCCCCGCGAGGGGTGACGCGGGTGCAGATCGAAAAGCCCAAATTTAATGTCAAAGAGCACCTTTGGATGGGAACCAAGGGTGCAGTCGGGTTTGCCGGCCAGATCACAATGGTATTGTTTCTGGCGTATTTTATACTAGTTTCGGGTGATACTTTCCGGCGCAAAATGGTCAAGATAACCGGCCCCACCCTCAGTAAGAAAAAAATCACACTACAGGTGCTGGATGAAATTACCGTCCAGATCCAACGCTATCTGCTGGTGCAAATATTCACTAGTATTCTGGTGGGTGTGGTGACCTGGCTCGCGTTTCTCTGGATCGGACTGGAGCATGCGGCAATCTGGGGGATCGCCGCCGGGATATTCAATACTGTACCATATCTCGGTCCGATCATCGTTACAGGCGGTACGGCGCTCGTCGCCTTTCTCCAATTCGGAACGATCGGCATGGCGGTTCTGGTCGCGGGCATCTCGCTGGTCATCACCGGTCTCGAAGGTTACTTGCTGACGCCATGGCTTACCGGTCGGGCAAGCCGAATGAGCCCGGTGGTGGTTTTCGTAAGCGTGCTTTTTTGGGGTTGGTTGTGGGGTGTGTGGGGTTTATTGCTGGGCGTGCCTATCATCATGATTATCAAGGCGGTATGCGATCGGGTGGAAGATTTGGAACCCATCGGCGAATTGCTCGGCGATTAGCGCAGGTCGGCAGCGGAATGGGAAAAGACGAAGAGGCGCGACTTCTTCTTCATGTCTCAAAACCTGATGTTTCTCCTCAGTCAATTTATCGGTCTTGCGATCGAGTTCTTCAATGGCCTGAGCGCCGGATAACGGATTGGCCCTGATTGCGCTTGAAATCACGCAATACCCTCAGCAGGAAGCAGAAAAGCCGGCCCAACACCCAAACATTTTGTTGTTTATTCATCATGGATAAATTTTTCTATTGCATATTTTGTATTTATTAATTATAAAAAATTGGCCGGTTGTCAATTATCCAGGGGGAGACAGTTTGTGGAAGCCCATGGAAATAAGAGAGGAAAGCTGTTGAGACAAGCCCGGAAAGACGAAGGCAGGCGCAGGGCGGATGCAGCTTATCCCAGGTTTATATCTCTTTTAATATAAGCCTCATAAGCTTTTGTTACAGGTGTGTATTTTTGACCTATCAATGATGATGAAACTATGAACTTCAGCAATCATGGCGCCCAACTGCTGATCACCGCCCAGCGGGACGGGAATGATGGTTCAATGGCCGAGTTTATGGACAGACTCTGATTAGCCTTCCGCGCTTCCCATCTTTTGCACCGTGGAACTTTCTTTATGTGTATTGTATGGCAACGTCATAGACAATATTTGAGTGATCGGGGTGAGAACCATTGTCATCACAACCAAGTTCTCCTTTTGACGTCTCGCTATGGTTTCTGATCATAGAGGTTACAATCTGTGTCATATCAAACCCGCCGTCAACGCAGCCGTCGCTCAAACAGGTTACCTTGAAAAAAGCATAACTGTCTGTAGAGAAATTCAGGGTCCGGAGTAACGATTTGGCCCCCTTCTGTTTGTACATCATGCTGATGACGATACTTGCAACCTCCGGAAAATGTTTGGACACAAAGCCTGCGTCCAGTCTCTCCTGCGTTTTTTCTATCTTTGCCTGAACATTTCTGTTTAACATGTTCCTCTTTTACCTCCGTATCTTTAAATTAAAATCTCAGAAGGTCTCAACAAATGAAAAAAGCCACAAAGTTTAAAATCCTTGTGGCCTCATAAACAACAAAAACTTCTAAAATTCTAAATTAAGCATAGCACGTCCCCACATGGCTGTCAATGAACCTTAATAAATTGTCTTGCCATCACTATGTCCTTTCCTGTCATATACCTTCCTTCTATCTAAAAAAGTGGCAGTATAACAACTCCTGAATAGGACATTTCTAAATTGGCAAGACAATGTGATCTGGAAGGTTGCCTTTTATTATTCTCATTATTATAATTGTATAAGTAGTTACACATTAAATAAAGAGACAGGAAGTGAAGGATTGAGTTTAAGGCATCAAAAAAACTTTGAGCAGTATAATAGCTTTTTAAAACCTCTTTTTCTTTTACTGTCTTTTTTTATCTTTTTTAGTGCTCCGGATTTTTCAAATGCATCAGGGATTTCTGCAAAGGCCGCTATCGTCATCGACAGTGAAAGCGAAGAGGTCCTTTATGCCAAAAATCCTGACGTTAAGCTGCCGCCTGCCAGTACAACAAAACTTATAACAGCGATGGTTGCACTTGATAAATTGGATCCAGACGACATGGTTAAAATTAGCAGAAAGGCTGCCGGAACCCCTTCGGTTTTACCAAAATTGAAAGAGGGAGAAAAGCTTAGCGTAAGAGACCTGCTGAGTTTTGCTCTTATACGGTCCATTAATGGCGCTGCTATAGCCCTTGCTGAGGCTGCGGCAGGGGATGAAAAATCTTTTGTCCCCCTTATGAATGAAAAAGCCCGCTCCATAAATGCAGTAACTACCAAATTCATAAACGCATCCGGTCTTCCCGGAACAGGGCAGTACACGACAGCACGCGATCTTGCTAAAATAATGAAAAAGGCCCTTTCATACCAAATCATTACAGATATTATAGATACAAAAGTCAAGGAAGTAGATATTGATGGGAAATCTGTTCTTCTTACAAACACCAACAATCTTCTTTGGTCTGATGAGGCCCATCTCGGCGGCAAGACAGGATATACAAGGGCCGCACGTCACTGTTTTGTCGGCGCCTCAGAAAAGGAAGAAGGCGTTCTTATAATCGCCCTTCTTGGTGATTCAACAAGAAGTACGCTATGGTCGGATGCCGAGAAACTTCTTGCAAAGGACTTTGAAAAAGGCACGATCATCATAACGGATCAGAAAAGCTATAAAGTAAAACCCCGGACAGTAAACCGGAGCAGGACCAAGAGAAGCAGGACCAAGTCACTGTAGGTAATATTCATCCAAACAACATAACTCCATAGTATAAAAGCAGTCATCTAAATATAAACCCCCTGATTTCATAGCATATTGTTATTTGCAACTTGCTCCAATCATGGAGTATGATTAATAGCTATGTTTCAGAGTTTCAGCACAACCGGCATCGGCAGTCTACCTCATACAGATCCAGCAGAAGCGTGTAGAATCGTTCTGGATTCTGTAGATATTCCGTTTTGGCCACAGCTGCCTCACAGGAGCTTTCTCGAGCTCATGGTTCCTCAATACTCAGAGGGCTTTCCCTTTGTAAAGATTGAAGGCGAGCATGTCAATATAGTAAAGGGGGATGAACAGGCTGTCTCAGCATTTTATGAAGCGATTGCGAACAAAAGCGGTTTTCCAATTTCATCAGAACATTCTGCCGGCTTTCACGCGTTTATTGACATTCTTGGGAAGCGGGATAAAAAATTAAGCGTAGTAAAAGGACATATCACAGGGCCTCTGACATTTACTTTATCTCTTACTGACAGTCAGAAACGTCCTGTTTATTTTGACGATGAACTGAGGGAGCTTGCACTTGAATTGCTCAAGGGCAAGGCAAGCTGGCAAATTGATAT
Source organism: Thermodesulfovibrionia bacterium (assembly GCA_020057065.1). Lineage (GTDB taxonomy): Bacteria > Nitrospirota > Thermodesulfovibrionia > UBA6902 > UBA6902 > SURF-23. The sequence goes on from JAGVGM010000338.1 coordinate 5,454, forward strand.
GCTAAGGCCATATGCTGAAAAGGTTTTGATTTTTATCGATGAGCCGATCCTCTCAGCGATTGGAACATCTGCCTATTTAGGAGTAAATACAGAAGAGGCTTCAAGTATGCTGAAGGAAATTGTAAAACATATCAAGGAATCAGGCGGTATAGCCGGGATTCATTGCTGCGGCAAGGCAGACTGGCCCCTTATCCTTTCTTCCGGGATAGAAGTCTTTAATTTCGATGCGTATTTTTACTGGGACACACTTGGTATCTATCCTGAAGAAGTAAAGGCGTTTATCAATAATAATGGTTTTATAGCGTGGGGGGTGGTCCCTACAAGTGATATCATAAGAAGCGTAACTCTTGATGGATTGTGTGAGCAGCTTGAGCGGGGATTATCTTCCCTGGAGAAACTCGGGATACCGCGTGACAAGCTCAAACAACAGTCGCTATTAACCCCGTCCTGCGGTACAGGATCATTGGAAATCAAAGATGCCATGAAGGTGTTTTCTCTGCTTAAGGAATTAAGGAACAGGTATGTCGAGGGTTAAGCGGTTCATTTCTTTTGAAGGCATCGAGGGCGCGGGCAAAAGCACCCAGGTAAAACTTCTTGGAGAATATCTCGTATCAAAAGGACATAAGGTTCTTACAACGGTAGAGCCCGGTGGGACCCACATAGGAACAAAGATCAGGAATTTGCTCCTTGAACCGCAGAATCACATGGACCCGCTTACAGAACTGATTCTTTATTACGCGTCAAGGGCGCAGCATGTGAGGGAGGTTATCTATCCGGCGATACTCAAAAACACCGTTGTGATCACCGATCGTTTTACTGATTCGACCGTAGCGTATCAGGGTTATGCCAGGGGTTTGGACCTGTCCATCATACATGCTCTTGATGAAATAGTGGTTCCCGATCTGAAGCCTTTTCTTACTTTTCTGCTTGATCTTGACGTGGAGGAAGGACTCAGGAGAAACAGGCGTGCGCAGAAAGAGGACAGGTTTGAGATGGAGACCCTTGAATTCCATACCCGCGTAAGAAAGGGATTTCTTCATATTGCCGCCCATGAGCCTGAGAGAATAAAAGTGATCGATGCATCCCGGAGCACGGAAGAAGTGAACAGGGAAATCACAGGAATAATAGAGAAATTATGGCATTAAAAGATATCATAGGCCAGGAAAGGGCAATTAATATCCTTCAGGGCTGTATCGCAAAAAAACGCATCCCTCATGCAATGCTTTTTGCGGGTGATGAAGGCATCGGTAAAAGGCTCACTGCAATAAATTTTGCAAAAACTCTGAACTGTATTAGAGTTAAGAGTTATGAGTCGGGATTTATGAGTAAAGACCTGTTTGATGATAACTCAAAACTCGAAACTCAAAACTCGGAACTCGAGACGCAAACAGACTCCTGCGGGCAATGTCCATCCTGTGTAAAAATAGATAAGGGAAATCATCCGGATGTCTTTATTGTCGGGCCGGAGGGCGATGGGGGACAGATCAAGGTCTCTGTCATCAGAGAGCTTGAAAGAGCGTTCTCTTACAAACCGTTTGAAGGCAATTATAAGGTAGCGATCATTGATAATGCCGAAACTATGAACGGGGAGGCAGCCAATGCCTTTTTAGACACGCTTGAAGCGCCGCCTTCTCAGAGCATTTTGATCCTGATCTCTTCCAGGCCGGATATGCTGCTTCCAACGATCCGTTCAAGATGCCAGAGAATAAGTTTTACGCCGCTGCCTGTTTATAAGATGACTGATGTGCTGCAGAAAAAGTTTAAGGATCTTGATCATGAGCGATCGCTTCTTTTAAGTACACTATCCGGGGGGAAGCTGGGACATGCTCTGAATGAAGATCTTATAGCGCAAAGGGACAGGTCCTTTAACATATTGCAACTGATGCTTAACAGGTTTGAAGAGGATAGCAGGGACAACAAAACATCTATTGAAGAATGGTTGGACTGGGTACAGGTATGGCTTAGAGACATGGCTGTATTTAAGGCAACAGAACGGGCTGACTTGCTTATTAATAAGGACCGGGAGGGTGAGATAAAAGACCTTTCTGAGACTGCGACATTGAAAGATATACTCAAATTAGCCCGTGAGCTTTATAATATAAGAACAAACTTAAAATTTAATTTAAACGAAAAATTATCGCTTAATTATACAAGTCTTTTAATGAGAAAAAGATTGGGGAAGAAATAGATGCAGGATAATGATAATGCAGTAGAGATCGGGAATGAGCCAGAATTGCCCGATAAACATAAAGTAGCAGGTATCCGTTTCAGATCATGCGGGAAGATCTATACATTTAAGCTTGAAGATATTGATGCGGCGCCCGGCTCGAAAGTGGTCGTTGAGTCTGAGATGGGACTTAGCATAGGCAATGTCGTAACGCTGAAATCTACCCTGGAGAAGACAGATGAGCCGTTGAAAAAGGTTCTCAGGATAGCTAATGAAAAAGATTTTGAAGCCCTTGAAAGCAACCGTTCTCTTGAGGCTGAAGCAAGGGCCTTTTGCATTAACAGGGCCAAAGAACTGAACCTTTCCATGAAGATCATATCTGCAGAGACGACACTGGACAAAAAAAGATTCACTTTTTATTTCGCCGCAGACACCAGGATCGATTTCAGGGAACTTGTAAGAGACCTTGCCGCAAGATTCAAAAGCCGCATTGAGATGAGACAAATCGGCGTAAGGGATGAAGTGAAACTTCTTGGGGGGATAGGCGTTTGCGGAAGGCAGACCTGCTGCAGTCTCTTTCTTACAAATTTTGAACCGGTAACAATAAAAATGGCAAAACAGCAGGAGCTGTCAATAAATCAGAGCAAGCTTTCCGGCATTTGCGGAAGGTTGATGTGCTGTCTTGGATATGAATGCAAAGAAGAAAAAGACGTTTCGGCTATTCAGGATGAGGAGTTGATCACCATAACAGAAGAGTCTTCCGAGGCTGATCTTCAGCAGGTTGATTCAGAGGCTGTTTATCGGGATGAACGAAGGGAACAGCCGGAATATGTATCTGCCGGTGAAATGAAAAAGCCGGAAGTGCAATTTAAGAAGCCCGGACAGAAAGATGAAGCCGCCGTGCCGCGGTCAGATAGAGATGCAAGAATGGCCCGAGATAGACATTCAAGACGTGAACATCACGGACATAAAAGGCAGGGGCACGTGAAGCAGGTGCCTGATAAACCTGTTCAGGAAAAGCCTGCGCATGAAGGTGCAGCGCAAAAGCCCGAAGGTGAAGATAAAGGGAAACCCTTCAACAGGCGCAGGAAATTCTGGCAAAAGAAGAAACACTGA
>JAGVGM010000359.1 GCA_020057065.1 Thermodesulfovibrionia bacterium
AGTCGTTGTCTACTGGATAATACCACAGATCAGCGTATATTTCATGTATATATTCTCTATTAAGTGTAAGAATTACAGCCTTTTTCGACAGGCTCAACGCGAAAGCTGACGTGGACGCGGCTGGCAAGCCGCTATCCCGTCAAGCGAAATGTTATGTGCTGTTTATGACTCAGTATAGAATATCGCTGACATGCTTTCTGCCTAAGCTCTCCTTTCATGGCTTAATTACCTTCTCATATAAGGTTTTCATATTATTATCCCTTGGATATTCACTAATGCCACGCTTTAAGAGCAAAATCATATCGTCGCGTTGACCTGTGTCCATCATAAGCTCAGCACACAAATAATACAGTGAGACTAAATTTCCTAATTTAGGTCCATTGATTGCTCTTTGAAGGAGTTCAATTGCAGCCTTCTTGCGTCCAGCAGCCGACATTAGTTTTGCACATGTTTGATAAAGAAGAACTACGCCAGTTATTCCCGGCAAACCGATTGCCTTTTCAAGCAACACGATGCCTTCGTCTATTCGACCTGCTTTTGCCAGTAATTTTGCACAAGCTTGAAAGAGAACAGATTTATTTGCTATCGCAGGCGCATTTATACCTCGCTTTAAAAGCGCTATCGCATCCTCAATACGCCCAGCTTTCACCATTAGTTCTGCACAGGAATGGTAAAGTGTAAATTGGTTGATTATATATTTATCTGCGATTCCTTTTTCCAACATTGTAATAGCTTCATCTAAGCGCCCCTGTCTGCCCAGCAAATCGGAACACTTTTCATACAGAAGGCCTTCTTTCATATTAGGGACTGACATCCCGCGCTTTAAGATTTCGATAGCATTATCAAGCTTTCTATCATGGAAAAAAAGCTGCGCACAAACAAGATAGAGCGTCGGTTCTGACATCATTTGCGGGTTTGCCATGGCGTTTTTGAGAAGTTTTACACCGTCGTCTATCTTACCGGACTTCTCCAGCAATTCGGCATAAAAATGGTAAAGTGGCAATGGGTCCTTGATAACCTTAGATGCTATACCTCGCTCCAGAAGTGCACTTGCTTCTTCTATGCGGCTAGTCTTCACTAATAGCTCGGCACATAACCGATAAAGTTTAATTGGATCACGTACATTTGAATTGGATATTCCGTCGTCAAGCAATTGGACAGCCTCTTCAACTTTTCCAGCTTTCTGCATGAACTCTGCCATTAAAAGGTAAAAAGAATATAGCTTTGTCATTCCAGGAACATTGATGCCTTTCTTTAGTAAACTTATCGCATCATCTAAATGGTCAGTCTTTGCCATTAGGTTTGCACAGCGTATATATATTGTCCCGAGTTCCGGCATCTGGGGCGTATCAATACCTTTTTTTAAAGTCCGAATGGCGTCGTCAAATTTCCCTGCCTGTTCCATATAGTCAGCACATAAGCTAATAAGAGACGAGAGGCAAGTAACACCAGGGGTATCAATACTTTTTTCTAACACCTTAATTGCGTCACTTACCCTATTGTCTTTTGCAAGTATATTAGCGCTCAGATGATAGACTGCGAAAGCATTGCTCCCACCACCTAAATGCCTTAGTGCTTCGTCTTGAACCTTCAACATGGCATTTGCCCCATAAAGAGAATATTCAAGATCAAGGCGAAGTAGCCAAACAGCGTAGTAAGAATGCGGCCTAGTGGCCTTGCGCACATGATATAGAGCTTTTTGATAATCATCGCCTGTATTCCGGTGCTTCAAACATAAAGCCAAGTGATACTCTAAGCCCGCTGGTCTTTGGTCATCTGGCAGTGCCGATATTAGGGCAATGCGTTCCTCTAACGTTTCAACATTGTCAGGAACTTGAGATTGCGCGGGCTTATCAATTTGTGACAGAGCAAATTTTGTTAGTTTTTCGCTTGCCAAATTAAGGTCTTTAATACGACCTGCCTCGAAAAGATGATGTCGCAGTTCAGCGTAAGAGGTAATGAGTTTTTGTGTTCCCTTCATTTGAAGAGCCTTAAAATGTCTGAAATGATAGTTTGCCGCAAGATTGTGAGCTTGTTTCCATTTATCTTTCTCAGCACGAAGTCTGGTAACGCTGATTTCCCGCGCCAGTGGGTGCAAGGTGTCTCCGCTTGCTGTGTTTTCCAACAGAAACCTGTCAATGAGTTGTTTACGAAGTGATTGCGGGGAGAGCGTAGTATCGACGTATTCGGAATAAGACTCTTTCTTGAATGGCCGACGGTATACAGCCAGTCGTCTCATGAATTTCAACAATTCACCATCCAAGATAGAAAGGGTGCGCTCAATCAATTCACGTTCAAAATCCTCAACCAGATCGGGGTTGAGGTTAACATCGCCAGGTTTAAAGAGATCAGGTGCCAGGGAAATCAACTCTTCAAGAGAATAATATTTCAGGCTTTCTACCAAAGTTTTCAGCGCCCGTGGATTCCCGCCCAAACGATGGCCTAATTCTTCCAGCCTTTCCACAGGAACTTTTGCAGATAAATCCTTTGATGCAAGATGCGCTTGAAGAAAGCCTGCCGCTTCTATATCTGAAAGTCCCTTAAGTTCTTTCGAAACAGACTTTTCGCACCAACGCGCATTCTTGATAGAACGGTTGCTGATGAGCAGTAACCTGCCAGCGGGGCGATGAGAATTATTGAGTCTTTCTACAAGACATTGCCAACCTTTTGGCGGCAAAGTGTCTTTGCCAGTCAATAGGCGCTGAAACTCATCGGCAATTATTAATATCTTTTCTCTGCGAAGCACTCCGAGCAAAGCATTGAAAAGATCACCGTCAGCACCTTTTTCAAGCTCTTGCATCAAGTCATGAATGCCTTCGTAATCGAGCGCCAACGCGAGATCTGTTAACAGGTCAAGAGAAGAATCGTGAGATGCCTGTTGCGGCTCAACCGGATCAAGACTGCGTGATGCCTTCGCAGCAACGGCTGAAGCTAATTGAGTTTTTCCACACCCTGGAAATCCCTGTAACATGGCGACTGCCGGACCATTAGTCAGCCAGTCGGATATGAAAAAACGGAGAAGCTCACTCCACTGCTTACCTGTAAATTTGTCATGGGGGAGTGTCTCTATAATTGATCCCGATTTCAGCCACTTTTCCCCAAGCTTTGCATTTTCATCTGTAAAGCCGACCGCACCCGAAGCGGCTTTTGTTGTCACTGGGTAAGGTTTCAAACTTGGTAAAGGGGGTTCGTTATTTGGTTTTCTGCGACCCTGCTTCACGCCGTCAAGAAGCTTCTTTATTAGATGATCTCTCAGTTCGTGTATATCTGATGGCTGGGGTTCCAAGAAATCGATATAGACCAAGGGCTTGAAAATGCCTTCCAATTCGCATGGCGCGACACGAACTGGAATCAGCAGTCGCTTTTCTCCCGTAGGGTCTTGGACAAATGCTTGAGCCCACTCGGGTTGAGTGTATAGAGCATCGAGAAAATGTGGAGATAAAACGAATATCGTTCGTTCACACGACTCAGCGGCTTTTTGCATCTCCAAGATGAAATTACTTCCCGGCCCCCAATCCCATAACTGGATCACGACCTGATAACCAGCCTCCTCCAATTGCCAGGCAATCCACTCGGCCCATTGTTTATCGTGTGCGTTGTAACTGACAAAAAAGTCCTTTTTTGTTTTGCTCATCTAAAATTTCCAATATTCCTTATATCAGAAGGGGTCATTAAGAAATACCATTCGTGACGATAATGTAGAAATCACTGGTAGCGGTTAGCCATCCAGTGGATTGATTGGTTGTGTGTTATTTTGTTATTGTTTCTACTATGGATATGTCTTTTTTTATCCA
>JAGVGM010000050.1 GCA_020057065.1 Thermodesulfovibrionia bacterium
GACAATTTACCGGGCTTCGCAAATTTCGAGTAGGTGACTATCGGGTAATTTACGCATTATTAGGTGACGATATCCTTATCCTCAGAATTGGTCACCGAAAAAATGTCTATAAAGGTGAAATCTAACGCCAGGCATCAACACGGACGCGGTTACGCCGCGCCGGTTATGCCTGTCGTAAGCGGGAAAAGAAATGATCACTTTCGGTAGAAAAGTCAGCAATGATTATGGATGGGAGATAGCTCTATTCCATAAACTGCGAGATTTTTCTGATGGAGTGACGTTTCTTGAAACGAAAATAAATTGGGATAGATATATAGGGGATCATACGCCAAGATTTGAATTTCACCTTGTATTGCTGAATCACACAGTTATCGAGGTAAATGTGTATTATCTGCATCACAGATCAAATGAAGATGGGTGATTTATATGAAGAATCTTCATCCAGAAGAGCTTAATAAGCCTAGAAAAAGAAGACTGAGAAAGAAACTTCGAGTTGGAGAATTTCAGGAATTTGGCTTCGAATTGAAATTTATTATAAATCAGAATGCAGGTATTACATTTGATAGCGCATTGGATGAATGGATTGATTTTGTGGAATCTAAGGGATGGGCATTTGGAGGTGGTGGAAATATCGACGGGAAAGAAATCGATGGATTTTTGGCAAATTATAGTAGAAGCACATTAAAAGAGGAAGACCTATTATCTGTGGAAGAATGGCTCAATAGCAAAGAATGGGTGGAAACACATCAAGTTGGTGAGCTTAAAGATGCCTGGCATGGTTGGTAATCATCGCCTAACAATGGAGGCAACCTGACCGCAAACAGCGTGGCGGTTTTTCAAAGGCACTGCTCCGCAAAACGCTTATTGGTATTTTAAGGCTCTATACTCCGCATGTTTGCGGCAGGTTACCCCTGTCGTTGAGCCTGTAGAAAAAGCCTGGATTTCTCCGATAATTACTTTATTAGATGGCCTATTTATGGTACTATCACTGCAATAATATGAGGTCAAACCGTTTAACCTTTACACAAGGAGATTGCAGTGGCCCGGCACAAAGATTACTCCTATACCCAGGGAAAATTCATCCCCATCTTTTTTGAGAGATAAATCCTGCCCGGCACCTTTGAGTATTCCCTGAATCAAATTAACAACCTGAAAAAGCCTAAGCTGATCGGAAAACTAATTCTCTGCCAAAGGGCTTTTTCTACAGACTCGTTCTGCCGCTAGATAGTTGCTTGCAATAGTCAGGCTGAAAAATGATCTATACACAGGAGATTTGAGATGAAACAACTTACGAGAATAACATTCGATCCAAATGTAATGGGAGGTAAGCCCTGCATTCGGGGTATGCGCGTGACTGTAGGCTTGATTGTGGGGCTCATAGCTTCTGGCCACACCAAAGAAGAAATTCTGAAATTATATCCCTACCTGGAATCCCAAGACATTAATGAAGCCCTCTCCTATGCTGCTTGGCGGGTCGAAGAAATCGAAGTTCCTCTTGTCCTGGCGTCGGCATGAAGATATTAATTGATATGAATCTTTCGCCAGCGTGGGAGAGTGTTCTAGAAGACGCAGGCTGGGAAGCAGTCCATTGGTCTCGTATTGGCGAGCCGAGCGCTTCGGATAAAGAGATAATGGCGTGGGCAAAGACCAATGGACATGTTGTTTTTACGCATGACCTGGATTTTGGTGCAATTCTCGCCGCCACCAAAGCAGAGTGCCCTAGTGTCATCCAAGTTCGTACTCAGGATGTTAATCCACGTCACATGTGCGACATTATAGTCTCAGCCATTGGTCGATTTCAGGAGCATCTTAGAAAGGGTGCTCTCATCAGCATTGATGAAAAGAAGTCTCGAGTTCGCATTCTTCCTGTAAATGATTAATCTGTCATATCAGTGTGGCAGAACCAATCACTCCACCCGACACGAGGTAAGCTAGGTCTAATTTGAACATAAAGCCTGTTTTACCTAGTGCGCGCAAATTCTGGGGACACAATACCTTAATTATTGACAAGGGAGATTTGCGATAGCATTATTTGACTATGCCGAGAATAGGTCGTGTAGTTTCACTGAGGCTTCCCCACCACATAACACAACGGGGCAATCGAAGACAGCAGACCTTTTTCAGGCAGGAAGATTACAGGGAATATATAGCCCTCAGAGGTAAACCCTTGGGGACGTACATTAGCTTATAAGTTAATCATTCATCTATACAGAAGTTATGATCTTTGACCAGTTGTTCACCTCCGCTCACCGCCACACTGACTGCCTGCTGCGAAATTCTTAACATTGTCGCTACGGTACTTAGGAAACACTCTAAACTGCCCCATATACAATTCAGGATCTTGAAGTTTACTCAAATCCGAAGGCAATTCCAAATCTAAATAAACAGATTTTTGTGTCAAAATACTTTGTATGGCTCTTGCCAGGGTCGTTTTACCAACCTGACGGGATCCCAGGATTCCAACAACAGGATATTGTTTCAGAGAAAGTTCAACGGTTTTTTGTACCTTTCGTGTTATCATCATTGAATATTAAAATAAACACTTTCA
>JAGVGM010000255.1 GCA_020057065.1 Thermodesulfovibrionia bacterium
CAATGAGTAATTAAGGTAGATATTTTCATAATTTTTTTATTACTCCTCAATCCTGGTATATGGAACAAAAATTTTACATCACCACACCTATTTATTATGTGAACGATGTCCCTCACATAGGGCATGCCTATACAACCATTGCAGCCGATATCCTTGCGCGATACAACAGGTTGAAGGGCAAAAAGGTCTTCTTCCTTACCGGAACGGACGAGCATGGGCAAAAAGTCGAGAAGGCTGCAAAGGATAAAGGGCGTACACCCAAGGAACACGCCGACATAATGGTAGAGAATTTCAAGTCTCTCTGGAGCAGATTAAATATATCAAATGACGCCTTTATTCGTACTACAGATCCGGAGCATATTATAACAGTGCAGGGGCTCATCCAGCTTCTATGGGATGATGGTGAGATAGAGAAAAGGCAGTATTCGGGATGGTACTGCACGCCTGATGAAAGGTTCTGGACAGAAAAAGACCTTGTTGACGGGAACTGTCCTGACTGCGGACGTGCTGTTGAACAGATCCAGGAAGAGAACTATTTTTTCCTGATGTCAAAATATCAGGACAGGCTCATAAAATATATTGAAGACAGTCCCTCTTACATCTTGCCGGAGACACGCAGGAATGAGGTGCTTGGATTCTTAAAGAACAACACCCTCGGAGACCTTTGTATCTCAAGACCGAAAGCAAGACTTGCGTGGGGAATTCCTTTCTCCTTTGACGAAGCCTTTGTGACTTATGTCTGGTTTGACGCACTTTTGAACTATTATTCCGGTACAAAATATCTTGCACCTTTAAAAGCGGTCAGCAGTCAGCGGTCAGCGATCAGCAACAAAGAAGAAATTCTTAACTCTGAACTCTTAACTCTGAACTCTGACAACTGGTGGCCTGCAGACCATCATCTTGTGGGAAAGGATATCCTGACAACACATGCCGTTTACTGGTCCACCATGCTCATGGCGCTAAAATTCCCTTTGCCAAAAAATATATTTGCACACGGCTGGTGGACAGTTGAGGGGAAGAAAATGTCAAAGTCTCTCGGTAACGTTGTTGATCCCAATGAAATGGTTGAAAAGTACGGTGTGGATGCAGTTAGATATTTTCTCATAAGAGAAGTGCCGTTTGGACTCGACGGTAATTTCTCGGAAGAGGCTCTGGTAATTCGCATCAATACCGACCTTGCAAATGACCTTGGGAATTTATTGAGCAGGTTTCTGGCGATGGCGGAGAAATACTTTGGCGGTGTAATCGAAGGTATTGAAGGAGATATCGTGGATGCTTCTTTTGCAAGTGAATGCATAAAAACTTTGTATCCTGCCAGAGATGATGCCAACTGGTCTAACATAAGGTTCAATATAATACTTGATTCGATTTGGAATGTTGTCAGGATGGCTAATAATTATATTGCACAAACAGAGCCGTGGAAACTCGCTAAAGACAATAAGGCGCAACTTAAGCAAGTTATGGTTAATATCTGGAATGCGTTGAGGCTGACTGCTATTTCACTTTATCCATTTATGCCTGATGCCGCAGAAAAGATGTGGAAACAATTGGGAATGATAAATAATATAACTGAGGAAGCCTTTAAGGAAGAAGTTACTAATTGGCAGTATAGCGGAATAAAAGTTCAGAAAGGAGAGCAATTGTTCCCAAGGATAGAGGTAAAAAAAGAAATGCAGAAAAGTGATGAACAGAAACCACCCGTACAAAATGAAAGCGACAATTTAATTTCCATAGAAGATTTCGCAAAAGTTCAATTAAAGATTGGTAAAGTGCTTCAGGCGGAGCGTGTTCCTAAATCGAACAAGCTTATAAAGCTTCAGGTCGATACCGGCGAGCAGAGGCAGATAGTTGCGGGGATAGGTCATGCATATGCGCCCGAAGATCTTGCCGGCAAATGTGTCGTAATTGTGACAAATTTGAAACCTGCCAAACTGATGGGCGTTGAATCACAGGGCATGCTGCTTGCCGCTACTGACAGCAATGGTGTATTATCTATTTTAATACCTGAAAGAAATGTTAAAGAAGGAGCTGTAATAAAATAAAGTAATGATGCTGATCAATAAAAGAGATTTAATGAATAAAATTTCAAAAAGAAAAGAGGATCTATTATGAGTGCTACTGTAATTTCCATCAATGTAAGCGACAAAAAAGGCATGAGAAAGAAGGCTGTTGAGAAGGCGGTTTTAAAGGACAATTACGGCATCGAAAGTGATGCTCATGCATCTGAAACATGGCACAGACAGGTGAGCCTGCTGGCAATTGAGAGCATTGACAAGATGCGTGCGAAGGGGCTTAAAGTAGGCCCGGGCGATTTTGCTGAAAATATCACTACTCAGGGTATTAATCTTGTGGAACTTCCAGTGGGAACAATAATGACCATAGGCAGAGAAGTGGAAGCGGAAGTCAGCCAGATAGGCAAGCTTTGCCATAATCGCTGCGCTATTTTCTATCAGGCCGGCGACTGCGTGATGCCGAGGGAAGGTATTTTTGTAAAGGTGCTTAAGGGCGGAACAATTACAAAAGGAGACGAGATAAAAATCTTGTAGGGGCGAGTCGGTGACTCGCCCTTTTCTGGATTCCGCATCAAGTGCGGAATGACAGAAAAGAATAAAATGATCAAAATTGCAATCTTAACATTAAGTGATAAAGGCTCAAAGGGCGAGAGGAAAGATACGAGCGGGCCCACGATTGAAAAAATGATAAAAAAGATCGGCGCTGAGGTGTCAAGCTATGAAATTATTCCTGATGAAAAGACCTTGATCAAGAAAAGACTCCTTTCACTGTGCAATAAGGTAGACCTTATACTGACAACCGGCGGTACAGGCTTATCTCCTCGAGACGTGACACCTGATGCAACAAAAGAAGTTATCAGGCAAGAGATACCCGGAATTGCTGAAGTCATGCGTTATGAAGGATTGAAGAAAACACCGTTTTCAATGCTTTCAAGGGCTGTTGCAGGTATAAGAGGAAAAACATTGATAATAAATCTGCCCGGAAGCCCTGCTGCTGTAAAGGAAAATCTCTCAGTGATTCTTGACTGTATCCCTCATGCCATCGAAAAGATACAGGGAAGCACGGAAGAATGCGCCCGTCATTTAAAGGCAGTGGGCAGAAGGCAGAAGGCAAAAAAATGAAAATGGAGTATATAACATAACTAATGTTGGATACATAGGGGCTTTTTTAGGCGGGGTGCTTTCTTTTCTTTCACCGTGTGTACTGCCGCTTATTCCATCGTATGTTTCCTATATTACAGGGATTTCTTTTGAAGACTTCAAGACTGCTGATAAGGCCTTTATAAGAAAACTCACCCTGATAAATTCCTCTGCATTTGTAATTGGTTTTTCCACGATATTTATTCTGCTTGGCATTTCGTCATCTTTCATAGGATCGCTCTTTTCACATTATTACGATCAAATAAGAATAACAGGCGGGATAATCATCATCATCTTCGGGCTTTATGTGATGGGCCTTCTTAAGCTGAATTTTCTTGCATCGGATAAGAGAGTGCATCTAAAGACGAAACCGAGGGGAGTGTTAGGCTCTCTTGTTGTCGGACTGACCTTCGGCGCCGGATGGACGCCGTGTATCGGTCCGATATTGGGGTCGATTTTGCTTATTGCAGGCACGTCCGGCTCAGCCGTTTACGGCTTTAAACTTTTGCTCGTATATTCTCTGGGTCTTGCCATCCCCTTTATAACTACATCACTTCTAATAAACACCTTCCTCAGTCATTTCAAAGCCATACAGAAATACATGAGGTTGATAATGATCGTCAGCGGGCTTCTGTTAATAGGTTTTGGAATAATACTGCTTACAGATTCCGTGCATATCCTTTTGAGTGTTGCACCGGATCTGGGGGTTGAGGGATTAATTAAATAGAATGGGCGGTGTCAGGTCTACATTCTTCATGAAAAATCAGTCATCTGTAGGTTTGGTAACATTAGTGTGACACTTCTTCAATAGTGGATTGGTGAAAAATTTAAAAATGGTAAATAAGAAAAGCGCCCCTTACTATTTCCATAACTAATCCTGTCTAAAGTTTTTTTCATAAAATCCGTTTAATTTAATTGATGGGCTTAAGGTTAAAGGAAAGATATTCGGAATTTCTGCAGCGACAATCATGGTTATTAAGACCCCTTAATAACCTGAAAGAATCTGTTCCGGTTCAATTGTTCATCACTTACAGAGATCAGATAGCGTTATTCCTTTATATCCTGTGGATCGCCGGGTGCGGATACTGGATATACAAGTTCATGATCATTAAAGTGCGCCCTCTAAAATACTCTTTTGTGACGATCACTGATCCGCAAGACGCGCGTGTTTTTTTGTCCTTTGGTATATTGGGGGCTGTTTTCATTGTTTTATTTTCTTTCTTTATACTTAAATTTATTTACAACCTGTTCCACGGCGGCATATATAAGCTCTTGCCTACGCGTTGGTACTCGATTGGAAGATCAATAAGTTATTTAATAATACTAAGCTTTGCCTTTACGTACATTAAACATGCCAAGGTCGCCGGACTGACCATATACAACCGTGTTGAAGAGCTCGTTGATATATCCGAACAGTATGATGAGGTTGTATTGAAAAATTTATCTGACATGCAGGAACTCTTTAGAAGAATGGATGACCGTATTGAATAAAGTTATAAAATCCCCCTTTATCCCCCTCTTTGACAAAGAGGGGTTAGGGGGATTTTTTGAACAATCCCTACCTGATGATACCCCGTCCGCTTGCGGCGGGGAGTCTTCATTGTAACAAAACTTTTTGCGTTTGTAGTAGTTATACAATTTACCTGGAGCATGCCTGCTCCGGATAAAAAACCTGTGCATGATCCGGGTTAGTGCGATTCAGCCCAGTTTTTACCGATGCCGATATCCACTTTGAGCGGGACGTCGAGTTTAAACGCATTCTCCATTTCCTCTTTCACAAGAGGCATGATCATATCCCGCTCTGCTTCAGGCACTTCAAACAACAATTCGTCATGCACCTGAAGGAGCATTCTGGTCTTGAGGTTATCCTTCTTCAGTCTTCTCCAGATATTCAGCATGGATATTTTAATGATATCAGCGGCAGAACCCTGCACGGGGGTATTGATGGCGAGCCTTTCCCCAAGTTGTTTTATGTTCCTGTTTGAATTCTGAAGCTCCGGTATCTGCCTTTTTCTGTTTAATATCGTTGATACAAAACCGGTCTCTTTGGCTTGTTCAATAGTATTCTCCATGAACTCTTTTACCCCGCTGTGTTTTAAAAAATACGTATCAATATAATCCCTTGATTCATTAGGCGGGATCCCTAATTCCTTGCTAAGTCCGTACGGGCTGATGCCGTAGATGATGCCGAAATTTACGGTCTTGGCCCGTCTCCTCATCTCCGGGGTTATATCTTCAGCGGAGACACCGAACAATTCAATCGCTGTTCTTGTATGGATATCTCCGTCATGCTGAAAGACCTCAATAAGTCCTTTATCCTGACTAAGGTGAGCAAGCACACGAAGTTCTATCTGCGAATAATCGGAAGATAGAAGGAGGCACCCCTTCTCGGCTATGAAAGCCGCTCTTATGTTCGCGCCCCATTCGCCCCTTATCGGGATGTTTTGGAGATTCGGCTCTGAACTGCTCAACCTTCCGGTAGCTGTGATCGTCTGGTTGAATGATGTATGGAGTCTGTCTGTCCCGGGATTGACGATTTTCGGAAGCGCATCGACATATGTGTTCTGCAGTTTTGATAAAGTACGGTACTCAATGATCTCTCCTGGCAACTCGTGCTCAAGCGCAAGCTGCTCAAGCACATCAGCGTCGGTTGAAAATCCAGTCTTGGTTTTTTTGATGGTCCTGAGTCCGAGCTTTTCAAAAAGTATCTCCTGAAGTTGTTTCGGTGAGTTTATGTTGAATTCTTCGCCGGCAATAAAATAGATCCTTTTTTCAATGCCGGCGAGTTCGCTTGTCAGTCTTCCGGAAAGGGTATCCATTAGAGGTATATCGATCTTTATTCCCGCCATTTCCATATCCGCAAGGACTTCTATCAATGGCATCTCTACATCATGGAATAATTTTGAGAAACCCTGTTTTTCCATTTCCGGTTCAAAAAACCTTTTCAGTTTCAGGACCGCTGAAGCATCTTCACCGGAATATTCCGCTGCTTTGTCTATCGGGACATCCCTGAAACTCAGTTTGCCTTTGTCAGTGACGTCATTGAAGGAAAGCTTTTTGATACCGAGACGGTCCATGCAGATATCTTCGAGGTTATGATTCGTCTTGTTCGGGGTTAAAAGATAAGAGGCTATCATTGTGTCAAAGGCAAGACCCTTTAGATCTAACCCCTCATTCTTCAGAACGATAAGGTCATATTTTATATTGTGTCCGGTCTTTTTGATCCCTGGATCTCCGAGTATGGGTCTTAACTTTTCAATCACATATTCCTTTGATAACTGATGCGGCACGCCGAGGTATGAATGTGTTAATGGAACATAATACGCCTTTGAGGGATCCGCAGAGAAAGAAATGCCGACAAGCTCTGCCGTAACGGGTGATTTTGATGTGGTTTCGGTATCAATCGCGATTTCATCAGTAACTGAACCTAAAGCCTGCTCCAAAATATCTTTATCAAGAACGGCTACGTATTCTGTCTTCTCAGCGGGCATCGTACTCTTTTGCGGGATTAATTTCATGAAACTGCCGAATCCAAATCTCCGGAAAAACTCCAACAATTCAGCCCACTCAGGCTCGCATAGTTTAAGCTCATTTATGGATATATCCAGCGGGACGTCCGGATGAATGGTCGCAAGTTCTTTACTGAGTTTGATGTTCTCGATGTTCTCAGACACAGCGTTTCTTACCTTGGCATTTTTTATCTCGTGGCGCCTTGCTATCAGACTGTCGAGGTCTCCGAATTCTTTCAGCAGTTTAACCGCTGTTTTCTCTCCAATGCCGCGTGCTCCCGGGATGTTATCCGAGGCATCACCCATGAGAGCGATGATCTCAGGAAAACGAGAGGGTTCAACGCCGAAACGTTCGAATACATCTTTCTCCTCTGTAACTTTATCTTTCATAGTGTCGTATAGTTTTATTGCAGGACTTACAGTCTGACACATATCTTTGTCCCCTGTTACGATGAAAACCTCGAGCCCCTCTTTTTCCGCCTCTTTTGCAAGAACGCCCAGGATATCATCGGCCTCATAACCGGGTTTTGCGATCTGCTGTATCCTGAAAGCGCTAATGATTTCCTTGATAACCGGGACCTGCCGTTTGAGGTCTTCAGGCATCCCGGGCCGGTGTGCTTTATACGCCTCGTACGCTTCATGTCTTTTTGTAGGCTCCGGAGAGTCAAAGACTATCGCAAAATAATCGGGATTCTTCTCCCTCAATATTTTCAATATCATATTGGTGAAACCATAAATGGCATTAGTGGGGAATCCGTCTGAAGCGGAAAGATTCCTTATGGCAAAAAAGGCCCGGTAGAGATATGAATTGCCGTCAATAAGATAAAGTGTTGGCATAAAGAGGCTTTAATTATACAAAAAAAGAATAAGTTAAACAGGGTTACGTAATATTAAAGAGATTAATCTTGTACATGGCATTGTTAATGCCATGTTATTATGAATATTAATTAAAGATTTCATTAAAAAAACCGATATTAGAACAAAGAGGTTAAACAAATTGCAATTATTCCTGCCTATTACGTAATGGAGTTAGCCCAGGTATGAAGAGAGAGGAGTGTTTAATATTGATGAAGAAAAATTATTTATTCTTTTGCCTCATTCTAATAGCGGCAGTAACCGGGATTGCAGTGGGCCAGGGAATGCTGAAAGGCTCTTATATCATAAGGTTCGTATTTGCAGCCGGAGGACTTTTGGTTGTGGCAATTCTTTTATTTGTGTGCTCGCGCCTTTTATCCGGGATAATGCAGCCTCTTTACAAAATAGAGCAAGTCCTTCATCATATGGCACAAGGTGACTTTACTGATGTGGTTGTGCCCACAAATAATAAGAGAGAAATGAAAGAGATAGAACATGCTTTTCATGAATTGAGAAATGGACTAAAGGATATGGTTGGCAATATAAACAAGGGCATTATTAATCTGTCGTCAATGACCGAGAACATTTCCGCTGTTTCAAATGATCTCCTGAATAACACGGATACGAAAATAAATGAGACCAGAGAGGTTCTGAATTCAATGTCAGAGATATCTCAAACCATAACCGATTTGGCTGCCGATGCAACAGCCCTGTCTGAAACAGTAGAAGAGATTGCAGAGCTTGTATCTTACGGAAAAGACACAAACAAATATACATTAACCTCGCTGAATAATATTTCCGATGTAGTTGATGATACCTCCGAGACTATTAATACCCTTGGAAGCAGATCAGGAGAAATTGAAAGCATAATATCTGTAATTACCGACATTGCCAGCCAGACAAACCTGCTGGCGCTGAATGCCGCCATAGAGGCGGCAAGGGCAGGAGATCATGGAAGAGGTTTTGCCGTTGTTGCCAGTGAAGTAAAAAAGCTTGCGGATAAAACAGCAAAATCAACTGATGAGATTACGCGTAAGATCAAATTGATACAGGCAGAGTCACGGTCCTCGGTGGAAAAAATAGGTAAAAGCAAAATAGAGGTTGAAAAGACTGTTAAACTTATGACCGCAATTACTCAATGTTTTGATTCGATTACATCAACCACTAAAATCGCCGTAGAAGCTGCAAAGGGGATGAGTAAAAAGATCGATGGCGGAGCGAAGGTGCATGGCGCTGAAAATATAACTGATTCTTTTGAAGAAACACGCAACGAAATAAACAAATTAAAACAAACAACCTCCGGGATCCCTGATATAGTTGAAGATTTAAAAAGGCAGGTGGGCTGGTTTCAAAATGGAACAAGTGAGTAATCAGGTTTACGCAGCATCGATAGTATAGGACAGCGGCTCATTCATGGAAAATACTACTGTAATAAATGATCTTATAAAAGACCTGCTGCATTGCACGCCGGATTTTATTTACTTCAAGGATTTGAACGGCAAATATGTTGCTGTTAGTGATACGGTCGCAGTTCATTTTAACAGCACTCTTAGTGACATAATTGGCAAATCGGATTTCGATTTCTTCGCAGGGGAGCAGGCTGAGGCGATGTCTCTTGAAGATAAAAAGATAATCGCAACAGGAGAGGCCGTTAAAGACAAAATTGAGAAAAAGGTTTGTCCAAACGGATCAGAATTCTGGATTTCAGTGACCAAGACTCCCTGGAAGGACAGCGCCGGGGGAATTGTGGGCATTATCGGCGTGTGCAGGGATGTAACTGAAAGGATCGAAAGAGAAAAACATATTCTTGATATGCTGAGCATAGCTACTCATGATATACGGGGCCCTTTAAGTTCGATCGGGAGCATGATAAAACTTCTCATTCGTGGGGCCTTCGGTGCGATTGACGAAAGTGTTAAAGTCACTCTTTCGGATATTTCCGGCAGGATGATCCGCCTCGAAAAGCTATTGGGCGAATACCTGTGCAAATCATCGATGATGAACGTTAAAATGCCGGAGAAAGAGTATCTGGATTTGCGAGAGGATATCATTGATCCCATCCTTGATGAATTTTCATCGGAAATAGAGGGAAGTAATATCAGAATAGACAACCGCCTGGGAGCCATCCCGGGTAACAAGATCACTATAAAGGCAAACGCGCGATGGATCAAGATCGTGTACAGAAATCTTATCCGCAATGCGATAAAGTATGCCGCTTCGGGACAGATCGCATTCGGCTTCGAGGACAAAGGAGATCATTACAGATTAAACATATATAACAGCGGGCCGCCTGTACCGGAAGATAGGAGGATCAATATTTTTGAAAAATTTGAGAGTACCGACAGCACAGGTCTTGGGCTTGCCATCTGCCGGAACCTTATTCAAAAGCACGGCGGCAACATGTGGTATGAGAACACCTGGGACAACCATCCTAATTTTGTTTTCACTATTCCTAAATAAAATCTTGTTGTGACCTTAACCCTCAACCCCCGCCTCTTTTGTTGTATAGCGTTAAACGGGGTATCAGTACAGCCTTAACCCATCTTCCGCAGTTTAAAATTCAAAGTTTTTGCAAATCAATGAGTTAGCTCATTCAGTCGGCCAAAGTCGGCACTACATTTTCAATAATCTTC
>JAGVGM010000267.1 GCA_020057065.1 Thermodesulfovibrionia bacterium
AGGAGATGTAAGAAACTGTGAAAGGTGTGGAAGGTGTGAAATCAAGGAGTTAGTGGAATTAGCAGATGAGAATGATGTAAAACTCTCTATAGCCACAGGGGGAACCATTGCCAGAAGGATTGTAGTGGAGAACAAGCCGGAATTAATTATTGCAACGGCCTGCGAGAGAGATCTTACCAGTGGTATTCAGGACAGTTATCCTATACCAGTCTATGGTATACTAAACAAACGACCTTATGGGCCCTGTTTCAATACTCAGGTGGACATGAGTGAGGTTAAAAAGGCAATGAAGTTATTTTTAAGGTAACTCATCCAGAGAGGGGGGAAAAGATAAAATCAGCCCGGCAGATAGCATTGGAGATATTGGAGAAGGTAGACACCCAGGGGGCATATGCGGATATCTCTCTGGATAGCGCACTTCGAAAGAGCAATTTCCTCACCCCTCTGGACAGAGCCTTCATCACGGAACTGGTGTACGGCACCCTTCGATGGCAAGGAAGGATTGACTGGGTTATAAGTCGCTTCTCAAAGATTCCTACCAAAAAGCTTGATCCCTGGATATTAAATATAATTAGGCTTGCGGTTTATCAGCTCCTTTTTAACCAAGGTGCCACCTTTTGCAGCCGTGAATGAATCGGCAAAACTGGCAGGGCTTTATGGAGATATTGGTAAAGTAAGATTTGTGAATGCCAATCTCCGGGCAGTTGACAGGGGACGGGATAAGATAGAGTACCCTGATATTGAAAGAGATCCCGAACTCCACATATCTGTGGTATATTCCCATCCCCTCTGGATGGTGAAGAGATGGGTAAAGACCTTTGGAGTAGAAGCTACTATCTATCTCTGCCAGAGCAACAATGAGCCCCCGCCCCTTACAATTAGAACCAACACATTAAAGACATCAAGACAAGAATTATTCTATGAGCTGGAAACGAACGTAAAGGAGATATCTTTAACCCCATGCTCCTATGAAGGGTTACAGATTAGAGGCGCTTCTGACATTACAGCACTTTCTTCCTTTGAAAAGGGTTTGTTTCAGGTGCAGGATGAGGCATCCCAGTTGGTGACTCACATTATAGCCCCCAAACCAGAAGAGAGGGTGCTCGATGCCTGCTCCGCACCGGGTGGCAAGACAACCCATATAGCCCAGCTTATGGAAAACAGAGGTGAGATATTTGCCATTGATATCAATTCTTCCAGGCTTGCCCTTATTGAGGAAAACTGTAAAAGGCTGGGGATTACCAATGTGAAAGCCTTTAAGAAAGATGCCTCGCTTCCATTGGGATTCTCAGATAAATTTAATAGAATCCTGGTTGACGCTCCATGCTCTGGTATGGGAGTGCTTAGAAGAAACCCTGACAGCAAATGGAAGAAGAGAGAAGAAGACATTGCCCCTCTTAAAAGGATTCAATTGAGCATTTTAAATAATCTGGCATATTGTCTGAAGGAAGATGGTGTATTGGTCTACAGCACCTGCACTATTACTTCTGAAGAGAACGAAGAGGTTATTGATGATTTTCTGGCAGTTAACCCGGAGTTTGTTTTGGACAGTATTTCAGATGTTTTCCCAGCCAGTTGTTGTTCTCTGGTTGACAATCGAGGATTCTTTAAGTCCTATCCTCACCTTTACAATATGGACGGCTTTTTTGCTGCCAGATTAATAAAAAGGGGGATAAAATCTTGACAAATGTTTTAGGGATTATGCTAAGATAATAAAGAGAGCTTTGAAAAAATCTATGAATTCGCTCTCAGTGGTACTTCTTTAAAGCTCTAGGTAGGTTATGCAAAGATTTTAAATAACAAGGACGGGACATGGCTCAGCCCGGTAGAGCACTGCGTTCGGGACGCAGGGGTCGGGGGTTCAAATCCCCCTGTCCCGACCATATTTATAGTTAAACTGATATACATAAGTTTATAAACCCAAATTACAGTGGTATAATTATGAAGGCGTCTTTCTTTAGTTCCTGAGATTACAGAGAGCAAAGAGGGGGACGCCTTTTTTGTTTAAGACTGGTCGTATCGTAGGTAAAGAATACAATGTAGAAATAGAGGGTTGAATTCCAAAATCCCTTTTGATAAACTCTGAAAAGTTACGGAATTATTGGGCATTAACAGCTGTTCCTATTTTGTAACACAATAAATTCTTAAATTATACCGAATTTGCATAATATTTAAGTTTGAAATATTATACAGAACAATAAAGTACTTTCTAATAGTTTTTATAATAATTTATATTGATTTTTTATATTATCATCGTATGTTCTCACTGAAAATAGAATAAGTATAAAAATGAATGTTAGACGCAAAATAAAAAAACATTTGAATATCTCAGGCAGAATTCGTATAATAAGGTAATTATGGACTTTAAATTTGGCGAATTATTCTGTGGTCCAGGCGGATTAGCTCTCGGTGCTAAGTTAGCAAGACTTAAGGCCGGTGGCCAGTTATATTCGATTGATCATGCATGGTCAACAGATTATGACAAAGACACTTGTGCAACATATCGTCACAATATCTGTCCAGACAATCCTAAATCTGTTGTATGTTCCGACATCAGAAAGCTCAACTTTAAAAAACTAAAAAAAATATCAGAGATAGATGCACTGGCATTTGGCTTTCCGTGCAACGATTACAGCGTTGTTGGCGAGCAAAGAGGCATGGACGGAATTTATGGGCCGTTATATTCATTCGGAGTTGAGGCATTAAAGTTTTTCCAGCCCAAATTCTTTTTGGCTGAAAATGTAGGCGGACTAAGGAACGCAAATGATGGGAAGTCATTCGATACAATATTATATGAGTTGAAACAGGCAGGATATGTTATTACGCCGCACCTATATAAATTTGAGCAATACGGAGTGCCGCAGGCAAGACATAGAATAATTATTATTGGTATCCGCAATGACCTTAAGATAAACTTTTATGTGCCAGCCCCAACTCATACATCACCTGTAACTTGCAGGAAAGTTCTTGAAAATCCGCCAATACCTGAAGATGCGCCAAATAATGAATTAACGAAACAATCACAGCAGGTTATTGAAAGACTAAAATATATAAAACCTGGGGAAAACGCTTTTACTGCTGTCATGCCGGATGATTTGCGCCTGAATGTAAGAGGCGCAAAGATCAGCCAGATTTATAAAAGACTCGACCCTAATAAACCTGCTTATACTATTACAGGGAGCGGCGGCGGCGGAACTCATGTTTACCATTGGAAAGAGAACAGGGCATTAACCAACCGAGAGCGTGCCAGATTACAGACGTTTCCAGATAGTTTTATCTTTTCAGGCTCCAAGGAAAGCGTCAGAAAGCAAATAGGCATGGCTGTACCGCCTCTGGGAACAAAAATTATTTTTGAGGCTATTCTAAAAAATTTTGCTGGTATTGATTATCCTAAAATAGAAAGCAATATCAAAAACAGTGTATATGACAGTAGGATTAACACCTATCAAATGGTGTTGTTTGAGGAACAAGAAGAATATGTTGCCTGCTGAGACAGCCATATGATTACAAAAAACCTCTTTGATAAAGTTCTTATTGAACCTGTAAGGAATGGAGCAGACCGTCTTTTCGTTGTTTCAGGCTATGCAACTGCCGCTATGACTTTTCACCATCTTGAGAAAATAAAAAGAGAGATTGGACAGCAGGTTCATATCAATTTAATCGTAGGTATGTGTCCACATGACGGTATGTCCTTAGGCAATCATAAGGCATTTCAGCAACTAGCAACTGATGATTTTCATGGTTTTTTTGAATGCAGTTATATTGTTAAATCTCCGCCTGTCCACTCAAAATCATATGCATGGTTTCACGGCAAAACCCCGGTTAGCGGTTTTATCGGTTCAGCAAATTACACGCAAAACGCTTTTAGTAATAATCAGCGAGAGTTGTTATCTCATTGTGACCCTAAACTTGGACTTGATTATTTTAACAGCCTAATTACTGACACAATTTATTGTACACACCATGAAATAGAAAATTATATTGAAGTCTATCGTGATACATATTATAGCCGCAGAAAAAAAGAACAGCTTGAAAAGGAAGGGTTACAGCTTATATCATCTGAAAAACCAGACCTTCAGGGATTACCAGCTGTCAGAGTAGCACTACTTGACAGAGAAGGCAATGTTCAAAAAACAGCAGGCCTTAACTGGGGGTTCCGTCAAGATGGAGTTTCAAGCAGAAATAAAAACGAAGCATATATACAACTTCGTCCAGAAGTATATAAAAGCAATTTCTTTCCTCTCCGTTCGATGCATTTTACTGTTTTAACAGATGATAATAAAACGCTGATTTGCACACGTGCACAAAAAGATGAACGTGGGCATGCCATTGAAACTCCTCATAACAACAGTCTCGTCGGCGAGTACTTTAGAAATCGGCTTGGACTTCCAAATGGTGCTTTTGTAACAAAAGATGACCTTTTAAGGTATGGCCGCACCAATGTTGATTTCTACAAAATTGACGATGAAACTTATTTCATGGATTTTTCTGTTCCTGCCAATAATGGATAATCTCACCAAAGAATACCGCCACAAAAACATGCAGAACATCCGCTCAAAGGGAACTAAACCCGAAGTGGTGATAATGCGGGAATTGAAAAGAAGAAAAATTTATTTTGCAAAACATGTTGATTCTATAATTGGAAAGCCGGACATTGTATTCAGAAAAAAGAAAATTACGGTATTTATAGATTCAGACTTTTGGCACGGTCATCCCAAACGCTACATAATGCCTAAAACCAATATTGAGTACTGGTCAAATAAAATAGCCCAAAACCGCCAGCGCGATAAAGAAGTTAACCGTAAATTAAAACAAGACGGTTGGAAGGTTATCAGATTATGGGAATATGATATTAAAAATTGTTTTGACAAATGTATTCAGAAAATCCTTTCTGAACTTGCAAAAAAGGAAATAAAAAACAGCGTCTAACAATAAAATCCAGCGGACGGAGTAAAGCCCCGCCGCATTATGCATATGCAAAAATAGAAATTGATAACTCAAAAGTGGCATTCCTTACAAATGAGTTCCTGAGCATGTTGGTGCTTGGCGCACTTGGAAGATCAAACGTATTGCCCTTCGGGAAAAACTCAAAGAGATAGGGGATAAAATATTAATTCGGGAACTGGTAAAAGCACAGGGAGCATTCTGAAGTGGGTGATCCGTAAGGTAATATCAGACACACCTGAGAAGTAGGATATGCATAGACATGATGAAGAAAAATATTTGCTCAATCATTATCTTAACAGTTGTCTTGCTTTTCTGGGGGTTACATCATGATGCTTTCTCAGAAAAGAAAGGAGGAAGAAAGATGCAAATCACAAGTTCTGCTTTTACGGAAGGCAGTATGATACCGGCAAAATACACCTGTGATGGGCAGGATATTTCACCACCGCTTGAGTGGAAAAATGTTCCTGCCGGTATAAAAAGTTTTGCTCTTGTCAGTGATGATCCTGACGCACCTATGGGAACTTGGGTACACTGGGTTGCCTACAACATTCCGCCGAATATGAATAAACTCGATGAAGATGTGAAGCCTGAAAAGGAATTCAAAGATGGGCCGACACAGGGCAGCAATAGCTGGCCGAGAATCGGGTATGGCGGCCCCTGTCCCCCGAGTGGCACTCACAGATATTATTTCAAACTATATGCTCTTGATACTGTACTGGATGTCAAACCGGGAGCGACAAAGGAGCAGGTACTGCAAGCGATGAAAGGGCATGTTCTTGCGGAAGCCCAGTTGATGGGAAAATATAAGAGGCAGAGGTAACGCTAGGCATTGAATCATGGCTGAAAAACTTGACCCGAAGCAATCAATATTCAGGAGGTTTAAATGAAGACAAGGATCACGGAATTATTAGGATGCTAAATATGGAAAAATCAAACTCAATAGTCTTATTTAATCAAAAGCAAGTTCGTCGTTTTTACGACGAAGGAAAAGAAACTTGGTATTTTTCTATTATTGATGTAATAG
>JAGVGM010000049.1 GCA_020057065.1 Thermodesulfovibrionia bacterium
AATTCTACGTTCATCAAAAAAGAGGGCATATTCAAACAGCGTCTTTTTAGGCTTTTGTGATACCTCTTTGGGATTGCCTGCACGGTCAATAAGTTCTTTGACATACTCAGGCGTGCATATTTGCCACGGGACCGCCCGTGTCTTGAGGATGTTTTGCCTGATCTCCTCTGCCTGCTCTATGCTGCCCTGAAGTTCAAGCCTGCGCGCCTCTGCCTGCCATTCCTCAAGGGTGGACTGTTTTGTATCAACTGTTACTCTATCCTGAGCATTTTCAATGCCGAGCAGGCGGAGAATCGGGTGAGCGATATCGCCTTCAACCATAAATAGATTCTGCGCCGAACGGGTAACCGCCACATAGAGGGAGTTTATAAAAAATTTATACGCCTCATGGGATTTATCTGTTTTGTCGCGCTGCCTTGAATATTCAAAATCTCCCTCAATGTCTTCAGCGCTCACTCCGCTGACTATCTCCTGAAAGCTGTTTCTCTCATTGGTGATGAAGTTCAGAAGGATTACATTTTCGTATTCAAGCCCCTTTGCCTCATGGATGCTGAACAAAAGCGGCGTATTAAAAAACTGCCTTGCAGACTGCTTGTCTTCGTCCCGCATAACCAGCACTGCGAACCGGGCTGACATGCGGGTCTTTTGATTAAGCTCTCTTCTTATCTTTTCAGAGTCCTTCATCAGGATTATCTCGCCTGCCTTTTCTGAAAGGCTCTTCATAAGATAATTGCTTTCCCTGTCAATAGAGCCGAATCTCTTTTGTTTGACCTTAAGGATTTTGTTTGAAACGTCGGTTATTGCTCCGGCATTGCGGAAGTTTGAGTGGAGGATACGGATTATCTTTTTCTCCTGCAGTATCTCGTCATTGTAAAACATGGATTTTATCGCGCTCCATGAGAAGAAGTTCGGATGGACTATCTGGTTGGAGTCTCCGCAGAGGATGAAATTGCCGGGTGTCTTGAGGCTGCTGAGGATAAGCCTGAGCTGGATATTGGTTATATCCTGCACCTCGTCAACAACGATAAAATCATATATCGGACGGACATGACTCAGATAGTCGTGAGATAAGATGTTGGGGTCATAATAGCCGTTTTCCCTGAGGAATAAAAGATATTTCTCAAAGAGCGCATAAACAATCTCGCGCTCGCTGTCAAGAAAGATGGATTGCCTTACTCCAAGATTAAGATAATCCTCGCGGCCCAGAAATGGTTTATCAATGGGCGAGCCGGTCATAACGCCTCTGAATTCTTCATAAAGGCGGTGCGCATCGGAAATGCGCTGCTGTTTTGGGAACCGCATCAGCCATCCGGCAAAATTCTTATATTTAATCTCCCTGCCCTCCGGCACGCGCATTGTCTCAAGGAATTCCCTGAATGACAGGAATGAAATCTCCTGCTTGTCGTTCTCATAGTGATTGGCATAGTAAATATTTCTTGAATTGTCCGCAAGGTGCCCGGACAATGTTATATAAAGCGTTTGACCGTGCGCCTGCTTCATCTTTTCGAGGGTAATAGCGGTCTTTCCGCTGCCGGCAGGACCGATGATTATCATCGGCGGATTATATCTGTAAATCCCGTCCTGCTCCGGGTCAAAGGAGATAATCTTGTCAAGGATATGAAATTTTGAGATTGAAGAGTTGATATACATAAGCTGAGGCATATCCTCTTTTTCAATCTGTGAGTTATCAAACAGCGGCATCTTTGATTCATCAATCTGTGTTCCCCTGAGAAACTTTGACTTGTCATAGGCGTGGTTGAGGATAACTTCAAGCATCAGGGCATACTGCTCGCCTTTGTAAGACATGATCTTAAAGAGAAGGCGGTTGCTGTCATCAAGCTTAGCCCTGTATAGATTATGCTCCGGCAGCTTTTTTACCTCAGCAGAAGGGAAGTCATCTCTTTCAAGAAACGCTTTGACTTTCAGGTAATGCTGTTTTACCCTTGATGTGTCAAGGTCGGTGTATTCAAGTATTTTCATTGTCCATTATTTTACTGAAATCCGTTCCCATGGGCAAATACCATCTGATATTTCAAATTACGAATTCAAGCAATTAATGGCGATTGGGTTCAGACTTGCCTTTTGATATTTGACGCCGATTTTACTACAACTGCATCATGCTTCTCTGATGCCAGGTTGCACTTCCCCCGGTTTAACGGACACAACGAAAGGTTAGGTACGATATAACCTTAGGAGGTGTACGATGAATACGATGAATAAAGGCAAACGGGGTCAGGCTTAAATATTGAAATTTAGTATCTCAATATTTAAGCCCCATTCATCACATAACATAACTTTCTAAAAGACTACAACATTCCACGGCAACCCGAAATATGAACTGTCAGGGGTGCCGCTGAGCTTTATTGTAGCTACTACTTTATGGTTTACGGTGTCAATTACAGAAATTGTGCTGTCAACATAATTGGCTGTGTATGCCCTGTTAGCTTTTGGATGTATGGCTATTCCAATGGGCTCGTTGCCTACATTTATTGTATCTACAACTTTGGGTGTGCGACAAAAAAATAGGTAGAGATTGCCTATTTGTTATTTTTGTTATATAATCCACCTGTATAATAGCAGGAGGAACATATAATGACACTAT
>JAGVGM010000089.1 GCA_020057065.1 Thermodesulfovibrionia bacterium
GGGTAATATGCCAGATGTAACCTGGAATGTAATGCCGCTTTGCTCTTGCCATAGACTCCCAGGAATAACAGCCTTTTTGCCTTCAAAAAACGCATTATATGCCCATTTCAGGGGGACAGTTCTGAATTATTCGTTCTAATATCCAATACTTGCTGTGGCCCGACCCCGTTACAACTCAAGGCCCGGGTTATCGTGGTCCGACCCGGGGCAAGGGCAATGATTTTATTTAGATGCATAAAGCTTTTCAAAAGCGATCGAACGTCAGAATGATGGAAGGGATATTATAATAAATTCTTCAACCTTAGAGATGCTATGGACCACACATTTATAAATGAATGTGGGGGATTCTTTAAAAATAGTCAGTGTCTGACCTCAATAGTTCCCTTTTTTTTCAGTAGCCCACTGATCTGTTCTATAAGGATACCAAAGAAAAAGTACAGCAACTGAACTATTATCGCTAAACATAAGATCTGAAACGCAATAGCTGCAATAAATGGAATAATATCCAGATTCCCACCATTCCAATACACAAGATTTATATAGAGCGCTACTACGCAGGCAACAAAACATATTGCAAAATCAGGGTACGTTAAACTGCCCTGATTTTGTTTATTTATCCTCTTCTTCTTCTCTGAGGACATCGTGATAACGACGTCTAGATATAAGCGGCACCAAATTACCATTGCGATGTACATTATCGCAAGTACATTAAAAAAAATCATGAAAAGCTGTGCGAGTTCCTGATTTGTCTGTTTGGAAGCTGTCTGAAAGAGTTTCTGGACAGCAATGATGCTCGGAAGGTTCAACGCCAACAAAACCCAGCAGCCACGAAGTATAACTTCGAAGCGACGATTTGTCTTTGCATTTAATAGTTCGAAAAATGTAGGATTGTTTATTCCTTTAGCGTGTAAGTAAAACCTAAGGCTAATGAGAATTAAGAGGGATATTCCAAGCAAGTGAAAAATATTAGAGTTTGCTGCAGATATAGGGTCGAAACCTAATTTACCAGATATATCATCATAGCCACTTTTAACGGCTGATGAGAAAGGTTGGTACGCCAATGCAACGCCCAGTATGTATGCAATTAAGCTCGATACGGCAAATACTTGCATATAAATAGTTGAACCTTCCTAATATTCGCTCAGATCAAGTAGATCATCCCATACAGGCGATGAATAATAATCTCCGAGACGTCTATGTCGATATACGACTGTATCGTCCAAGTAACTATTGGTGGTTCGGTGAAGAGGCTTCATGCCACAAAGACTACGGAAGTAAGCGTCATGCCGCTCATTAGCTTGTTCCAGAATCGTCGGACACGAATAGGCAAGAAACTTATCATATAACTGGCACAATTCGTTCAAATTAGAATTGATGTTAAGAACATTACTGATTTTATCGAGAAGGTAAATGTAGTGAGCCCATGACAAATAACATCGCGAAAGCGTGTGAAATGGTAATCGTCGAGTTAGGCCCTCCTTCGCGGCAAAAAGCAGCCTCTCATACAAACGAAGCGCTATGGTTCTAAATCCAGCGTTGTTGTACAGCCCATAACGATCTGCCGACTCCAGTACAACCGCCGCAACAAAAATATCTTCTTTATTACCTGGCTTAGCCCCATTACTCTGATCGAACATATAGAGAGCGGTTTTGTTTGAAGTGACAAGTTTAATGTCTTCTCCAAGATCGGACGATGAATAAAGGCAGGTGAAAATACGGCGTATTAACTCATTTGTATGGGGGAATGAGATTGTAGACGCCCTTTCAGGCCTACGGCTAGCATATGCCTGAAGCCCATCCATCGCCTTAAATTGATCATCCCAATCAAAGGGGTAAAGATAGTCTGGCCGAGACGGTTTCTTCTCCCAGCGCCACCATTGAGTGCCGTCCTCTTCAATGATTGCTTCTGACAACAGTCTTAAATATAGTGGCTCAGTCGCTACTGCACCAAATGTCTCCCAAAGCCCCTCCGACTTACAAATTGCCTCTAATGCATATGCGAGCAAGCCCGTATTTGAAGAACCACCGGAACGACGGAACTTTCCATTAGGACTCAAAATAAAGCGGTACGTGGGATGAAGTAATACGGCGTAATTCTCTACCTTAGTCGAAGTTTCTTGACGTAGGATTGTTCTCATACCAACCTCCTCATGGAGCAATAAAGTAACGCGAACAAGGAAATATTAGATAGCCAAGCAAAGTAAAGCCAAACTAACCTGTGGTTATCCACACAAATGATGCCAAACCTGAAACGTCGTATGTGACACACGCGGCTTATCTGTTCACCTAATCTATTCATATGAACAAGAAAGCTGATAACGCTTTCAAAAAGGTTTGAGAAGAAACCGCTCGCTTCAGACCCAAGTGCGTAACGACGAGAATCTTTGAAGTCAAACACGGACTGTCTAAAACTGGCGATTACAATGGCGAAGTATTCTGGAAGCGTGGGATCTGCGAAAGTCGTTTGCTTCTTGCGCAGTGCAAACCACGTACAAAGTGTTCTGAAATTAATCCAATCACTTAACATAAGAACTACTGTAAAGCTCATTAAGAAGGCAGCCCAACTAGGGGGATGGTTAAACTCAATAACCCCAAGTGCCAACAGAGTCATGATTAGCTCAGCGACGATTAGATACCTTCGACTTACGATCAGTGAGTTGCGCAAGGCCTTGAGATGCGCAAGTAATACCAAACCACTGATCACTAAAAAAATAAGTACGCTCAACCGGTCGGCCAGAAAAAAAGGTGCCAACTGCCCGATGAAGACGAACCCGACAAATCCAGAATCACGAATCATATTCATCCCTCTGCTTCAAGGTCAATTATCTGATCAACATGCAAAGGTCCGAGGGGGTGGGTATCGAACGCGGATATTACCACGCACTTCCCCAAGCCATGTACGCAATATGAAATCATTGCCCGCATGGTCTTGAGAGACGATTCATCGAGACCAACGGCAAACTCATCGATAGCGACGAGCTGCGCCGGACTATTTAGCGCAAGAAATGCTCCAAGCAATTTCCGTCGGCTAAAGTTAAGCAGGCCGGTGCTAAGAGATGGTGGTGTGTGAAGAATTTGATTTAAAACACACCGTCTGGCTTCAGAATCGCATTGCGCCCGCGCCAACAC
>JAGVGM010000108.1 GCA_020057065.1 Thermodesulfovibrionia bacterium
GTCCGTAAGACCTCTCCGGGTCTTCAATCAATATCCTCGGCTCCAGCCTCGGCTGCTCATCCTTGCCTATCCATGTGAGTTCGAGTTTTTGGGGTTTAGCCATTCACTATCTCCCAATGACCGCCCTTTGCCGGGCCGACACGCTTGAGCAAACCTTCTTTCTTCAATTTCATAATATTCTTGTCAATAGCAGTTGTACTAATTCCGATGATTTCTGATAATTCCTTTTTAGAGATATAAGGATTATCTTTCACTAATTGCAGAATTTGCTTTTGACTTTCCGCCAACCGATCTACCAACCCTTCTGCCAACCTATCTGCCAACCTTTCACCCAACCCTTTATCCTTACTTTCTCCGGTCTTTTGAAACCCGCCCGCTTTAAGAGAATACCGTGGATCACGATAAAAAATAACCCGAAAGAAAGCATCCATTTCAAACACTGGTTCTTTCAGCCCAGCCTCGCGCATAAGGTCCCTCATGCGCTCAATGCCGGAACCCATACGCTCAACTTTACCTATGCGATGAAACAGATCAGCAATAATCGGATTTCTTCTTACAGAGGACTTGCCAAAATCCCGCTTTGTAATTCCGTCAGGCAATCCGCCAGGGTTTTCTATCTCCACGCGATCATCAAAAATTCTTACATAAATACTTGTTCCTTTAATCGCGTAATTCCTGTGGACTATCGCATTAACAACTGCTTCCCTTAAGGCATCCAACGGAATCTCATAAATGTCAAAGCGGTCAAAACCCCGAATTTCACTACGGACGTTCAAATGTTTCTTTAAAAATGCAACGGCTTCATTAAACTGGATTAAGAGGTCATCCTTCACATCATTCCGGTCATAAATATTCGTTTTATCCGTTCCCTTAAAAGACGCAAAGATGCTTTCCGCATTAGGGATGAATTTTTCAACTTTGGAAGCAAACATTAAAGCTCCTGCATTGTTGATTTTGTCTTTTCTGTAAATGTTCAGACTTGTGAGAAAGGAGGCAAGATTTGCCTTACTGATCTTATAAGACATATTCGCTTCCTGCAGAAATGATTTAATTTTCTTAAGTGAAATATCATTAAGATTTGAATCTCTGCAAGTGATATCCTCAAAGGAAATATCATCGGTTTCACGAAAGATAGACCGCACCTCCCGTTGCGTCATCTTCTGTGTCACTGCGTCAAGCCGCCTGTAATAACCGGAAGATGAACCGTAAGGCTTTTCATCTCCCTCGGCAACCTCAACAACAACTATCTTTCCCGCTTGACGGATTTTCTTAATGTGAATTGACGGATCACAGTTCCGGGCAATAGCATTTATTTCTGCTTTCATTTTATTGGGCAGCTTCTCACCAACAACCTTTCCTCTATCATCAACACCGAGAAGCAATAACCCGCCTTTTGAATTGGCAAAAGCGACAATATCACGGTCAATCTTTGACGTGTATCTCTCCTTAAACTCAACCGTTAAGCCTTCGCCCTCTTTAATCAGAAAGTTTATCTTGTCAGCATCAATCATTTAATCAATATCCCCTTCTAAACTACCTTCCATTTTATAGTAAACAACTCATTTGTTTCTATCTGTTGCTTCATCCGCGCCTCTATCTCCTCAATCAGATTTTCCTTTCTCTTGTCGATCTCATCCTGCGATTGATAGAGATTTTGCCTTAAGGTGTTTCTCTTTTCCTTTATTTCCCTCTGGGCTGCTAACTTTTCCTCAAGCTTCAGAATTTTCTTAGCCTCGGTCTTCCGTGCTTTAATCTCCCTGTCAAGCTCCTTCAATTCAAACTCAATACTGCTCTTTACGTCATCAGCCCATTTCTGCGAAATGACAATCCCGGCTTTAATTGTCTTACCAAGTCCAACTTCATCCGCAAGAATAGCGCCTTTTGAAAGCGGTGAGCGCGGAAGGCAAACAGTGCGGCTTCTACCTGATGAGGATTTAGATCAACTTGTGCGTCGGATAACGAGGCCGCAAGCTTCTGTAAACTATCGGACGAATACCGGTGTGTCAGTTCATATGTAAAATATTTTGCATGGTAAGGGGTTAAGTGCATTCTTAAGAATAAGGAATTTCTCAATATAAATCAATGAGATAAAAGGAGAAGAAAAACTGGAAAGATTATATTCTATAATACTCGGTCTGCAGATTTGAGCGTAAAATTATTTAAAAGATTTAAAACTGGAATCGTTCTGTTTTACACATCCTTCATGTAAAATAAACCCATGGCTTTCAGGGTAAGCATAGAGAACTTTGAAGCGCTTGCTGAAAAGGCTCTGGAGACATTGCCGGAGGAATACAAAAAATATTTTTCAAATATCACAATTTTCATTGAAGATTATCCCGGGAATGAGGACCTGAACCGGTTTAACACAAAAAAAGAACTCCTGCTCGGTCTTTTCAGTGGTGTGCCGTATCCCCGGAAAGGAGGGTTTTTTGATATCCCTTATCCTTTTCCGGATAAGATAATTCTCTTTCAGAAAAATATAGAACGAATATGTTCAAATGAAAAAGAACTTGTCGAACAGATCCAAAAAACGCTTGTTCATGAAATCGGCCATTATTTCGGCTTATCAGAGAGGGATTTGAGGAAATTTGATTAATTTAATTAACAATGGAGCCTCTTGCAAAAGTATTGTAAATTTCGATAGTCATGTATCGAATCTATCACCTTGTCGTTTTTTCCAGGCATCAGTGCTGTTTTAGCTCTTTTTTA
>JAGVGM010000219.1 GCA_020057065.1 Thermodesulfovibrionia bacterium
AGAGGAATAAAAGCCCACACCAAACTGGCCGATAAGTTCCGGGTTATCTCTTACTTCCTTACTCTGCAATGCAGCGAGAAACTCCTTCGTTCCTGAATGGGCGATGGTTCCAAGCGCTGTGATTATTTCATCCTTGGTCATGCCAATGCCGTTGTCGCTAACCATCAGCGTTCCGGCATTCTTGTCCGGAATGATCTTTATTCTCAATTCTCCATCATTTTCGAGGATCCCGCTGTTCGTAAGTGATTCATAACGGGCCCTGTCTATTGCGTCTGAAGCATTGGAAATAAGTTCCCTTAAAAATATCTCCTTATGGGAATAGAGAGAGTGGATCATTAAGTCGAGCAATTGTTTTACTTCCGTCTTGAACTCAAGATTTGTCTTTGTCATTTTTGCATGTACCTCTTGGAATTAATAGTTTTATGGTTAAGATCCCTGCATCAAGAGCGCAGGGAGTTCGCGCTTCTTTGCTAAAAAAGATATATATAATAAAAAGTCTGTCAAAGAGTCAATTCTGATGATGTAATTATCTATACAAATCAGTTTATTATCTTTTTTTAAAACTGTTGCATATTCAACACATTTCCGGGCAATAAATACAACTAATTTAATGCCATAATGGCAAATTTTACAATTTGTGCCAAATTTTGTCCATAAAGTTAATGGATTCCTTGACAATAACATTCTAAATCAAGACCTTTATGTTTGGCATAACACTTGCATCCTATATAATAGGAGATAAAAATGGCTAACTTAAGCAGTTGTGAGATATTAGATGAATTAAAAAAGCTCGGGATAGAGCTGCCGGCGGATATTGTCGAATATTTAGAAGAATATACAGCTTATTCTTCTCACAAAGACTGCTCTTGTTGCCCTGAAAAGGACAAATAGTCAGAGTATAAAAAGCTGACAGCTATCAGCTTCTCTTACGAACCCTCTTCAATCAGTTTCAACAGATCTTCATATGAAATTTTCCTAACACCGAGGGACTGCGCCTTCTGAAGTTTTGAGCCTGGTTCTTCGCCTGCAACAAGGAAATTAGTTCTTTTCGATATAGAGCCTGAGACATGTCCGCCTGCTTTCCCGATAAGTTCTTCAACTTCATCTCTGGATCTCGGAAGCGTCCCTGTTATAACAAAAATTAGTCCTTCCAGAGGACGCTTCTCTTCTTTCTCTTTCATAAAATCAGGATTTAATATCTTCACTCCCAGGGATTTCAGCGCTTCAAGGGTGTTTATATTCTCATGGTCATTGAAGAAACGCGAGATCGATTCTGCAATCTTTTCACCCATCTGTTTTATCTCCGTTATCCGCTCAGACTTTACATGGTACAAATCTTCAATGTGATCAAAGTCCCTTGCAAGGAGCTTTGCAGAGTATTCACCGACATGTATAATTCCTAATGAATAGAGGAAGCGTGTAAGTGTCGTGTGTTTGCTCTTTTCAATGGCTTCGATGAGGTTCTGCGATGATTTTTCAGCAAAACGCGGAAGATCCACAAGGTCTTCTTTTTTCAGCGTATATATATCAGTAAAGTGCTTTACCAAACCCTGCAAATAAAGAAGTTCAACATTCTTCACACCAAGTCCTTCTATATCCATCGCAGCCCTTGATGCATAATGTTTGATACGTTCCTGAACCTGTGCTGCACAGTTCAGTCCGATACACCGGTAAGCAACCTCTCCCTCTTCTCTTTCAACAGCAGATCCGCAGACCGGGCATTTTTGGGGAGGCTCTGGAGGTTCGGACCCTTTCCCCCTTTTATCTTTATTGATCACCTCTACTACATGCGGGATCACATCCCCTGCTCTCTCAACCACAACAGTATCGCCAACGCGTATATCTTTTCTCGCGATCTCATCCCAGTTATGAAGTGAGGAACTGGAGACATTAACTCCGCCGATCCTGACAGTTTCAAGGTCTGCGACAGGGGTAATGGTGCCTGTCCTTCCAACGCTAAAAATAATATTCTTTATCCTCGTAACAGCTTTATGAGCCGTGAACTTATACGCCGTTGCCCAGCGCGGTTCCCTCGTTTTAACGCCTAATATCCTCTGTAATTCAAAGTCATTAACTTTTATCACCGCACCGTCAGTTTCAAACGGGAAAACATTTCTCTTTTGCTCGATCTCCTTGATAACGTCAATTACTCCGTCTATTCCTCTCACGAGTTTTATAATTGCTGGAACAGGAAAGCGCTCCTTTTTAAGCCAGGCAATGAATTCCCACTGACTTTTGAAGCTAATACCGCTTACAGCGCCAACACCATAGCATGCGAGGTGAAGCTTTCTCTTCGCAGTTATTGATGAATTAAGCTGCCTTATGGACCCGGCAGCGGCGTTTCTCGGATTGGCAAATGCAGGCTCGCCTTCTTTTTCCCTCTCCCTGTTCATGGACTCAAACTCTTTAATGTCCATATAAACCTCGCCGCGGATATCGATTTCTTCAGGGACATCAGCATCCTCAATCTTCAGGGGCACCGCCTTTATGGTTTTTATATTTAGAAAAACGTCTTCACCCTCATAACCGTCGCCCCTTGTTGAAGCTTTGTATAAGATGCCCTTTCTGTATGTCAGCTCCATAGCAAGCCCGTCGTACTTCGGCTCAACCGTATATTCCACATCTTCCTCAGTCTTGAGAAACCTCTTTACCCGCTCATCAAACTCCCTCACCTCATCGTAAGAGAACGCATTATCAAGAGAGAGCATCGGTTCTGTATGTTTTACTCTTTCAAACTTATCCAGCGGCGGAGCGCCTACTCTCTGCGTCGGGGAGTCCGGCAAGATAAAGATGTAACGCTCTTCAAGTTCCTTCAGATGTCTGTAAAGTTTATCGTATTCTTCATCGGAGATTACGGGTGAATCAAGAACGTAGTAGCGATAGCAGTGGTAATTGAGGTCTTTGACGAGTTTTATTATTTCTTTTTCAATGTTTTCAGGGATTTTTTTCATGTTATGAAAATATTATTAATGATAAACAAGCCTTCTGAACTACTATAGTGGTGTATTGCAACAGGCCACTACTTATTTTTTATTTCATAAATTCAATCAAGAGCCTCAGAGCTGAAATCGCAGCCTCCTCTTTATTATCAGCCCTGTTCCCCTTTAATTTCAGTTCCTGCGAAACAGTTTTCCCTTCCCTGCTTGCCGCTATGTAAACACGTCCTCTTTCTTTTCCTTCGAGAACACCAGGACCAAGATTGCCCGTAGTGGATATGGTATAGTCTGTTTTTGTGAGCAGGCGCATCTTTTCAGCCATTTCCCGCGCTGTTTCAGCGCTCACAACACCATATTTATTCAATGTCTCGGGAGAAACGCCAAGGATATTTTTTTTAATTTCTGCTGAATATGCAACAATCCCTGAAATAAAAAAATCACTTGCACCGGGAAGGTTTGTAATATAATGAGAGATCAGTCCGCCGGTGCAGGACTCGGCAATAGAGAGTGTAAGACCCTTATTTCTGAAAAGCTCATGTACCTTTTTAACAGTTTCCTCTATCCCCGGTTTCATGAAGTAAATTGTAACATTTCCACTTTACTTCTTCACTGCAATAGTTCTTTTACCTTTGATAAGAGTTTCTCCGGTAAAAGGGGTTTGGAAATAAAAACTATACCCTCTTTTTCAGCTTCTTCCTCTGGAATATTATCCCCTGCGTATCCGCTGGTAAATATAACTTTTATCCCCGGGTTTACTTCCCTTATTTCATTAAATGCCTTTTTCCCGCTCTTCTTAGGCATTACAATATCAAAAACAAGAAGTTTTATATCGTCTTTATGCACAAGAAATTTATCGACAGCATCCTGACCATCAACAGCTACTATTATCCTGTAATTAAATTCCTCAAATATTGTCTTGATGGATTCCCTCACTGCAGGCTCATCCTCTGCAAAAAGTATCGTTTCTCCTTTTCCCATCAGTTGTGAATGTTTGACTGACCTATCAGCCTCAATCACTGTTTGTATAACCGGGAAATAAATCCTGAAAGTTGTGCCTTTTTCTTGGACGCTATATACATTTATAAATCCGTTATGCTGATTAACAATACCATACACGATCGCCAATCCAAGCCCCGTGCCTTTTCCCACCTCTTTAGTTGTGAAAAAAGGTTCAAATATCTTCTGTTTAGTATCTTCATCCATACCTGTTCCTGTATCTGTAACAGAGAGAAGGGCATATATGCCCGGACTGCCAAAACCATGTGCCTTAATGAAACTCTCATTTATCTCGACAAGTTCTGTCTCTATGGTTAATTTCCCGACATCAGGGATTGCATCACGGGCATTTGTCGCAAGGTTCATCATTATCTGCTCTATCTGGTTGCGGTCCGCCATAATAGGGAGAGATCCTTCTGCAAGAACAGTTTTTAGCTTTATATCTTCCCTGATAAAGTTTTTTATTAAATCTCTTGAGTTCCTGATGATATCATTAAGGTCAACCTTCATAGGTTCGAAAATTTGCTTTCTGCTGAATATAAGAAGTTCTCGTGTTATCTTTGCAGCATTATTGGACAAAGAATAAATCTTTTCAATATATCCACCTGCCTTATTATCTTCGCCTATGCTCTTCTTTAGAAGATAGCAATTGTTTATCACTGCCGTAAGTATGTTGTTAAAATCGTGTGCGACCCCTCCTGCAAGTTGGCCCACTGCCTCCATTTTCTGAGCATGTAAGAGCTGGGCTTCAAGTTTCTTCCTGTCTGTAATATCAAGGGCCACTGCAATAAAAGAAGGTTCATGTCCCATATCAATTATTTCTGCGGAAAGCAGCATCGTAAGGATTTCCCTATTTTTCTTACGCAATGATGTTTCAAAACCCTTAATAACCCCGTGTTCCTTAAGCTCTTGAACCATTTTGTCGCGGTCAGCATATTCACCCCATATATCAAGTTCCAGGGAAGTGTGCCCGACAACTTCTTCCTTCTCGTATCCTAATGCACTTAAAAAGGCGTCGTTCACATCTAAAAAACGTCCTTCCTTCAGAATACTTATTGCCATAAGCGTCGGACTTGAACTAAAAGCTTTTGAAAATTTTTCCTCTGATCTACGTAATGCATTTTCAGCATTCTTATTTTCGGTTATATCCCTCGCCGTAGACAATGCACCAAAAACATTACCGCATGTATCCTTGAGCACACGGCACCACCACGCAAGCAATCGTTTCTCCCCATCGTGCCGGCGCTGCCAGCTTTCGACATAGACTATTTCATCTCCTCCGTTAAAAAGTGGTTTTACAATATCATAGGTTTTTTGCTCGCCCTCAAAATAAAATGCCGCTTCTTTGCCGATCACGTCATCTCCAAAAAAGAGCAAGCCTGCTTTGTTTGCCCAGGTGTAAACTTTATTGTTATCTACTTCCATGATAATGTCCGGAATAGCGGACAGAAGTGCTTCATTACGGGAAGATAAAGTCAGTAACACCTTTTCTGCCCGCCTGCTATCGGTAACGTCTCTGAAGATCCCCATCAAGTAGGTCACTCCGTCAAATACCACAATAGATGAATTAATATCCACATAAAAAATACTTCCATCTTTTCTTTTAACCGGGATATCTTTTGCCGTTATGATTTCTTTTTTAACCTGTTTGTTGAACTGCTCGACAACATAAGGCAATTGTTCTTCAGGATGAATATCAAAAACGCCTAAAGTCTTGATCTCATCGTGGCTGTAACCCAACATCTGTGAGATCATTTTATTGCCTTCATAAAATTTCTTTTTCTCAATATCTGCCAGAAGTATCCCGTCTCTTGCATTATCCAGAATGGCCCTGTATTTCAGTTCGGACTCTTTTGATGCAGACTCAGCTTTTTTGCGTTCTTCTATCTCCAAAAGCAGGTTTTCATTTATATCACTCAACTCCTGAGTGCGCTCCTGCACTTTCAATGCCAACTCATTCTTGACCCTTTCCAGCATTTCTTCTGTCCGCCTTCCTACTTCGATCTCCATTTCGAGAGGTCTGAAAGCCATTCTCCTTATTGTGAACCACAACGCTGTCCCGAGGATAATTGTAATAAAAATAGAACCCGCGATCAGTTGTAACTGCAGATTACGGAGAATTCTTTCTTCCGATGTAAAATCTCTTACAACATTTAGAACGAGAAGATCTGTGCCGCCATACCCGATCTGTTTTTCCTGAGAAAAAACATGCAATGCCGGCGCAGTGCTTCTATATTGCATAAGTACAAAATTATTGGGAGCTGTGGCCTTGATCTCCATAATATCATCGTTTTCCTTAACCAATTGATAAAGAAAATTTTCGACAGTTGCATATTCATGCTTAAGCAGTGATTCTGTGATAAATAGCCCTATCATATCTAACTCTGACTGCCACTGCTTTTCCACCTCATTAAATAATTGCCGGCGCTGATTGGACACGATCATAACATCAGTAATTATCAGGAATATGAGCAATATTGTCAGGAATGAAACAAAAGTGCGTTTATATTTGAAAGTCTGCAAAGTCATTATTTAACATTTTCCTTTTCAAGTCGTTGAAGGATGATACGGAGGTTATCGTAATCACTGTCAGATACGGGCGCCATCCCAGTCAGATTGTCCCTTAGCGCAGATAATATTTTTCTGCCTTTTTCATCGTCCTTCAGATGATACAAGGCTTCCCGCAATGCTGACACCTTTTGCGATGGAAGAGTACTGCCGGCAATAAACACATGTTCCGAGATCTCCGGGGTCCTTGCAAGTTCCCTGAGCCCGCGGTTTTCAAATACATAGAAAACATCTTCTTTGACAGCGCCTGCATCATAATCTCCTATAAGCACCCCAAGTGCAATGTTGTTGTGGTTTGCTAAAAATATATGACTTGATAGATCCTTAAGTTCAATACCGGCATTTAAGAGTACATATCTCGGAACATGGTGACCCATTGTTGACTCAGGGTCTGCAAAAGCAAAACGCTTCCCCTTTAAGTCTTTCAGTGTATTAATTGAGCTGTCTTTCCTAACAATGATAATTCCCTGAAAGGTCGGTTTTCCGTTGATCTCAAGACGGGCAAGGAGGGGTTTCATTCCGTACAGCTTCACCATCTTTACATAAGACGCAGGCCCCATAAAAGCAATGTCTGATTTTTCATTTCCTGCGTTATCTATATGTGTCTTATAATCTTTTGCAATTTCAATTTGTACAGGCTGATCTAATTTTTTGGTCAGATACTCTGCAAGAGGGGTAAAACGCTGAACCAGTTCAGTAGCAGGCAGGTAAGGATGAATACATAGGTTTAAATAGTCTTTAGCATATGTATTCCCGGTAAGACAAATAAACGAAAAAATGACTAATGCATAAAAACAGAACTTAACTTTTCTGTAAGACATGCCTTTATGATCTCTTTCTTCAGTTTTAATCTTTGCCTTCAGACAGCTTATAACCGACGCCTGCAAACTGTATGTTGGCAGGATTGTCGCAGCGTGGCGGAGATACAGCATGTGCCCCACCGCACTTCGGGCATTTGCCGACAAATGTTTTGAGCGTGAACGGCTCTCCGCAGCCCTGGCACTTTGTCTTTAATTCGCTTGGAAGCGGTTGATCCTTGATCGCCCCTCCATGTGCATTATACACAAATTCAACAAGTTCTTTCCCTTCAGAAAAAGGTCCTGCACCTGAACTGCAGCTACCACATGTTCCCATATGTTTACCTCCTTAATTAGTGTCTGTGTATAAACTCAAACATTGAACCGTCATTCCCGCAGTCCTTTGAGCGGGAATTCAGTTTGTTTATCAAGTTCTGGATTCCCGATTACAGACTTCGGGCATGACGAAATTGAAAACTTGCAATTTATACATAGACTCTAATTAGTAAACTATTTTTTATATAATACATGATATATATATATATGCATATGTTCCATATCATAAATATATCCCACTGTTCAATAGTTATATTGCGAAGATGTCAAGTTTTTAGTTGAAATTTATTTATGGCTCCCATTTAATTGTTATTCTTCAAGCAGCTTTTTTTGCT
>JAGVGM010000339.1 GCA_020057065.1 Thermodesulfovibrionia bacterium
CTCCTTCTGTTTTTTTTGTTTGGTGATAAATTATAACAGATTTAGAGTCCTCTGAACCTCAAATAATTTCCTTCATTTTATGACTTTTGCAATTGGCTCCGGTTAAAAAAAAATATTACAGATATAGGAAACAAGCTCAAAAAAAGATAAAGATGATTAAAAACAGAGATAGACAAAGTGGTCAGTTTTCGGCATGAGCCATTTCCCGTGTTTTAGGAGTCATTCCCGAAACCAGTCCGATGAGGGGGGAAATGACTCTCCTTTTACAAGAATTCTCACGATCATATTTAATTTTTTTATTATAAAATAAATGGACTAATTTATTGTTTTCATATGTTATAATTTAAAACTTTGCTTCTAAGCTGTTTCTGCTGTCAAAGTAAGACTCAACCCCTTAAAGGAGATTAACGTATGATCATCATTGGTGAAAAAATAAGCGTTATTGCCAAAAAAGTAAGAGAAGCCATGAACGCCCGCGACCCGAAGCCCATTCAGGAGCTTGCACATATACAGTGGAAAGCAGGCGCTCATTTTATAGATGTTAATACCGGTCCTGCCGAAGAGAAGGGCGAGGAACTGATGAAGTGGATGGTCGAAAGTATCCAGGAAAAGGTCCAGGCGCCACTTTGTCTTGACACAACAAACGCATCCGCTCTTGAAGCAGGCCTCAAGGCCCACAACAACCAGTGGGGAAGACCTCTCATCAATTCCACATCAAACGATCCGGAACGCTTTATCATGCTTGAACTTGCAGCAAAGTATAATTCAAATATAATTGCCCTTACTGTCGGCAAAGGCGGCTTGCCAGCAGACGCTGAAGAGAGATGCGGTCTTGCAGCAGAGATCATGGCAAGGGCCGAAGAGTTCGGGGTGCCTCTTGAAAATATTTTCCTGGACCCTCTTATTCTTCAGGTATGTACTACACAGGATCAGGCAATGCATTCCATAAAGGCGATCAAAATGTTTCAGGAATTGAATGATCCTCCGATGAAAACAGTAGTGGGTCTCAGCAATATCTCAAACGGAGTTCCTAAAAATATGAGAGGGCTCATAGACAGAGTCTATTTAACATTGCTAATGTATGAGGGTTTGACAGCAGCGATAATGAACCCTCTTGATAAAGAACTGATGGATGTATTGAAGACAACAGATATATTCCTTGGTAAAACACTTTACGCACATTCGTATCTGGAAATGTAAAGAAAATCGTTACAGATTGAACATGTAGGGGCGGGTTTCAAACCCGCCCCTACAAAAACGAATAGTTGGAGGTATATATGTCATACGTTGTTCCAAAGGAATCTTACAACGGTAAAGTTTTAAGCCTTGATTTTGGAAAAGGTGAAAAAGCCCTTGTTATCGGCGGTGAAAACTGCCTTCCATTCTTATCTTTTGAAGGTGAACTTCCAAATCGTCCTGTAATAGCCTGTGAAATTCAGGATATAGCTCCTGAAGATTGGCCGGATACTGTAAAAAATGTATATAAAGACGTAAGCAGCGATCCTGTGACTTGGGCGAAATACTGCCAGAATGAGTTGAAGGCA
This sequence comes from Thermodesulfovibrionia bacterium, assembly GCA_020057065.1. GTDB lineage: Bacteria > Nitrospirota > Thermodesulfovibrionia > UBA6902 > UBA6902 > SURF-23. The sequence continues at coordinate 1,545 of JAGVGM010000339.1, forward strand.
AAAGCCATTGCGCTCAGATTGGTCAGCACGCATCCTGACAGGGAAAACCATTCTGCAGAAGATGCGGCAAAAACGATCAAAGACGTTTTGTCATCAATTGACGTTCCGCTTATTATTCTCGGCTCAAACCATATAGAAAAAGACGCTTCAGTGCTCGTTGCAGCTGCTGAGGCTGCAAGCGGATACAATTGCATAATCGGGAAGGCACAGGAAGGGAACTACAAGACTATAGTAGCAGCAGCCCTTGCACACAATCATAAATTGATCGCCATGTCTGAACTTGATATAAACCTCGCCAAGCAATTGAATATCCTGATAACTCAGATGGGGTTTGATAAGGAAAGACTTATCACAGACCCGATGTGCTCCGCTCTTGGCTACGGTCTTGAATATACTTATTCGGTCATGGAAAGAATACGGCTTGCAGGTCTTTTCCAGAATGACGCTACCATGCAGCCCCCGATATTAGGCGATGTGGGAATGTATGTATGGAAGGTAAAAGAGACAGTTGCTTCCGGATCTGACGTCCCTGAATGGGGCCAGCTTGAAGAAAGAGGAGTTGCCTGGGAAGCAATGACTGCTACAGCAATGATCATATCCGGCACTAATCTTCTCATCATGAGACATCCGAAGGCGATAGAGATAGTTGAGAAGACGGTTGCGGAACTTTTTTGATTTGAAATTTGAGATTTGAAATTTGAAATTACTTACTGGAGGTAAACAATGGCATTAACCGGCGTTCAGATATTCAAACTTCTTCCAAAGACAAACTGCAAAAAATGCGGATTTCCAACCTGCCTTGCATTCGCAATGTCGCTTGCACAAAACAAGGTTGAGCTCTCTAAATGTCCTGACGTTTCAGAGGATGCTAAAAAAACACTGGGCGAGGCTTCAGCTCCGCCAATAAGGACCTTTAACCTCGGTGTTGGAGATAAAGCGGTAAAGATGGGCGGGGAGACCGTACTTTTCAGACATGACAAAAAATTCTTTAACCCATGCGCATTGGCAGTAAACATAAAAGACACTTCAGGTGATGATGAACTCGCCAAAATAGCGGTTGAAGTCGCAACCTCTGAAATGAATCGTGTCGGTCAGCAACTCAGGGTTGACGCCATTTCAGTTGAGTATGCATCAAATGACAGCGCACTATATGCAAAAGCAGTTAAACTTATTGCGGATAAAGCTCCCGATGCAGCAATACTACTCAACTGCAAGGACGCTGCTGCTGCGGAAGCTGCAGTAAAAACAATTGCAGCAAGGAAACCCCTGCTCTATGGCGCTACAAATGAGACCGCAGAGGCGATGGCGAATATTGCAAAGACACACGGTGTTCCGATCTGTGCAAGCGCTCAGGGACTTGATGCCTTAAGCGCACTTACAGAAAAATTACAGGGATTGGGCGTCAATGACATCGTTCTCGATTCAGGGGCAAAAAGCGCAAAAGAGATCATTGAACATAACACTCAGATCAGACGCTCGGCATTAAAAAAGAATTTCAAACCGCTTGGATTCCCGGTTCTTAACTGTGTGATACGCGATGATTCCACCCTTGAAGCTTCAATCGCATCTGTGGCAATCGCCAAATATGCATCAATTGTTATTGTAAGCAGTGTTGAGAAGTGGAAGAACCTTGCGATATTCACATTGAGACAGAATTTATATACGGACCCGCAGGTCCCGATGCAGGTGGATCAGAAGATATACAATATAGGCGAACCCACCGCTGATTCGCCGTTAATGATCACAACAAATTTTTCGCTGACATACTTCATTGTTTCAGGTGAAGTTGAGAACAGCAAAGTCCCGAGCAGATTAGCAGTAATGGATTCCGAAGGACTGTCGGTTCTTACTGCATGGGCTGCCGGTAAATTCACTGCTGCCAAGATCGCACAATTCATAAAAGAGAGCGGTATTGAGAGTCAGGTGAGCCATAAAGAATTAATAATACCGGGACAGGTAGCTATCCTTAGCGGAGCGCTTGAGGACAAGCTCGAGGGCTGGAAGATCACCGTAGGCCCAAGAGAGGCAAATGCCATCCCGACGTTCCTTAAAAGCAGGGCCTCATAATTAGAATAATAATTTGACAATAATCATTCTAATCTGTTAAATTTTACGAATGGAAACATACAGACTTCTTAAGATTAAATTAACGCCGCAGCGGCTTGCAATATTAAATTATTTGAACGGGAACAAATCGCATCCATCAGCAGAAACTATTTACAAAGCAGTATCACAACAATTCCCGACAATGTCCTTTGCAACTGTCTACAATACGCTTGAGACGTTACTGAATAAAGGCAGCATACGCGAACTTAAAATAGAGGCGGGCAAGAAAAGATATGATTATGACATTAAACCGCATCATCATATAATTTGCATTGAATGCAATAAAATTGTGGACCTGTACAAGGATTACAAAATACCGCTTCCTGAAGAAATAACACAGGAATTTGAATTAATAAATAAAAACATTGAATTTTACGGCACCTGTCAGAATTGTAAAAAGAATAATTAATTTTAGAATATAGATTTATTCACTATAATTACAGGAGGTCACGATGTCAAAATTAATAGCCTCTGCTGCCATTAAGGCTGCAAACATGCTCGTAAAAAGAGCAGAGGAAATGCTTGATAAGGCTATCGCAGAAAAAGGCAAAGATTTTGTTTTTGAATTCCCGGACACTGCATTTTATCTCCCAATGATATATGCGATGACGGCCTTCCCGGTTAAAACACTTGCCGACATGAAGGTCGCACTCAGTATGACAAGAGAAATGCTCCATGAGGAACCGGACGAAAAACTCTGGAAACCTTATCTCGGAGAGGCGCTTGACTCGGGTATGGCAACCCTTTTTGCCGAAGAGATCATTCTCGCACTAAGATACATAAACGGACTTGAGCCGGTTAAAGATGCTGAAACCGGATATGTTTACAATGGATTCATTACAGATACAATTCAGAGAAATCTCGGCATCGCCCTTGTTGACGGCAGAATGCCGGGTTTCGCTGCCATTATCGGAGCAGCCCCGGATGAAGATACAGCAGTAAAGATTGTCAGAGAGTTACAGGAAAAGAACATTCTTATCTTCCTCTCAGGTCAGGCAAAGGATAAGAACGGCAAGGTCACAAACGTCACCAGACAATTACTTAGTAAGGGAGTCACACTCGGCTGGGAAACCTACATTGTTCCTCTGGGCCCTGATACCGAGCATACATTGTATGCGCTTGACTGGGCGATAAGGGCATCGCTTATTTTCGGCGCCAAGAAACCAGGTGATTACAAAGAACATCTAAAATATCAGAAGGACCGGGTGTTTGCTTTTGCGATAGCACTTGGAGAAATGGATGAGATCAAGTGGTCCACCGGAGCAGGCGCCATAAACATGGGCTTCCCGGCCATATGCGATACTGACGTTCCTGTTATACATCCTACCGGTGTATGTACATATGAGCATGTTTGTAAGGAATTTGATCACGAAAAGATCGTCCAGAAGGCGATTGAGGTCAGAGGCCTTAAAGTCACAGTTGAAAAACCGCCTATCCCTGTATCATTCGGGCCCGCATTTGAGGGCGAGAGGATCAGAAAAGAGGACATGTTCATTGAGTTCGGCGGACAGCGCTCACCGGCCTTTGAATGGGTGAGGACCAAAGAACTCCACGAGATCGAAGATAACAAGGTAACTATTGTCGGCACAGATGTTGAGGAGAGATATAAAAAAGGCGGCTTAATGCCTCTCGCTATAGTAATTGACGTTGCCGGAAGAAAGATGCAGAAAGATTTCGAGGCGATCATTGAGAGAAAACTCCACCATAATATAAACGAGGCGCAGGGTCTCTGGCATATGGGACAGCGTGATATTGTGTGGATGAGGATAAGCAACCAGGCATATAAGGACGGTATTACCCTGGAACATATCGGAGTAATACACAATACAATGGCACATAAACGCTTCAAATCAATAGTTGATAAGGTGCAGGTAACACTGTATGTTGATGAAAAGGACGTTCTCGCATTACAGTCTGAGGCACTGAAGGTATATAAAGAAAGGGACCACAGACTTGCAGGGTTGACGGACGAATCCGTTGATACTTTCTATTCCTGTCTTCTCTGTCAGTCCTTTGCCCCTTCACACGTTTGTGTAATAAGTCCCGAACGTCTCGGCCTCTGCGGAGCCTACAACTGGCTTGATACAAGGGCTGCCTTTGAAATTGATCCTACAGGAGGCAACCAGCCTATATTAAAAGGTGAAGCAATAGATGCTGCCAAAGGCAGATGGGCCGGAGTTGACAACTACCTGAAGAGTAATTCAGCAGGCGCAGTAGACTCATTAAACCTCTACACCATTATGGATAATCCAATGACGTCCTGCGGCTGTTTTGAATGTATTGTTGCGATAATACCTGAGGCTAACGGAATAATGCTCGTTCAAAGAGGCCATACAGGCATGACGCCGGCAGGCATGAAATTCTCCACATTGGCAGGAACTGTAGGCGGCGGCGCGCAGAATCCGGGTTTTATGGGAATAGGCGTAAATTTTATTACAAGCAATAAATTCCTTTTTGCCGACGGCGGGATCAAGAGAATAGTATGGATGACAAAGAACCTGAAGGAGAGGATCGGCGAAGATTTCAAAAAGAGGGCCGAGGAAGAAGGCGTGCCCGACCTGCTCGACAGGATCGCGGACGAAACCGTTGCAGAAGATTCAGAAAAACTCATGGAATTCCTTGCAGGCGCCGGACATCCCGCGCTTGAGATGGAACCGATGTTTTAAAAATAGCAATCAGCGATTAGCTATCAGCAATCAGCTAAAATATATTTAAAAAGCTGAACGCTAAAAGCTGAGAGCTGACAGCTTTCTAAGGAGGTTATATGGATAAAGCAATAAAAAGTGCAGGCACATCAGCAGAACAAATAATCGAATGGGGAACAGAACATAAAATCGAAACATGTTTTGACCGTGCGGAAAAAATGAAGCCCTGCCCTATCGGTGAATCAGGCGCATGCTGCAGGGTATGCCATATGGGGCCATGCAGGCTCGTCGGCAAAAATGCGGAAGAAGAGGCGCGGGGCGTTTGCGGAGCAACTCTGTCAACAGTTGCGGCAAGGAACTTTCTGAGGATGATCGCTGCAGGCACCTCAGCCCATTCCGACCATGCAAGAGATATGGCAATGACCCTTTTATCGGCTGCAACAGGTGAAGCAAAGGATTTCAAGATCACCGATGTGAAAAAACTCTACAGGGTCGCTGATATTTTACAAATAGAATTTGAAGGAAGACCTGTAAACGATGTTGCGAAAGACGTTGCTCTAAAATTCATCGAAGATTTCGGGCGTCAGAAAGGCGAACTCAATTACATAAAAAGGGCGCCAAAAAAGACACAGGATAGATGGAGAAAATGGGGAATCGTCCCCCGCGGTATTGACAGGGAAGTTGTAGAGGCAATGCACCGGACCAACATAGGAGTTGATCACGATCCCGACCACCTCCTCTCACAGGGACTGAGAGTTGCATTGGCAGACGGCTGGGGCGGATGTATGGTTTCATCTGATATTACTGATATTCTCTTTGGAACACCACATCCCGTTAAAGCAGAGGCAAGTTTCGGTATTTTCAAAGAAGATGAGGTCAACCTTGTTGTTCACGGACATGAACCCACACTCGCCGAAATAATCGTCGATGTTACATATGATCCAAAGATGATTGAATATGCAAAATCCAAAGGTGCAAAAGGTATAAACCTCGGCGGTATGTGCTGTACTGCTAATGAGATCCTGATGAGACACGGTATACCTACTGCCGGCGGTTTTACAAATCAGGAACTTGGAGTCATGACCGGATTGATCGACGCATTGACAGTTGATGTGCAATGCATTATGCCGGCGATCGTAGAGTTGTCAAAGAAGTTTCATACAAAGATCATCACTACGAGCAAAAAGGCGATGATCCCAGGAGCAGTGCATGTCGAATATGAAGAGCACCATGCACGCGAGATCGCAGAGAAAATAGTAAAAATGGCAATTGACAACTTTCCAAACAGGACCAAAAAGGGAAGCCACATAACTGAAAAATTTCCTCTCATTGCCGGATTCTCACATGAATATATTGAATACATGCAGGGTGGCAGATGGCGCGCATCGTTCAGGCCTTTGAATGACGCAATTATGGCCGGAAGGGTCCGCGGAGTTGTCGGTCTTGCAGGGTGTGACAATCCGAGAGTACCATCAACCGGTCTGCATAAATATCTTGCGATTGAATTGATAAAAAATGACGTATTGATAGTTTCTACAGGCTGCGGTTCAGCAGCGTGCGGAACAGCAGGTTACCTTACACCAGAAATGGCGCTGGAAAATGCAGGACCCGGATTGAGAGAAGTTTGTGAGGCAATCGGTATACCGCCGATCCTGCATCTCGGGGCCTGTGTAGATAATTCAAGAATCCTTACAATAGTGACAGCAATGGCTGCAGAGGGCGGCCTTTCTGATGAGATCGGAGGGATGCCGGCTGTCGGTATCGCCCCTGAATGGATGTCTGAAAAGGCGATCGCTATCGGATGCTACTTTGCTGCGTCAGGTGTACCTGTTATCTTCGGCGGTGAGTCACCTGTCGGCGCAAGCAATGAAGTTACAAAGATCATGACCGAAGTCTGGTTTGAAAGATTTATGGGAGCGCTGCATTTTGAGCCGGACCCTGAAAAGATGCTGGCAATGGCGCTTGATTATATTGACAAGGCAAGAGAAATGCTGAAGCTCAGAAAATACGAGCCGGGCAAATTCGGAGCCGAGAGGGTGCTCATGGATATGGCGGCAAGAAGAGAAATTAAAGGTTCAGCCCACGCCGGAGTCGGAGGAATAAATGAATCTGAAAGTTGATGAGATAATAGGACATGTCGGCGAGGTACTGCCGGAGAGCCGGAAAAAAAGAGGGATATTGATCCATGCCTTCCAGAAGATACAGAAAGAATACAACTTTCTTCCTGAAGAAGAGTTGCGGAAATTATCTAAAAATCTCGCTATCCCGCTTTCAGATGTTTACAGCACGGCCACTTTCTATAAGCAATTTTACTTCACTCCCCGGGGCAAAAAAATTGTCAGGGTATGCACGGGCACAGCATGTCACGTTAGAGGTGCAGACAAGGTGCTTGATAAAATAAAGGACGAGTTCAAGATAGATGAAGGCGAGACAACTTCTGACCTTGCAATGACCCTTGAGACAGTAGGCTGCATCGGCTGTTGCGGGCTTGCGCCGGTTGCAACAATAAATGAAGACATAGTCGGCGAGATCGACATGAAAAAAGTTGAAGGGGTTATTAATTTGATAAAGAAATAGTAGTAGGGGCGGGTTTCAAACCCGCCCTTACAGATTCCGAACAAGTCGGAATGACAGAAATTGTATTTATGAATTTATTTTTAAGGTGGTAAATATGGCAAAACTAAACAGCACAAGCGAATTAAATGCATTAAGGCAAAAGCTTTCACAGGAAACCTTCAAACCAAACACCCTCCGTGCGAGGGTCTGCTGCGGTACCGCCTGCACAGCAACAGGCGCCCATCAGGTTATTGATGCTTTCGAGAAGGAATCTGCCAATACCGGGGTAGACCTTGAAATAGTCAAAACCGGCTGTCAGGGAATCTGCCAGAAAGGCCCTGTTTTAAAAGTAGAACCGATGGACATCTTCTACCAGAGGACCAAACCGGTAAACGTCCCATGGATAATGAGCTATTCGATCCTTGGCAACATGCCGTACAGGCAGGGCCTATACAGGGACAGTTTCCTCAGCGAGCCTGTGCCTATAATGACTGATATTCCTTTTTATAAAAAGCAGAAAAGAATAGCGCTCAGGAACAACGGAAATATCGATCCATGCAACATTGATCATTACATCGCTGTCGGCGGTTATGCAGCGCTCGAAAAGGCGCTGTCTTCCATGACTCCGGACGATGTTCTTAATGAAGTAGATAAGGCAAATCTCAGGGGAAGAGGCGGAGCAGGATTCCCTGCAGGGAAAAAATGGAAGCATTCAAAGGGAGCGCCTGGGAATATCAAGTTTGTGATCGCAAACGGTGATGAAGGTGATCCGGGCGCCTTCATGGACAGATCCATTATGGAAGGGGACCCGCACAGCCTTCTTGAAGGAATGGCGCTTTGCGCATTTGCGATAAAAGCTCAGTATGGCATTATCTACGTCCGGCATGAGTATCCGCTTGCTGTTAAGAACCTCGGTATCGCCATAAAACAGGCAACAGAACTTGGTCTTCTCGGTAAGAACATCCTCGGCACCGATTTTAGTTTCACAATGGATATCAGGGAAGGAGCCGGCGCTTTTGTGTGCGGTGAATCCACGGCGCTTGTTGCATCTATTGAAGGTGAAAGAGGTTTCCCGAGGCCAAGACCTCCGAGGCTCTCCGAGCCTGGCGGCGGCGTCTGGGGTTATCCGAGCAATTTAAATAATATTGAAACATATGCCTGTGTGCCGGTGATCATCGATAGAGGTTCAGATTACTTTCATTCAATCGGTACAAAGAATTCACCCGGCACAAAGGTCTTTGCGCTTACAGGGAAGGTGAAAAATACCGGTCTTGTTGAGGTCCCGATGGGTATTACTTTGAGAGAAATAATCTTCGACATCGGCGGAGGGATGATGGGTGACAGAAAATTCAAGGCTGTCCAGACAGGCGGGCCTTCCGGCGGCTGTATTCCCTCAGAACATCTGGACCTGCCGGTAGATTTCGATTCACTGGCTTCAGTAGGTTCCATGATGGGTTCCGGCGGCATGGTAGTTATGGATGAAGATAATTGCATGGTTGATGTTGCGAAGTTTTTCCTTTCATTCACGCAGTCGGAATCCTGCGGGAAATGTCCACCATGCAGAATCGGTACATATCAGATGCTCGAAATTCTAAAAAGGATCACATCAGGAAAAGGAGTGGAAGGAGACATAGAAAAACTTGAGGAACTCGGTAGGAAGATCGTTAAAGGTTCGCTCTGCGGACTCGGAAGCAGCGCGCCTAACCCTGTACTTACCACAATAAGATATTTCAGAGAAGAATATGAACAACATATCAGGGATAAATACTGCCATGCAAAGGTATGCAGCGGCCTCGGCATGTTCAGGATCGAGCATGATGAATGTTTCCTCTGCGGTCTCTGCAAACAGGCCTGTGCATTCGGCGCTGTGAAGGAGACGAGAAAAAACTTTTTTATAGATCAGGACTACTGCACCAAGTGCAAGGCATGTTACACCGCATGTCCGATTGGAGCAGTGAAGATAGAGAAACAAAAAAGACAGAAGTCAGGAGTTAAGAGTTAGGAGAAATAACCTCCCCCCTTTGTAAAGGGGGGCAAGGGGGGATTTTGAAAATAGATAATTATTTGTAAAATCTCCCCTAACCCCTCTTTACCAAAGAGGGGTATTCAAATAACAGGAGCAACTATGACCCAGGAAGAACTTAAAGAGAAGAAACTTGAAGACATAATAAAAGAGGCTGAACAGATAAAATGTCCGGCACAAAAATCCCTGTATTTCATAGATGAATTTCTTTCAGGGCCTATGTGCGGCAAATGTTTTCCTTGTTCTTTTGGGAGTTACGAGGCAAGGATCAGATTGAAGAGAGTAGTTGGAGGGATTGCAGCAGATGAAGATATCGCAAGTATAAAGAGGATCTCTTCCAACATGATTGAAGCCTCAATGTGCAAAAAAGGAAAAGATACAGCGAAATTTATACTGGACCACATAGATTCAAAAGAGTTTACTGAACATATTTCAGGAATTTGCTCAAACAATGAATGTCTTGAATTTATTAAATACATTATCATTCCTGAAAAATGTACGATATGCGGCATCTGTCTCGATGTATGTAAAGACAATGCAATCACAGGAGAAAAGAAAAAATCATATCTGTCCGGCTATCACCCTTTTGAGATAGCACAGAAGAGATGCACAAAATGCGGCGAATGTATAAAGGTCTGCCCGACAGGGGCGATCGTTATTGTAAATGCAAAAGAAAGAGAAGCGGTGGGAGTCTAAAAACAAGGATTTAAGGATTAGGGGGTAGGGATTAGTACTGAAAAGCTGATCTCATGTCCCCAAAATATACAGGGAGGAACAATGTCAAAGACAATTTCATTGAAAATAGACGGTAAGGACGTAAAGGTCCCCGAAGGGACCAACCTGATCGATGCTGCTGAATCAGCAGGGATCCACATCCCTAACCTCTGCTATTTAAAAGGCATGAGAGGGATCGGCGCCTGCAGGATGTGCCTTGTAGAGGTCGAGGGCGCGAAAGGCCATGCTGTCGGCTGCATAACGAGGGTCAAAGAAGGGATGAACGTCACAACATCCACCGAGCAGATCGAGGAGATGAGAAAATTTGTCCTCGACCTTATCCTTTCGATGCATCCTCTTGACTGCATGACCTGCACAAAGGCGGGTGTATGCACGCTTCAACAGTATGCATATGACAAGGGAATAAAAGAGTCCAACTTCACAAGAAAGAAATTCGGTTATCCTGTTGACGCAGCAAATCCTTTTATAAAAAGAGATCCGGATTACTGCATCCTGTGCGCAAGATGTGTACGGGTATGCAAGGAGCAGGGAACAAATGTCCTTGACTTCATGGGAAGGGGCGTCGGCGCAAAGGTTGCCACCGCCATGGACAAACCCCTTCAGGAATCAGGATGCACATTCTGCGGAAGCTGCATTGATGCATGTCCCGTAAACGCAATACTTGAGGCGGACAGATGGAGAAAAGGCAGGGAATGGGACTACACAAAGACAAACTCTGTGTGTCTCTCCTGCGGAAACGGCTGCGATATAACTGTCAGTACAAAAGACGGCAATCTTGTAAAAATAAATTCCGGAGGCCGGGAAGGCTCTGTTGAAAAATACATCTGCGCTATCGGCAGATACGGTTTTGATTCCGTATCATCAGACGCAAGAGTTACTTCCCCTATGATAAAAGTAAACGGAGAACTGAAAGAAGCAACGTGGAAAGACGCTCTGAACGCTGCAGCAGTGAAATTAAAATCCGCCGGAGAAAAAACCGGCATTATCAGCACTGCAGGAATATTAAATCAGGACGCCTTTGTCCTTTCAAAATTTGCATCAGCTGTTGTTAAAACAAAAAATGTCGACACTACCGCAAGTTTGTATGCAGATGCAGATTCAATGAAATTTTCCGATTCGGCAGATATGGATTCTGCTGATGTAGTTGTACTTGCAGGACTGAATCCTTCACAGTGGGAAAGAGTTCTGCCCGCGCTTGATGCATCAATAAGAAGAAGAGTATCAAGAGGCGCAAAACTCATAGTTATAAATCCTAATCCCCCCTCGCCCCCCTTTAGTAAAGGGGGGTTGGGGGGATTATCCTCAATTGCGACAGTGAATATCAGCGCCGATGAAGCATCATCGCTTGCACAGGTTGCAAAGGCGCTTATCGCAAAAGGCAAAAAAGCAGACAATGCGCTTGCATCCGCTGTTTCCGGATCAACTGTATCAGAAGATGCAGAGAAGGCGGCAGCCTTATTGTCTGAAGCAAAGTCGCCAATTATATTCTGCCACCCTTCCCTCTTCAATGCAGCAAGAAATATTTCATTATTAATGGATATAAAGGTTATTGCCGTACCTTTTGAGGCAAACGCACGGGGAGTGGTTTCTTTAGGACTTACCACCGAAGGGAAGACATACAAAGAAATGGTCTCCGGCGGTGTGGAAGTTCTTTATACAGTCGGTGAAGTGCCGGTTACAAAAAGACCAAATGTAAACTTCCTTATAGTGCAGACTTCATATATGACCGAACTTGCAAAACATGCAGATGTTATTTTGCCTGCCACAGCCTCTCTTGAATCAGAAGGCACGATAATCAACTACCTCGGCAAGGTCAAAGAAGCCGTGAAAGCGGTTGAACCTGCCGGCGATGCAAAACAGCACAAGAATATTCTTATTGAGCTTTCAAAAGCAATGGGCGCTCCGATAAAGGAATCTGCAGCAAAAATGAAGAGCGCCTTTCAGGTTAAAGATAAACCGAAGTTCCATCCTTTTGAGAAAATGAAAGGTCTTGAGGTAAATCCATCTGAATTTAATGAGTCCATCAACAAGTCTGTAATTTACTCATCAAGACTTGTGTGGCTGAAAGAAGTAGCAGAAAAAGTTTAAAGTAGGGGCGGGTTTCAAACCCGCCCTTACAGATTTTATAAGGGGCGGCCCATTGCGGCTGCCCCTTTAATTTCACGGTGTATAATATCTTATGGCACATCTTCTCATTGACGGTTACAACTTAATCGGCAGCATCATGTAGACGAATGTGCTGAACGGCAGCTCGCTCCTGCCTGAAAGTGTGGTTTGCAGCACAACAGAGAATGCTCCGAGCTGAAGTCCTGCGGTGACGCTAAGTATGGAAGCTATAAGTATACGCCTTGTGCCGCTTCCGGTTTTTACCATGGTCCTGTAAATAAGAGGATATGCAATGAAACATGGATATACCCCCATATTCCATATATTACATCCGAGGGCCAATATCCCGCCGTCTGCAAAAAACAGGCTCTGTGTTGTCAGCACCGAGGCGATAACAATGAAGGCGGCATATGGTCCCAGCAATGCGGCAAGGATCATGCCTCCGCCGATATGGCCGCTTGAGCCTGTTGCCGGGATTGTGAAATTTATCATCTGGGCGGCAAAGATAAAGGCGCCGAGCACGCCCATCAGCGGAATCATTCTTTCGTCTATGTTCTCTTTGAGCTTTTTTGCACAGTACCCGATGATCCCCATCGAGCCTGCCCAAAAGGCTGTTCCCACAGCCGGTGAGAGTAAAGCATCTGCCATATGCATAGCTGGTCTCCTTAAAATTTAAAACTTGTCCCTGCAAGCATTATGTGCTCTTTCCTTATCAGTATGCAGTAATCAGTGAACAGTATGCAGTAAACAGTATGCATTTCGTATGTAGTTTATTTCTTATTAATGCTACGTTATAAATAATCGTGTTACCATAGCAATAAAAAATTATTTTAAATGTTTACCCAGTGTTGTCAGCGAGAGTTTCCCGTGCATCACGCCCTTGGTCCCTATCAGTCTGTCCGCTATATTTTTTATATCTGTTCCCTTTCCTTTAACAACAATGACTTCAAGGCAGTTATGTGCATCGAGATGGACATGCAGGGAAGAGACTATCGATTTACTGAAACGATGCTGCAGGTCTGTCAGGGTGTCCGTTAGTTCTCTTCGGTGATGAGTGTAAACAATGCTGATGGCCCCTACGGTTTCCCTGTTGCCATATTCCCACTCCTCTTTTACAAGACTGTCTCTGATAAGGTCCCTGATAGCCTCGCTCCTGTTGGCATAGCCTTTTTTGGTTATAAGGCTGTCAAAATTCTCTAAAAGAGACGAATCTAAAGATATCCCGAATCGTTTTATCCCCATAGTAGCACCTTTCTGTAAAAGATAACACTATATTATCATGCTGACGGTATTGAGGAGGTTAAACTAAAGTTAGTTGAAAATAATAAGTGGCTCCCCCGTGGGGTATAATCCACGGAACGGAAAACAAAAAAGAAAGGAGCCACTAATGAA
>JAGVGM010000048.1 GCA_020057065.1 Thermodesulfovibrionia bacterium
CTAACCATGCTACCCAAGCTATATGGCTCATAGTCTTTTACCATAAGAGGACTCTCACCTCCCGGAACAACCAAGCATTACTCTTGGCACGAAGTGAATTTACCACTGAAACTCATCAAAGAGCAAAAAACCGATTTGCAAACCTCAAAATATCAATAGCCCCAAAAATGTCCTGTGGTTCGATTTCACTGCGCATGGTTGGGTGGTCTTAATTAAGATGCTTTTGCTCTCACGACAATCGCAGCCCGCTTTGCCGGTAATGATACTACTTTTCGACCGCCCCTTTTTTCTTGTTTCTTTAGGTCTTGATATATTGCGTCCAGATTGTGATTGAATTTTTTTGCGTGCTCCTCGCGGACCTTCCTTACGTCCTCTACTATGCTATCTTTCCACATAGTTTTATCCTCCCATGAGTTCTTCCGGTGTGCATATAATCGGTGGTTCATAATTGTTTCTGCGACATACCGCTGCTATAGCATGTTCTTTTTCAGCATTGGCTATATGCTTGCAGTTCCATGTTAATAAATAATCCATGCCGTGAATTGCGGCAACAGCAATATGTAAAGCGTCCTCCACTGCTTTTGGTGGTAAAACCTCATCTATCAAGATACGAGCTAAAGATATTACCTTCTCATTCAACTCAAGTAACGGAATTGGTTCAAGGATGTCTAGACGTTTTTGTGCTGCGTTTTTGTCACCTGCTTTTGCTTCTTGAATAACAAGCTGGGAAACAAACAAATCAAATCGCTTCCGACGATTCTCCCACCATTCATTTGTCAATTCCTGATGAGCAGCAATGATAATATCCCTGCTTGGTCTCGCAGCAAGATAACTGATAATAGATGTTTCTAAATATGCCTTTTGTTTCATTTAACAATTATAGAACTACTATCAACTTTAGCATAGTCATTATCAAATGTCACACCCAACGCCAAGGGTAACTTGCCGCGCCAATGACCTTGCCGCATAGCGCCGCCGAGCTTCCCGCGGTCAAGTTGACCCTTTTGTGTACGCCCGGCATGGGCGTGAACTTATGGGGTGAGGCATCGGCTTGTATTAGCCGAGGCCGAATCCCCTGTACGTGAACCCTGCTAATGTTTAACGATATTAGCAGAAGTACGAGCCTAAGGCAAGGGCAAAATCGCGAGTGTCATTTACGAATTAAAAGTGAACACCTGAAAAGCTGTAATATGAGCCTCAAAAAAAGGAGGCTTATATTTTGGAACAGTTGCATAAGAAGTTTACGGATGAACAAGTCATTGAGTTACTCAGAAAATATTTAAGAAAGGAGGTAGGAAGAAAATATCTTCAAGAAATTCTTGGAATCAATAAAACGAGATTCTTTGCTTTAGTAAAAGCGTATCGTGACACCCCCAATCAATTTTCAATTCAGTATGTCCGAAAAGTCAAAACCAGAGAGATACCCAAAGAAATCGAAAACAATATTCTAAAAGAACTATCTATTGAAAAGAAGTTGATAGAAGACAAGCATGTTCCCATCCGCTGTTACAATTACAGCTATATCAGGGATCGTCTGGGGAAAGATTATAAACAGAAAGTGTCGCTGTCTACTGTAATTGACAGGGCCAAAAAGAACGACTTTTATCTCAAAAAGCGCAAAAGGACTATTCACGACCGGGAGGTATTGACCAATTATGCCGGTGAACTGATTCAGCATGATTCATCCCATCATCTATGGGCGCCAAACGCCGGAGAGAAGTGGTATCTCATTACCTCCCTGGATGATTTCAGCCGGTACATTCTTTATGCTCAATTAATCAGGAAAGAGACTTCATGGGCGCATATTCTCGCCTTGCAAACAACGATTCTTAAATATGGCCTGCCTTTTCCCTATTATAAAGTCTTTCCTTATTAAATTAAGGCGTGAACTGAAAGCCGAGAACTGGCAGGTAGCTCAGGCATCGGATGCATTGAGGATATTGTATCAGAATTACTTCAATATGATGTGGGCGCAGGATTGGCAAAAAGTAACATATGTTTCTGAAGATGTCGGGAGAAAGGGCGCAATATCATTTCGGGATGAGGGGAGGTCAAAAGAGGTTGATATTGTTCATAAGGATGTGTTCAATCGTTTTCGTTCTGAAATGCGCCGACGACATTATTCTCTGCGTACGGGAAAATCTTATGAAGACTGGATAAGGCGGTTTTTGATTTTCCATGATCTGAAGATGCCGCTTGAACTCGGAGCTGACTCTGTTAAGGCATATCTCGAATATCTTGCGGAAAAGAGACAGGTTACTGCGAGCACGCAAAACCAGGCGTTGTTATAAGCTGTCAGCTATCAGCGGTCAGCATTCAGCTAAAAGAAAGGATGAATAATTTGAAAAACTTTAAAGAACTTAACGTATGGGAGAAGGCGCATAAGCTGACTCTAAAGATTTATCAGACTACTTCAACATTTCCACGAGAAGAATTGTATGGTCTAACGAGTCAGATTAGAAGATCCGGTGCTTCTGTCCCTGCAAACATAGCAGAAGGATGTGGAAGAAATAGTGATGCTGAGC
>JAGVGM010000182.1 GCA_020057065.1 Thermodesulfovibrionia bacterium
AGCAAAAAAAGCTGCTTGAAGAATAACAATTAAATGGGAGCCATAAATAAATTTCAACTAAAAACTTGACATCTTCATTTCCCACATTCTAAATCTCTTACTTATCTACGTCCTGACCTTAAGCCTATTAATATTTCTACGCATAACGTATATAGTTTTATCCGTAGTGCGGAGCATTACGGATAAAACATGTGAACTGAGACGCTGAGTCGATGGTATTAATATAGGGTATTTTTATGGGGATTGTAAACAAAAATCTTTGCGATATCGGAGATCAAAAACGATGAAGAATACGGGTCATTAACAATCCGGACAACGAAATGCCCATTGGAGAGATTTTCAGGAGGGAACAAGATGCGATTTGCCTGCCTAACGGACAGGCAGGCATGTGTCATGAAAGTGGTGTCAGGGCTACATATTACAGATTTATAATGAAGAATGTAGACCTGATAATCATCTACTTCCCATCTATTCTTCCTTAGGGTCTGTCCGGTTCTCTTTCTTGAAGTGTTAATCTGATAGAATGAGGATCACGTGCACAATGAAAGAGCCCAAACACGATTATCTTGTTGTCGTCTACCATGTAATAAATTGCATACGGAAATCTTCTGAGTAACCGACGACGAAATTCTTTATACTTTTTTGGGTAAAGAAGTGGATTTCGAGGAATCTCACCAGCACACGCATAAAATACCCTCAGAAAATCCTCGCCAAGCCCAGATGACTTCGTTTCATACCATAAATAACCAGCTATTACATCTTCCTCGACTTCGGGAAGGAAACGCAGTTCGTATGTCATTTCCTATCTTCTATTTTTGCTTGAAGTTCCTCGATAGTTAAAAGTCTTCCACCAGCAGATCCATACCTTTTTAGTCTTCTGTCTAATTCATCAATATGACTCTGAGGAATTGGCACAATAGATTCATCCGAAGAGATGCTGTCCCATAAATCTTCAACCAATAATATTTTTTCCGGTGCACTTAATTTGGCAATTTCAGGGATATCTCTAACTCTCATATTATTTATTTCCTTTCTCTCGCGATTACCTTAATAATACCAAATATTATTATTTCTGCGTCGTATAATTATGAACCGTAACGTATTACCTGAGCTTCAGAGCTTTCTGCTATCCAACAGCCTTGTCAAAAAAAGTATATACCTTTTTATGCTTATTGGGCAAGCAAATTCTTAGCATTCTCAAACAACAGGGCAAACCTTTGTAGGGGTCATTCAATATGATTATCCCGTGAAAATAATTTGGCATCACAATATATCCCCGCACACAAAACAAAAACCCCGTTAAAAATTTTCATTCTTAACGGGGATAATATTTTAATCCTGATAATTTAATGCAACTCTGGCCAGGAAGCGGTCTGTTCCCTTACTGCTATCGCTATCTTGTAAAGAACTGTTAGCACTAAAAACCCTATGGACCATATACCGAGTGTGATCAATGCCTCTGGTAATGATGGCCAGTACTCTGTCACCCTCTCGAACATATTCGGAACAAACCCGCCTACGACCAACCCAAAACCCTTGTCGATCCAGAGGGAGATGAAAACCGCTGCACATGCAAAAGCGAGCATATTCTCTTTCCTGCGCGTGTTAGGATTCACCAGAATGATAAGCGATACAACTGCAAGGATAGTTGATATCCACATTAACGGAACCAGCTTTGAGTATCCATCCAGACCGGCATACAGGTAAACGAACGGATGCATGTGACCCGGAATCTGGCTGTAAAATGCAGTGAAGAACTCAAGTCCGAGAAGGAACACATTTGCAAACATTGCATAGGTGACGATCTTGCCCAGCGCCTGAATTGCCTCTTTGCCAGGATCAAATTTACTGACCCTTCTTACTATAAAGCACAGAAGAATGAGAAGCGCCGGCCCTGATGCAAAGGCTGATCCAAGAAACCGCGCAGCCATAACGGCTGTCAGCCAGAAATGTCTTCCCGGAAGGCCTGCGTAAAGGAACGCTGTTACTGTGTGAATACTGACAGCCCATGGAATTGAAAGATATATGAAAGGTTTTATCCAATCTGGCGGCGGAACTCCTTTACGGTCTGCGGTCAGAGTGGTCCAGCCGACTATTAAGTTAATAAAAAGATAACCGTTTAAGACCATCGCATCCCAGAAGAGGATAGAGTTCGGGGTCGGATGCAGTATGACATTCATAACCCTCGCCGGCTGACCCAGATCAACAAAGATAAACAGTATACACATGGTGACGGCTGCTATGGCTAAAAATTCTCCAAGGATCACGATCTTTCCAAATTTCTTAAAATCATGGAGATAATACGGGATCACCAGCATTACTGCCGAAGCTGCAACGCCGACGAGAAAAGTGAATTGTGAAATGTAAAAACCCCAGGAAACATCCCTGCTCATGCCTGTAATACCAAGCCCATAATCAAACTGACGGAGGTAACTGATAAAGCCTGCTCCTATAATAGCAAGCAAAATGAATATCCAGGTCCAGTATCCCTTGCTGCCCGTAAGCGCTTTCTCAAGCATGTTCATTCCCTCCTATTATGTAGTAAACACTGGGACCAGTCCCAATTTCAGGTTTACGTCTGATCGCATAATTGGCGCTGAGTGCCTTTCTTACTTCTGAATGTGGATCATCGAGGTCGCCAAAAACCAGTGCGCCGTTAGAATTCTCTACACAGGCCGGCTGAAGTCCCCGTGCAAGCCTTTCTGAACAAAAGGTGCACTTCTCCACAACGCCTTTCATCCGGGTCGGGAATTCTTTATTTTCTTTTTTGATGAAGGGCTTTGGGTCCCTCCAGTTAAAGCTCCTTGCTCCGAACGGGCACGCCGCCATACAGAAACGGCAGCCGATACAACGATGGTAATCCATTGCAACAATGCCGTCCGGCCTCTTGAATGTTGCCTTTGTGGGACATACCCTTACGCATGGTGGGTTCGCACAGTGGTTACAGAGCGCCAGAAAAGGTTTGTGTTTTATGCTGTCAGGTATAAATTCATCGGATACTCCGGGAAAGGTGCTCTCATATTCCTCTTCCCATATCCATTTTACCTCGTCTTTCTTATTGCCGATATCCGGTACGTTATGAATGCTGTGACAGGCATTTATGATCTTCTCATAATCTTCTTTTGTCTTGATTTTATTGACATCAACAACCATAGCCCATCTCTTTGCCGTGAGGGCTTCCGGTCCCGGTGTAATTAAAGCTTCAGCATTCGTAATTAGTAACTCTTCAATAGCAGATGCGCCTGTTAATCCGAAAAGTGCGGAAGCGCCCGCAATTTTTAAGATTTTTCTCCTGTTTATACTCATATCTCATTCTCCTTTGGTGGGATATGGCACGACCAGCAGTAAGGTGTTACATTTGCATAGTTGTGGCACTTGTCGCAGAACTCTTTCTTATTGGAATGGCAGTGCATGCATGTATTCTGAAGGCTCATTATATATTTTTTCCCGCTCGTGCTTTCGTATACCAAATTTCCATCGCGTATAACCTGATCTCTCCAGCTATCCAAGAGCTGCATGTGGTTGGCCCTCATATATTCTTTTGACTCCACACACTTTCTTTCAGCTTCAGGCAATTCCTTTATCGCAGGGGTATCCAGTTTTGACTCAGGCATGGTAGACGTCTTCCCCATATTATAAAAAATAGGGAATGTAAACAGCCCGATAAATATAATAAGCCCCGCTATTATCTTTCCTCCGTTATACATTATTCCTGTCCCTCCATTCCGGGGAGAGGTTCTCCTCGCAGAT
The DNA here is from genome assembly GCA_020057065.1 of Thermodesulfovibrionia bacterium. Taxonomy (GTDB): domain Bacteria; phylum Nitrospirota; class Thermodesulfovibrionia; order UBA6902; family UBA6902; genus SURF-23. Next base: position 3,751 of record JAGVGM010000182.1, read on the forward strand.
CTGTGGTTCTCTCCTTCTCACCCTTCATAATCATTGCATTTGCCACGAGTTCGTGAACTCCTGTAACTTTTGTGCCAGGAACCCAGTAATCGAGCGAGGCTGTCAGCGCCGCCCTGTCAATCGCGCAGATATTTGCCACCATGTTGACGCCATATTTTTCCACGACATCTTTTACGGCGTTGGCCCTTGGCAACCCCCCTCTCATTCTGATCTCCATGTTCTCACCTGCGTTCAGTCCTGAGCCGCTTCCGCAGCAGAATGTCTTCTCTCTGATCGTGAGCTCGTCCATTTCGTAGAAATGATTGCATACGTTATTGATGATGTAACGGGGTTCTTCAAAGATTCCCATGCCTCTTGCGGTATTGCAGGAATCATGGAAAGTCACCTTCAGGTTATCATTGCGTTTCGGGTTCAGTTTCAGTTTCCTGTTTTTTATAAGGTCCGCGGTAAATTCGGCAACGTGCACCATCTTGGTTGCTTTTGTATTCTCAAATACCGTGCCGGTTATTGGAGACTTCGGCACTTCAAGGAAATCTGCCGGGCCGTTCCATGTATCCATGTACTGGTTGAGAACCCTCCACATATGGCCGCATTCTCCGCCTAATATCCACTTTACGCCGAGCCTCCTGGCTTCGGCATATATTTTGGTGTTCAGCCGTTTTGCCAGCTCATTGGAAGTAAAGAATCCGAAGTTCCCGCCTTCCGAGGCGTATGTGCTCCATGTATAATCAAGCCCGAGCTCATGGAAGAGCATAAGATATCCCATGCAGGTATAGGTCCCGGGGTCCGCGAAAAGATCGCCGGAAGGTGTTACAAAAAGTATCTCGGCGCCTTTTCTGTTAAATGTCGGCTCAATCTTAATCCCGGTTACGGTTTCTATATCATCCAGCATGTAACTAAGATTGCCTACGATCGTGTGGGGTTCAAGGCCGAGGTGATTGCCCTTCATATAACAATTTGCCGCAGGTCCGGATATCCAGTCAATGTTTAAACCGAGGAGGTTTAGCAACTCCCTTCCCATCATAGTAATTTCTGCAGTGTCGATCCCATAAGGACAGAAGACAGAACAGCGGCGGCATTCAGTACACTGAAAGAAGTAGTACCACCACTCCTTAAGAACTGACAGTGTAAGCGGTCTTGCTCCGGCAATTTTGCCAAGTATCTTGCCTGCTGTTGTAAAATTGCCCCTGTATACTGATCGGAGCAGTTCGGCCCTGAGAACCGGCATATTTTTTGGATCTCCGGAGCCGATAAAAAAATGGCATTTGTCTGCACAGGCCCCGCACCTTACACAGATATCCATGAAGACTTTGAAGGAACGATATTTATCAAGCCTCTCTTTCATCCCCTGCAGGATTATTTCCTGCCAGTTTTCGGGAAGCTTCCAGTCCTCATCCTGCACCCTCCATTCTCTGGGATTCGGGAAGTGAAGTGTTTCGAGATTCTTAGGCTTTGCGCCGTAACACCAGTTGCCCTCTTTCAGTTCAGCAGGGGTGTCCATCCAACTGGTTTCAGGCTGGGTATAATCTATTTTGCTTAATTCATCTGGTTTCGGCGTCTTTGCCATAGTTACTCCTTATCAACTGGTATTCCAGCATCTTTCATTTTATCTCTGAACTCATCTTCATACTCTGCATATGTATGAAGTTCGACAGGATAATTCCAGGGATTAATGTGTCTTACCATGCGGCTGTTATTGGGAAGATTCCGTGTCGGGCTTAGCAAAACCCCACCGAGATGCATTATCTTGCTGAATGGTATATATGCAAACAATGTGCTGACAAGGAAAAGATGAATGTAAAAGATAACGCTTATTCCTTTAGGCAACTTTGCATTAAAGCTCACAAGTCCAACTGTCAATGCTTTTATGCTGACTAAATCAACTCTCAAAAAATATCTCATTAAGATGCCGGTAAGGGCCACGCTTATTATCAGGAAAAGGGGGAAATAATCTGCAGCAAGAGAAATATAACGGACTTGCGGAATAAAAACCCTTCTCAGAAAAAGATAGGTTACAGCTAATAGAAGAACTACCCCGCTTATCAGGACCCCGGGTATTCCTACTTGCAAAAACCCGTCAAGAGCCTCAATGCCCTTCAGAAAGGCAGGCACAGGTTCAGTAAATAACCTCATATGTCTTATCAATACAACAAGAAAGGACCAGTGGAACGCAAGGCCTCCCAGCCAAAGCCACTTTGTTGATCCATATGAGACCTTGGGCCCTTCTCTTAATTCAAATTTTGTATTGCTGAAAAGGGATCGGAACAATAAAACTTCAAGGAGCATCCTTCCAACAACTCCAGAGGTTGTTGAGGGGTTGTCAAGTTTAGACTGCTTTATCCATGGAAAGGACTGCTGCTGCCCGCATGTGGTCGGTATGCGAAAAGGCACAGGAGTGCGTCCCCATTTCATGACACGGGTAATTACCCCGATTAAAAATATAACAATTGCTAAATACGGCACAACGATCCCGAAGATGAAATGAAGGTTCGCCACATTGACTCCTATTAAAGCAATCAAAACAAGACCAACAACAGCTATAAGGGAAATAATGGCATTCATTTGGCTACCTCTTTTCTTTGAAATTCTGTTATTTCACCATAAATGTCTTCGTGGACACTTTCCTGCTTGTATATTTCATCAGCTTTCTTCAATCTTCTATATGTCCATCTCTGTAATTCATCTGCCTTCAACTGGTAAAGTTTTTCACGGCATTTCATGTAGATATCAAAAGCGAGGAGAGACATATCGTCTATTTTCAACTCAAGCTCAAGCAATTCATTGTAAAGATGCTGTTCAGCAAGTTCTTCTTTAATCTCTTCTCTGATCGCTTTTTTTAATAACAGGACAAAAATGATTCCCTGGGAAGGGCTAAAGTCCTGTACCGCCCGGATCCGAATAATATTGTCAAGGGACTGAGAAACTTTTTCCCTCTCGCTTCCATGCAGGAGTTCATAATAGAGACTCTCGATCCCCTGAAATATAGTACAACCCACGGGGTTCAAAAATGGGTTTTTCTGTTTTTTCAGAAAACCTGAGGTGTCAGACGGATAGGTGTCAAGAATTGCATTATACCATCTTTCCAGGACTGCAGACTTTTTTGCTGATAGAAGGTTGTAAAACTTCATCTCGTGCCGCCATCCACAGGGCATAACTTTCCTATGCCCTTAAGGTCTAAAGGTTCGTTCAAAGAGATTTTAATTCTTTATAAAAAGACTATTATACGCAACCGGTCGGCTTTGGAAGCCCGGCATACCTACAAGCCTGTTTTGCAGGGCCTGCAGGATACAGTTCATAAAGATACTTTGTATTCCCCTTTTCCGGTCCCATAACCTTACCAATCTCCTTGGTAAGTATCTTGATCATCGGAGCTATCTGGTACTTCTCAAAGTAGCCCCTGAGAAATTTAATAACTTCCCAATGTGACTCGGTCAATTCAAGACCGTCATCCTGTGACATTTTCTTTGCAACGTTTTCATTCCATTCCTGCCAGTCCTGCAAATATCCGTCCTCATCAACCTCGAAACTTTTTCCATCAACTTCTATAGATGCCATTTTTTGTACTCCTTTCCTCTTAGTTTATTTTGTATCTTCATATTTCAAGCGGAAGATATTTATTTAGTAATAGTAGCACTGGGAAACAGGTTAAGACTATAAAACAAAAATCATCTATAGGTCAAATAAAAAAATCTTATAAAAACATTTACAAATTTTTTAACCTCACAAAGAATAATTTTCCCGTTCTTCCTGATTTATCCTCCCTTCTGCTTATTGTATTTGAATGAATTTCATAATCGAGAGTCTCTTCTTCAAAATCCTCGGGCATCAACATTAATGCCCTGTCAATATCGCCCTTGCATAAAAAAGTCAAGGCATTCAGATATATCTCTCCAAGGTTATGCCCTCTGCGGTCAAAAACATACACAGCCCTGCATGTACATATCCCGCCGGTAATCTCCAGTGATTTAAAACGAATGTCAACAGGCGGCCTTAGTAAATTTTCACAAAAGGGACACTGTAACGGTTGTCTTCTCATGTTACTTTTCCAGAATAAAGTTCTCAAGCACGACTGTTCCGTTGCTGATTGTGACATTACCCCGTAGACTTGTCTTTCCTGTTTTATATATATAACCGCAATCATACCCACCATCTAATATAATTGATAAGTTACGATCGATATTAAGGTTTTCCGTGAATGAAACAGCTTGGCTCTGAATGATATCTCCATCCATTGCCGCGTCATATGCCTCCTGAAGCGTAGAATAGTAAGCAGGCGTTTGCCCTGCAATTCTCAAAGGAGCAGCGCATACATAAATATAATTTGTCCTCATTAATGTGTTTGGTGGACTCCCGTCTGAATCAGTGACAGTGAGTTTTACTGTGTATATGCCAGGATTGTCATAAGAATACAATGGATTAGCCTCGTATGAATCGGTTAAACCATCATTGTCAAAATCCCACTCACAGGTTAACGGCTGGTCATAAGCTGTTGAATTGTTTGTGAAGGTTACTGTAAAAGGCGCTGTTCCAGAGGTTGGATTTCCTGTAAAGTCTGCTGTTGGTGATGTATCTGAAATATCGGCTGTTGTAGTTGCCTCGTTTGTTACTGAAAGATTATCCGTTACCCTGAGCCTTATGCTGTATGTTCCCCATTGAATGTACGTGTGGTTTTGAGTCGGTAAAGAAGAGCTATAGTCATACATTCCATCATCATTTATATCCCATTCATAAATCGTTATTGTTCTGCCCTCTGGAGTTCCAGATCCTGAACCATCAAGTGTTATTGCCAGTCCTTCAATGCCTGTATATGGGCCGTTCGGATTTACAGTAGGAAGTACATCAGTGTCACAGGCATCTCCTACACCATCACTGTCTGTGTCTTCCTGTCCAGGATTTGGCATATTTACACAGTTATCGATAAAATCAGGAACCCCGTCACCATCAGTATCTATAGCAGTAGCTGTAAAGTCCTGGCCGGCAACATCAGCGCCACTAACCGCTGAATTTAGATATTCGGGGGTAATATTATAAAACGCATTGACCGGCGTCACAGTATAATTGCCGTTGCCTATCCATGTGAACGAATAATTGCCATTGCTATTAGTAATCTTTGTTGCTGTGGCATCTCCCGAAAGGTCAATCCGTGTTCCTCCCAATCCCAAACCTCCCAAAGTTATCTGTCCGCTAATGGTATACGTTGCTCCTGCTGTATAATATTCATCAGCTCCTATATCTGGAGATATACCGAGAGCACGGTTGTCTCCTTCATAATCTGTTGAGGGAAGTGATGGCGCTGTAGTTCCGGTATCGATACATGCTGACCCGCCTGTCAGATGATAATCTCCATTGGCTGCATCCACAAACTGCGGGTCTATGTTGATGTTGTTGCCCTCGTTTACTATTAGTTCGCTTTGTACTAATCCATCTACTTTTGTAGGATCATAGTTGTTGTTAAATATATTCACTGTTCCGCTTGATCCATTTTCAATATCAATATCACCTCCTCCGTATAACGTACTGGCATTATTCCAGAAGATGTTGTTGTAAATATTAGCAGCAGCAAAATTACTTGGAAGATAAAGTTGTACTCCACCGCCCCTTGAATTACCCGTATTCCCGGATATTGTATTGTTTATAATACTTACAGTACCCTGTGTCCAAATCTTAATTCCACCAGTATACAGGGCTGTATTATTAGCTATAATATTGCTTGTTATAGTTATAATTCCGTTTTCTGAATAAGCATTTATTCCCCCACCTGTTGACCCTGCGTTGTTATTTGTAATTATATTGTTTGATAAAATTATATCCCCGTAATAAGAGAATGCAAAAATGCCTCCCGCAACACCATTTCCGTTCTTTATTGTAACCCCCTCTACTGTTATGTTAGGAAATTTATAAGGCAAAGGATAACTGTTCCTATCGTAGAGTTCAAAAACCTCATTATAGGGTAGATTTTCACCATCAAGTATAGTATTTGATGGATCAGCCCCTCTTGAATTGCATCCTGGTGTGTAACCGCCTCTAATGATAAGATCAAATAATTCATATGAGTTGTAAGAGAACTTTCTGTTGCCATTTTCAGATACCCTGTATGTCCCCTGAACAAGTTTTATGATGTCATCTTCCCCATTGTTTTTTGCTTCATCTAAGGCAATCTGGAGATCCGCACTTGTTGAAATGCAACGGACTATTGTGCAAGCGTCTCCTCTTCCATCTCCATCCGTGTCCGCTTGGTCTATGTTAAAATGCAAAGAGCAATTATCGACTTCATTAGGTATGCCATCATTATCAACATCAGGTTCACACGCGTCTCCGACACCATTTTCGTCAGAATCAACTTGACCAGGATCGAACACCCATGGGCAAGTGTCTATCAGCCCGCATATATAATCATTGTCAGGATCGTTGATTGTATCATCAGGACACGTGTCGCAAGCATCTCCTATGTTATCTCCGTCAGAATCTGCCTGATAAGGGTTATAATTAAATGGACAGTTGTCAATATTATCGTATATTCCGTCCCCGTCTGTATCAGCAAATATGATAATGTATCCTGTTTTCACTTCAGTATCAATGCTGCCGTAGATATCCTCTATTGACAGGCTGACAGCATAAGTGCCGGGATCATAATAGTAAGATGGATTCTGCAAAGTGGAATCAATAGCTCCATCGTTATTAAAATCCCACTTCCAGGTTCTAATCCCTTGTTTTGAAGTGGAAGTATCTGTAAAATTTACCGCAACTGGGCCAATGATATTATTTGGAGAAACAATAAAATCAGCATTTAAAGGCATATCTTTTGACGTAAAACTCCACAACTGACTCTCTGTGGTCGCATTATGATTGTCTCTTGCAACAATCTTCCAATAATATGTGGTCAAGGGTTCAAGATCAATTAAATAAGTTGTAGATTGATATCCGCTGACAATCAAGGGTGGATTCGGTGATGTACCGAGATATATGTCATAAAAAACTATATCACCTGTGTCTGGGTCGCTGCTGGCAGTCCATGAAAGATTAACGGTTATGTCTACGTCAGCAGCTAAATCGGCAGGATATGGGTTAGACGGTTGGGAAGGGGAATTATTTGCAGGTGAACCTGAAAGGGTTGTTGTCTCTGAAAGACGGTTGCCGGAAGTGTCATAAACAAAATTAAGATCTGATCCGTCATCGTAAATTACATCCCTGATTTGGCGGGAGTTGTCGTAATTGAACTGAATAGTTTCAGTAACCGCTTGAACAGAGACAGCGTTAAATGTCAGTGCAATAGAAGCAACAGCCAACAACAGCCTAATAGTTTTGTAGATATCCTTTTTCATCGTTCTGTTTCTTTTAAGGAAGTGTACCTGTACTTTCACCGAGAACTTTTAAAACTAACGATTATATTCACTACGAAAAAGATTAAAGGAACCATTCCATAGCTTAAACTTTTCATATAATCACTAATAAGTGGTGTCGGCTCAGAAAAAGAGGATGGTCCAAAATTTAATTTAGGGATTACTATTACGTAATAAATAATTAAAGATATAAAGAACATATTTTCACCTATAAAAGCCTTCCTTGCAACCTCTATTTTCTTATAAAGTCCTAGAATGACAAAAATATGTAATATAACAAATAGATATCCCCCGTAAATAAATAAGGACGATATTAATCCTCCAACATTAAAAGCTTCAAATCCAACAAAAAACAAAATTATGCTTAAAATTAATATGGTCACTCTCATATCCCTTTTCTTATTTATTTAAGTTGAAAAGACTTCGCAATTTTTCTCTAATAATTAATCTTGTTGATAGACCTGGGGGAGTATTTACAGAGATTGGCTTTATTCCGGTAAAAGCTCCCCCCTCTCTTAGTGTATCCTCCACAAAATCTGTGCAATTATTTCCTCTCCATCGATAATTTGGAGCATCTTTTTTTATTCCTTTTATATATTTCGTCATAGATTCTTCATTAACACCTGTTATATCTATAATTACATCAGGAACTCCCCCTTCAGAGAGAATGTCACCTTTAAATGTATTAAATGTACCTTGCGCATCATCTTTCCAGTTTTTTTCTGGCCAGAAACTTCCATATTCTCCTAAATCCGTTTCTATAGACGAATGGCCTACGTTTCCACCCTTTGGGTACCAAATATAAACTTGGGCTTCACCCCACGGATCAATCCAGTTAACCGGATTATTTCCGACAAACGCATACAAATTATTTCTTCTGATAACCCTACATATGTTATTGTTTTAAGTAGATTTCAGTGATTTTCTTATATTTCTCTTTATCCTTCTTTTTGATGAAAGTTTCACGAATTGCAGATTGTTCTTCAAATATCGGGTTTTTCAGAACATCTATTATTTTGGTTTGTTCTTCCAATGTTAAATTGGATAAGCCTTCAAAAAAACACCTGGTATTTTTGATGCACAGTTTTTCTATTTTCTCGTGAAAGAATTCTTCAAATTCAGCACCGCGTCGCTCCACCCTAACAAGTTCCATAAAACGGGTTACATCTAAATATGATTTGCAAGACTGTGCTTTGTCTGCAGCTTTATGAAGAATATTCCAAAAGAGAGAATAATTAGTTGAATAAAGTTCCTCATAATTTTCTATTAAACAACTTATTGTCTCATCCTTTCCTTCGCATATTCCATTCCCATTCCCATAACTGCTTACTAAAACACACAGAGAAAAAATAATGGTAACAATGATGCAATAAAAAATTCTATTTATAAAAGATATCGTCATTGTATTATAAACCCCTTTCTATTTATCGTTACAGTGCCAGTCTCTCCATCTTGAAGAACATTCCAAACGTCTTTACATTGGCTCGGTTCGATAGTTATACAACCAGCAGAACCCCGATTGGTGGAGCTATCTCCACAATGAATATTAATACCAGTTGCATGGCTTTGGTTTTTTTGAGCAGGATTAGGTCCAATAGTTGCGACTTTTCCACCATCCCTCAACCTTACGCCAGGTTCTCTTCCTTTTTGACCCGTTGAGCGATATGTAGCATCATATGTGTTTTCCTGAACGCCAGGATTAGCATTTTGAGGATTTGGCCATGAACTGACTTGCACAATAGTTGATTTACCACTATCTCCTACAACTATCATTATTCCTCCATATGTACCTACGCTTCTTCCTCCGGTATCAACTACTTTAATATCGAACAAGCCTAATGGATCCACAAAGTTGACCGGATTATTTCCGACGAAATTGTAGAGATTAATCCCCCCAGCTTCACCCAACGGATCTCTCGTCATCCATCTGCCAATCACAGGGTTATTAAACCTATAACCGAAATCGATTAATCCTGTCTGCTCATCATACTGTTTTGTTGAGAACCTGAAAGGCTGATCCAATGTCCCAACTTTCTTGAGGAGTTTTCCGAATACATCATATCTATATGAAGCAACTATATTCTGTGTACCATCAATCAACGCACTCACATTCCCTTTTCCGTCATATAAGTAAGAGTAGTCTGCTCCGTTTTGCTTGAGGTTTAATAATCCTCCAATACCTCCACCCATATTCAGTCCCCACGTATATTCCCTGACAACAGCATTGATTCCATCCCTCTCCTGAACAGGTAAAAAACCAGCCCTAACGTATCGGGTATCACTTACTAATGTGCTGTCGTTATATTTCTTGATCTGTGCAAGAAATCCGTCACCACTGTAGTAATATTCTGTCTTGTGGACAATATTGCTGCTGTCTGTATGCTCAAGAGTCTTTAAACGATTCCCCGCATCATACGTTGCTGTAAACTGATACCCATCCGGCGTATATCCCTGTGTCATATTACCATCGTCATCATGAAGGAATGATTGATCCGGATTCGTGGAGTTTAGAAGCTGATTGAGATTATTGTAATCATATGTCTTCAGCCCTTCTGTAAATGAGTCAAGAGATGTTCCGGTGGTAATCGTTTCCGTACCTATGATATCAAGATTGTTGTACGCGAATACATGCTTATTGATAATTGCATCTGCTGAAGTCTTATTTGTTATCTCCGTCAGTCTTTTCAACGGATCATTGTAAAGATATTCAGTAATGCTCCCGTTTGGACGGGTTAAACTCTGTACAAGCGGATTAACGCCTGTGTAATTATAGGTATGCGTATTCGCCCCGGACTGAATGGCCTTCAATCTTCCAATGTCCAGATCAGTGTACCCAGTGTCATTATCATATTTATAAGTTATTGTTTGCCCACCTTGCGGTATAAAAGTTTTCAATTGCCCAAGATCATTATATTCATATGTAACTGTATCATTTACCCATGGGCCATCAATGCTTGTCAGTCTGTTAACATCGTCATAACCATACTGATACAAACCGATCCCGTCTGACATTGTCTTTGTGAGGTCATAGTCATCGTAAGTAAAGGTAACATCAGGGGTAGTATCAGAATAGTCAATGGTGAGAAGGTTGTGATTCTCATCATAGGTATAATTTTTATCTATGATTCGGGAATTCGTGGTTTTAGTAAGAAGTCCTGCGAGATCATACGTATATGTAACGAATTTATTGTCAGGATAAATCCTCTTGACCAGTCTGTTGTCAAGATTATATTCAAATGACGTTATCTTGCCATCTGCATCAGTTAATTTTGTAAAATTCCCGTTTACATCATATTCATATTTAATAATCCCCTCTGGTCCCTGTATTTTTGTTAAATGTTTCGATGCATCATAGATATAATTAGTGGTTAGTCCCGCCCGGTCTGTTATATTGTCCAATATGCGGGGACAGCATGTGGAGTAATTGATGGATACAAATTTAGATACGGGGGTAGTACCGTTGTAAACGGTGTCAGAATAAAGAATCTTTGATATCTGATCAAGGTTATTATAATCGTACGCCAGAGTCAGTCCTATCTCATCCGTTCGTGTCTGAATTCTGCCGATACTGTCTTGGGTAAAGGATGATATTGTATTTCCATTTCTTTTTATTTCCCTAAGATCATGCGTTACAGCATCATCATACACAACCTCTGTTGTCATTTGAACAGCAGTATTCTTTGCTTGGATAATAGTATTCAACTGTCCATAGGAATTATAAGCATACTCTGTGATGATATTAAGCCTGTCAGTAACAGAAGCGATGTCATGTGTATTGCCGTTGTATGTGAATGTTTTGAGAAGGATATCATCATCTTCCGGTGTGCTAACTAAATTATATCTAATTTCCTGAACATCAATATTGTTTGGGTAATAGTTAAATGTTGTGATATTGTTTTTTGCGTCCTTTAATAAAGTGATACGGCCATTGCTATTGTATGTATAATACACAGCGTGAGCTACAGGTTGACCTAAAGCATCAGTGCCATGATAATCTGTAACAACATATGGTTTCTCGGTTTCGACATCATACTGATAATTTGTAAATCCACCTTCCGGAAACTGAATTCTCTCTATTTTCCCTTTCTGATTAAGAATTGTCAGATAATAAGATGTTTTTTGTGCGTTTATATAATTATTATTATCTAATCCTGCATATGTTACATAATCTCTCGGACTTACATACCAAGACTTATTACCTAAAGCGCCAGCATAAAAATACTCTTCCTTCTTCCCCAAGGGATTTGTTATCGTTATTCGGTAATTTGCCCACATTGGCATACCAGGTGGCGGATAAAAATTTGCACTTAACCCATCGGCAGGTTCAATATAGAAATCCCAAATGCTTTTTTCATTTTTAATTCTCGTCAAATAAACGTCTGTATCGTAAATCAGCTCTGTCCAATAACCACCCATATCCGTAATCTTTGTAAGATTTCCATTTGCATCATATTCAAAATATGCAGAACGTCCAAAAGGATCGTCTACGCGGTCTATCAAACCATCATTATTACTATCTACGAAATTGGTTACTTTATTGAGCGCATCCGTGATTGTTGTTAGTTGAACGTTGCTGCTATATCCTAATGTCAGTTTTTGGTTGTACGCATCCCTTATTTCAACTAAAAACGGCTGAAGGGAGCTGGTGCCCTGTGGGATGTTATAGACATAAACGGTGCCGTCAAGGAATACAAGTTCAAAATAATTCTCGGCTATCTTTGTTAGGGTATTGAAGACTCCAAAAGGTTTTGTATATCCGCCTTGACCATCAGGGGGATAGACATCCCGCCTGCCGTCAGGCATGAAGATTAAGACATTCCCGCTTGTATCAACCACAAGATAGCTCCCATAATTAAACGCCCATTTATTACCGAAAGGTTCATTTTGGGCAATAGAAGATTGGGAGTTGTAGCTTAAATTAATTCTAACCGAGGGGCCAACCGGCGGATTGTACCACATGGGCGTATCCGTCATGAAAAGATTCATATTAACCATATTTACGTTCCAGACAGGAGCGCCTTCAGAGCATTGTTTTTTCTGCGGGTCTCCAGCATTATCTTCGGGATTCCCAAGTGATTCTTCCGGTCTCGGTACACCACAGCAACCTCCATAGGATTCTTTCATTTCGTTAGTCGAAAGCATTGTCCCGGGAATATTGTCCATTATCCTGGATGTTGATACAAGTGTTCTGCCAGTCCATTCTTTTGAAAATTCATCAGGACTTTGTGTAAACCTCCGTCTGCTCTGAGGGTCATAAAGTTCAAGGTTGCCATTTTCAACTCTGTCCAGTACCCAATAGTGGCCTTTATCCCCGCTGCTCTTGCCTGCTATCTGCATTATTGCAGGCAGGGGGATCAGATTCAGTCCCGATATAGACAATTGATATCCCGTTAATTCATATTTGTAACTCGATGCTATATCAACAAGGTCTGAAATACTGTGTCCTTTCTCATTATCGGGAGCAATAGTGGCAATCTCATGAGCCTCAACCTTTTTGCCTTCTTTCTCCATAAGATATGCCAATGCCTCTGTGCCGCACTTTAGCATTGCTGTTTTCTGAGATTTGTAACGGGATATCCTCTGTATCCAGTGACTTGCATAAGTTCTTTCTCTCCAGTCGAGGCTTTCTTTTTTAAGAGCCGAAAAAATTTCCGTTGCGTTGGTGAGGTTATTTTGCAGAACCTTTAGAACTCCGAGCCGTAACATTGCCTTACTCCCCAAACGTTTTGCGCCTTCGTGAGATTTGCCTCTGTTATTATCTATAATCCATCTAAATTGATCTTCCGCTTCTGTGTAGCGTCCATTATATTTGGCATCGCATCCAATATGAAGACTTGCTTCAGAAACCCATGGACTCTCAGGGAACTCTTTAATATGTTTTCTAAAAAGCTTTACAGCATTTTTATAATTATGTTTGTTCCATTCCTGAATTGCCTGGCCAAAGGAAAAATTAATGATTCTGTTTCTTTTAATCTTATCTTCATTGATTTCAGTCGTCAGGTCCTTGGCCTTATCGTTTTGGCAGAGTTTGCCATCATCCATTTCAATATCATCAGTAGGATAAAGTTGGCCCCCCAACTGCCCTGCAGCCATTAATTCTTCTGTAGTTGGCGTACGGGAAAGATCGAGCGGTTTGACGGAATGCTTAACTCTGGGTATGTTAGATTCGGCAAATGAATTGGAAGAAACAAATAATAAAATGAGTATAATAAAAAATGCTAAGAATGCCCAACATGATTTCCCCTTCTTTTTTATATCCATAGCCGATTTTTGAGAGAAAGTTTCTGATCTCCCCTTGTTCAAAAGATACAGCTTTTATATAAAGAACAACTCTTTTAAGCCCATTCCCCCCTGCTAATATATATTGATCTAAAAATTAAACAGGCAGGATAGACAATTAAAACATAATCTCTTTAGCTTGGTCAAGACATTTTTTCAGAAATGTGAGGTTTATTTCCTGTCTTCGCATGATTTTTATTTTATTCTCTTCTCCGACAACAAATTTCTTGCATCATACTATATCCAAGATTAAGTTTTACTCAATGAAGAATTTTTAAATTTAACAGCACATCTCACCATCCCCTCGGCCCACTCAGGCGCTCCAATAGCATGAAGATGTGTATATGCAGCCAGGACATTTTTATAACATATCCCATCCTTACCGTCAATGATACCATGCCCGCGTTTGACATTGAACGCCATGTAAGTATCGGCTTCTTCTATTTCAAGAACTTTCGAATAATGAAACTCATGTCCTCTTAGAACTGTTTTATCTGGAAAGTATGGATTTGAATTTTCAACCTCAATAATTGTATAACCATGCGCCTGCGGTTTTTTCTCGAGCCCAAAAGTTATCGGAAGGGCGCCAACCATCGGATATGTCTTGTTGCCTAAAACAAGGCCTTTACCAAGATACATCAGCCCCCCGCATTCGGCATATACAGGAAGACCATCCTGTATTGCATTAAACAATGAATTCCTGAAACTTACATTATCAGCCAATGCTATTGCATGTGTTTCAGGAAAACCTCCACCCATGTACAGCGCGTCTATTTCCGGAAGCTTTGTTTCTCTCAGAGGGCTCACCTCAATCAGACTTGCCCCTCTTCTCTCAAGCTCTTCAAAATTCTCCTGGTAGTAGAACTGAAACGCAGAGTCACGGATGATGCCGATCTTAACTAATCCCCCCTCGCCCCCCTTTATTAAAGTGGGGTTATTAGTAAGTCCCTCTTTAAAAAATAGGGATAAAGGAGGATTTAACTCGGAACTCGAAACTCGAAACTCGAAACTCGTCTCCAAGAGAGACGCCTCATTCGCAATTTTCAACACTTGATCCGCATCAATATATTTTTCTCCGACGTCAGCAACTAATGCCAGAGATTCTTCGACATCCTGTCTTTCCTGAAAGGGGGTCAACCCCATGTGCCTCTCGGGAAATGGATCTTTTTTTAATCTTGGGATGGCGCCCACTACAGGCAATTTACACCTTTTTTCTATTGCTTTTCTAATCAGAGTCTCCTGCCTGTTTGTCGCAATCCTGTTCAGGACGATACCGCCAATTGGGAGCTCTGTGTCCATATTCTGGCATCCCAGGACCATCGCAGCAATTGTATTGGTCGCCTTTGTACAGTCAACTATTATTATTACCGGAGTTTTTAATAATTTGGCCAGTTCAGCGGTGCTGTAAGTGCCCTCATCATCAACTCCGTCAAACAAGCCCCTATTGCCTTCGATGATGGCGATGTGGTCAAGTGTAGGGGCGTTGCATGCAACGCCCCTACTTTGAAATATATGCGATACAAAAGATTGCAGCGCCTGCCCGGGTGACATCATGAAGAGGTCCAGATTGTAACATGGGGTCCCGGCCGTCTTTGCAAGCCAGCCGGCATCAATATAATCAGGACCTTTTTTAAAAGGCGTAACAAACAAGCCCCTTTTCCTGAATAAAGAAATAAGACATAAAGAAAGGATAGTTTTACCGCTCCCACCTCTGAGGCCGGAAACAACTATCCTTGGAATTGATAAATTCTGTGATTTAGTCATTAATTAATTTAACAAAGGCGCACAAAAAATTTCCCCCCTTTGAAAAAGGGGGGCAAGGGGGGATTTTTAAAGAACATATTTTTTACAAAATCTCCCCTAACCCCTCTTTGTCAAAGAGGGGTATTTAAGGTCCAATGACTAATTATAGTTATCTTATTTACTTAATAAGCCCTTTTTCTCTGAGGTATTCTTCGCTTGGGATTTCAACAGAGCTGGCGCCTCCGCCGTAAGAATACATGAGCCTTCCGACATCAATCATTCCCCTGAGGGCTTTTTTAACAACGTCCGGGGCCTCTGTTGTCTCCTCTGCAAGGGCCTTGATAACATCTTTCTCTTTGAGTTTTTTCTTG
>JAGVGM010000047.1 GCA_020057065.1 Thermodesulfovibrionia bacterium
TACCTTTAGGCAAAAAGAGTCAAGTAAAGATGTAGCTTCTCCTTAAGAACGTTCTATAAAATCTCCTTTCAAGTCCTTTGGTAACCGTTCCGCAACTGGCAATTCTACCAGGTTTCGGTCCTTGCAAAGCAGCAGGACACTCATACTTTATCGGCCATGTCGGGAACTCCCGGTCCAAGTGACATATTGTGCAGCTGATGATTCCCTAAGGATCACAAGTGAGTTGCGGTCATCTCAGACCGGGATTCACCGGACTTATGTTCTTTATTTATATCAGCATCAAATTAAGCAGCTCTCTTATACTGGGTTTCACTAAAGAAAAACCTCTGCTGGTTAAAAGCTTCTCCTGATTTATACCAACCATAAAACTTCTTCAAAAAATGTCTTGCAACACACGTCATCGCTTTATTGCCCGGCATTTTCTCTATCTCTTTTTTCCTGTGATAATATTGCCCGTAAAGACAGTTTTCTCTTACCAGCGGTAATACAATATGCTGCAATACCTTCCTCAGTAACGGCCTGCCCCGCTTGGTAATCTTATTCTGCCCCTGATACTTTCCACTCTGCCGCATTCGGATATTCAAACCCGCATAACGCATCAGCATCCGCCAGTTGGAAAAATCACCAAGCGGCCCGGTCTCTCCAAGAAGCCTCGCCATATTCTTATCGTTGATTACTCCAGGAGTTGAAGGTGGAATATGAGGGTCTTTTCCTCTCAAAAGCTGTAAAACAGCAATCATCTTCTCTACTATGGCTTCTTTTCGCCGTATCTGCTGTAACCAGTCATTTATCAATTGCTGAAGGTGCATTTCAAGTATCTCGATGTATCCATCCGGCTGCTCGTTTAACACTGAACTCTGTGCATCCTCCCACAGCCTCTGCAATGTCTTCTGTTGAATCCGAGGCGCTGCCTCACGCATGCAAATACAGAAATCTCTGTAGCCGGCTTTGATTATTCTGTATGGATTACAGCTATATTGCTCTATCAATGCCAATCCCGAGGCACTATACAGAAAGTCCTTCTTGAAGGAATAATCGCAAAAAAGCTCTATCAAAAGCCTGTCTAAACGGCATCTCAGGCTTGTAATTGCTATGTCCACACCATCATAGATCTTGTTCAGTTTTCTCAAAACAAGATATTCCTCACCTATCATCCTGTGTGTTATAACTTTATTAAGCTGCCCTAGCGTTCTGATTACTTTAGGATCTTTTGTGTCTGTCTTGCCTGTATCATTGGTCTCAATCACCCGAAACTTCACAACGCTCTCTGCATTCACAAAACAGGTGAAAAAGCCCATGCGCCTTGCTGTCCGAAACAACTTGTTATGATACTGCCCTGTTGGCTCACAAATAATACGCAGGGTTTTCATCCCATGCTCCAAAGCAATCTTATGGTACGTTTCAAGCCTCTTCATAATTGTCGTGGTTCTGTTATTACATTCATCCGAGTATTCCTTGCCCTTTGTTTCAAAAAAGAAATTCAAGATATCCTTGTGCACGTCAACCGAGATATCCAACACCTGATTTAACTTGATTTTTTGTGCTGTTTGTGTAATCTTCATATTAGCTTCTCCTTTTGATTGTAAGATAGTACCGAGTATGAACCAGTACAAATTCCATATTGTACATCTTATGCTAAAGGAGAAGCCTTTACCTAATAGTATGTCCAGCGGACCCGGAATACAGCCGGTGCAATACGCATGGCCTGTGGCCGGGCGGCTGACCTCTATCGTTAGTGCGCCAAGCGCAGCTTGGTGCTTCTTATAGAGTGAAAGACTTTATCGGGCAAAGCCTAACCAGCAGCCCGTACCGAGTGTTGCGTGGAAACTGGGAGAAAACAGTAACACGAAGCGTACACAGGGAACAATGCAGGCCGCAAGGGAGACGTACCTCCCTTAAGCGAATCAGCTCCGTCAAAGTTATCAATGCAGTTGGCGACTGTGTTAACTAACAGGAAGCCAGAACAAAGGAATCGTTAGAGGTGAGATTTCTGAGGGACTGCCGGAGTCCAAGAGCGTGGCATGTATTGAGAGAAGCATCAGGAACTTGGGAGACCCATTAGCCTCCTCTTAACGGAGGTAGGATGTATCAACCGAAAGAAGAACATTCAATGGGCTGATAGGGAGTCAGATCATCTCATAGTACTCTGAGACGGTAAGGCCGATTACATGGGGAAGGGGATGACGGTATTGCGAAGCCCATAAAGGAACATATGCAGACAAGTAGGGCTGAACAACATATGCCAACCTCACTGAGGGGAATAGCAAAGAAAGCGGTTATTTTGCTTTCGTACGAAGCGAGCAATACTGAAGAGCCTTGTGCGGGAAAATCGCACGCAGGGATCTGTGAGGGGGCTGCCAGGTAACTGGCAGTTCTACCTCGATGGTGGTAAAAATATAGCCTAAATTGCTTCGTTACACTTATCAATAAGATTTATAAGTATTGTACTTTTTTAAATGATATTAAATTTCAATTGACTTAGAAAAATTTTATTATTATTATTTGATGGACTCGTAAAAAGTCCGGCCTTTTAAGTATTTGAAATAATTAGTAAAAGGTGCGTTTTTTGCTTGCTTTTCGCTTTACATTTTGGTATAAA
>JAGVGM010000262.1 GCA_020057065.1 Thermodesulfovibrionia bacterium
AATGTCAGCATACTTTTTAGTTTCTTCATCTGCATCGGCAGGCACCGCTGAAAGCCCGGCCCTTTTGAGAAGTTCCACATCAACAATATCATCCCCCATAAAAGCCACATTCTCATTCCCCAATTTATATTTTTCAAGAAGTTCTTCATATATAACTGATTTCCTGAAAATCTTCTGGTAAACATCCGTTATACCGAGTTCCAACGCCCGCCTGTTCACTACATCCGACTTTCTTCCTGTAATTATGGCAACCCTTATCCCTGTTCTCTGAAGCATTTTAATGCCGTGCCCGTCTCTTACATTAAATCTTTTAAGCTCATTGCCGTTGTTATCAATAATAATGCTCCCGTCAGTCATAACCCCGTCAACATCAAGGATGAGCAGTTTGATTTTTTTGGCTTTTCCTTTTATATTTTTTTTCTTTTGACTTCTGACTTCTGACTTTTGACTTCTGTTCATACTATCCCCGCCTTCAATAAATCGTGAAGGTGAAGAACACCTTTTATGCTGTCCTCTTCATCAGTCACCATAAGAACAGTGATGGAATATTTCTCCATTAATGCTACTGCCTTTGCTGCGAGCATGTTGCAAGTTATTGTTTTGGGTCTGTGAGTCATGACGTCTTCTGCCTTTAGAGAAAATAATTTATCGCCATACTTTTCGAGCCCCCTTCTCAGGTCTCCATCTGTTATTACCCCCAGCAATTTAAAAGAGCCGTCTGTGACAGCAGTGATTCCGAGACGTTTTGATGATATTTCTAAAATGGCGTCCTTCATAAGTGAATCTTTGTTAACTGACGGAACAGAGCTGCCCATATGCATAAGATCTTCTACAGTTAGAAGAAGCCTGCGGCCGAGATTTCCACCCGGATGGAAAAAAGCAAAATCCTCTTCTGTAAAACCTTTTCTATTGAGCAGGGTTATGGCGAGCGCATCTCCCATTGCAAGGGTGGCTGTTGTGGAGGCAGTCGGCGCAAGCCCCATGGGGCACGCCTCCTCCTTGACAGAAACATCAAGAAAGATGTCGGATGTTTTTGCCAGTGTTGACTGATTATTGCCGATCATTGCAATTATCTTGATTTCGAGCCGCTTCAAAGTTGGAAGTATCCTGATGAGCTCTTCTGTTTCACCGCTGTTTGAAATCGCAAGTACAACATCGCCTTTTGACACAACACCAATATCTCCGTGGCCGCCTTCAGCAGGATTGAGAAAAAATGCCGGGGTTCCCGTAGATGCAAGGGTTGCTGCGATCTTTTTGCCGATAATGCCTGATTTTCCCATGCCCGTAACAACGATCTTACCCTGGCATGAATACAGTATTTCTACTGCCTGTATAAAACTTTCGTCAATGCGGTCGATAAGCGAACTTACAGCGTCTGCTTCTATTTTAAGGATGTTCTTTGCCTGATTGATTATGTCTTTCATTATTTGCTTTGTGCTTGTTAAAAAATCCCCCTTAATCCCCCTTTTTCAAAGGGGGACAATTAATTCCCCTCTTTGATAAAGAGGGGTTAGGGGAGATTTTTTCAATTATTACTTCCATCCTTTCACTAACAAATTTAATTCTGTCAGCCTCTTTGCCAATTCAAAAAATCCCTCAAGGTTCAGCATATTCGGACCATCACAAAGCGCCTTATCAGGGTCCTCATGAACTTCCATAAAAACAGCATCACATCCGGCTGCAACAGCAGCCCTTGCAAGAGGTTCGATAAATTCCCTCTGCCCTCCCGAACAGCTTCCAAGGCCTCCCGGCAACTGTATGCTGTGTGTTGCGTCATAAATGACAGGGAAACCAAAACCTTGCATGATGGGAATTGAGCGCATATCTGCGACAAGATTATTATAACCGAAAGAGGTGCCTCTTTCTGTAACAAGGAGGCTGTGATTTCCTGTAGACGTAAATTTTTCTATAATATTTTTGATGTCCAACGGAGCAAGAAACTGCCCCTTCTTTATATTGACAGGTTTACCGGTTTTTGAAGCAGCAACAATGATATCGGTCTGTCTGCATAAAAATGCCGGTATCTGAATTACATCAAGCACGTCAGCAGCCTTTACAATTTCACCCACGGAATGAATGTCGGAGAGAATAAGGACTCCATGTTTCTCTTTAACTTTCCGGAGGATACTTAAACCCTCATCAATACCGGGCCCCCTGTAAGAATTGACCGAGGTCCTGTTAGCCTTATCATAGGAGCTTTTAAAAATAAAAGGAATGTTGTTTTTATTTGTATATTCTTTCAGTTTGCCAGCAATCCTTAAAGTTATATCTTCAGTCTCAATAACGCACGGCCCGGCAATAAAGGCAAGAGGATTCTTCCCGCCGATGGTGATATTTCCTATTTGTACTTCTCTTGTTGACATATAAAATTATTACAATAAAAAACTGAACGCACTATTATACAACAACTGATCAAAATCGTGAGAGTGAAATTTAGATGAGATTATTAAATATTATTCTCATCCTGTTCCCAGTTCAATGGATTATTGATAATGTATTCACGGATTTTATGCAATTCATGTTCGTTGCGGATTATGCGCTCGTGAAATCGGGATTGCCAAACCTGATAGCCCGGTGTCTGCCGATTTGTATTGATACGCCGCGAGGAGAATGATTTTAATGCACGGACAAATTCAGATAAACCGTGATTGTTTTTTTTGTCCGGTTTTACCGTACCCGTCGTAGAGACAGGTTTCAAACCTGTCTGTACAATACCTGTCTCTACGATAATGATAATCCCGTGTATGTGGTTTGGCATAATGACTAATGCGTTCAACATAATATTTGCATAATGATTCGGCAAATCGTGCCAGCAATCCAAAACAATTTTCCCGAAATTATTTAGAATCATCTGTGCATCAGCGATTTCACCGAAAAAACATTCCCGGTTTTTCGTGCAAATTGTAATAAAATAGGCACCCGGCGATGAGTAATCATATTCCTGCAACCGTGCTGATTCAATACGGTATTTGTTTTTGAATAATGTCATTTCTCCCTGTTCCCATGGTTGGCGTTTTTCTTCGTTTCCGTTGTTTCCGACGTAGAGACAGGTTTCAAACCTGTCTCAGCAATGTCAATAACATTCACCCCTTCCCCTCAACAATGGTAATGTCCTCTGCTACATATCGTTTCGCTCTTCATTTATCTTATATGATGTATCATTATCATCTACATACTGGCTTGAATAGGCGATTTTGTAAGTATCTTCCATCCCTCACTGCCAGCAAGCCCTTTAGAAAATGTACCTGTCCCATTTTTGGCAATTACGCAGGCTCTCCAAGGAAATAAGGCCGAGTGCCAAAACCTTCACTTATGAACGGTTCTACATTCACCTATTCTTCCGGTACGCCAAATTCTCTTTTCCTTAATTCTATATCTTCGTCCGCTCTCTTTTGTTCATGCGCTATTAGTTTATTAAGATACCCAATATTCATATTTAATCTTTTGAATGCCTTCCCCATACCTCTGTGCTATAAATCATGACTTAATCATAACCCTGTAAGATGTAATTTTCAAGATAAAACCGATGTCCAATGACCATGCCTGCGATGTCTCTCCCAAACCCAATCTTCCATCTATTCAAGCCTCATTTATGGTAAAATTAATCATGCGCAAAAAGTCATTAAAAGAAACAAATCCCTTTCTCAAAAACCCCGAACTGCGCAAGGCGCTTATCGAACAGACTGTCTCCTCTTCGACAGCGGTCGAGGGGGTTCTTACGAAATACCTGAAACTGTCGAAGTCCGCAAAGAAAAAACTCATGACTGTTGTCCGTGAGTCCGAAGTGTCTTACGAATAGCATATCTGAATATCTTCTCCATCAGATTATAATTCCGATACATTCCGGCATGAATTGCCGAGTCGACTGCCCTATTATACCCCAGCCGTGACAAAGGGGGAACAAAAAAGTGCGGAAGCGGGGAAGTGAGAAAGGCGGAAAGATATCTATCAGCACTAAGCCGTCAGCAATCAGCCTTTTCAAAACAGATGGTCTATCCCTGATTAATTAACTTCTTTCTCTCTGCCAGGAGTTCCTTTTTCACCGAAAGCTTCATGAAAGCAGTCGAGATACGAGTAGCCAAGAGATTGGGAAAGGTCGATGGCGGGTTGTTCGATTAGGGCTGCTTCAGAATAATTATAATCTGCCATTTTTTATCCACTAAGATAATGCATCTATTACTAACCGTTTAAATTGCGATACTGAAATAATTATCGTATTGACAAGTCGTTGCGCTTCATTGAAGTCTTTGTCGCCGGTAACGAAATAGTCAGCGTCCGATGCAATGGCACATGCTAAAAACTTTGCGTCTTTTTTATCTCTTGAAAACTCTATCGGAATATCAGCATCAACAACAGAAGTTAATTTATCAAGTATAGTGAACCATGAATTTTTTATATCGTGAGGCAAAGCAAACTTTTCACGACTTAACACTTCTTTATATTCTTCCAATATGTTAGGCGAAACAATCCATTCAATATATGGGTTGCCGGCAATGAACAAGATAACTGTTTCAGGCGTTTTGTCCTTCAGGATGGCTGATACAAGAACGTTCGTGTCTACCAGAACCTTCACCTGCCGGCCCGGTACGCCTTAATTTCTTCTGCTATCTGACTTTCGCTGATTGCCTTTGCCTTTGGGAGTCTTTGTGTTTTCTTGAGCAATTTACGAAAATCCTGAACACGCGCATTTCTCACATCATCGTACTTAAGCCATTTCATCTTGCCTGTCCTGATTTTAGAAATTGTATCCAAAAGGCTTTTCCTGAAAATCGGGTCCGCAAGAATCATTTCAGTAGGTTCATTCACAACTGTTCTCTTCAGGTTTAAGACAAACTGGGTAAAGATTTCGGAAACAGTGGTTCTCTGTTTCTCCGCATATGATTTAATGTACTCTATTAAATCTTCGTCCAGCGTTATATTTACCTTGCCTTTATGCATTTTAAACACCTCCGTTACGTTATACGCCTATTATACGCCTACCTGTTTTTAGATATCAAGACTCTCCACATCAATCTCCCCGCTGATTAATTTCGGCAAAAGGAGATCACGGGTTTTTTGTCGGGAATTATTATTCGGATAGATTCCGGACAAGCCGGAATGACATTTTCGGGTCAATAACAAATCAGTAATTTATATTCAGACCCAAATGAGAACAATCGTAAGGAATATTACAATCCTACTTCTTCGGCACATGAACTGCCAAGCCATGCACATCTTCAGCAGCCTCCATGACGCCTTCTGCAAGTGTAGGATGTGCGTGAATGGTGTGTGCAATATCGTTTACTGTGAGTCCCCCTTCCATCGCAACAGCTATTTCATGTATCAGATCAGAGGCATGAGGACCAATAATATGGGCTCCGAGGATCTTGTCAGTAGATTCTTCTGAAATTATTTTAAAAAGTCCGGATATCTCTCCCATTGCATGAGCCTTACCTAAGGCCCTGAATTGGAATCTTCCAACCTTATATTTAATATTTTTTTCTTTAACCTGATGTTCTCTTAATCCTACAGAAGCTATTTCAGGACGTGTGAATATGGCCGCAGGCACAACATCATATTTGATCGCGGCATTTCCGCCGGTTGCATTCTCTGCCGCTGCAAGTCCCTGCTTTGATGCAAGGTGTGCAAGCATTATTCCGCCGACAACGTCACCGACAGCATAAATACCTTCAATATTGGTTTCCATCTTTTCATTTACAAAGATCTCTCCCCTCTTGCCTGTATTCACACCAATGTTTTCAAGTCCGATATTCCTGCTGTTTACAGCCCTTCCGATCGAGACAAGTACCTTTTCTGCGTCTATGGTCTTGCCGTCAGTGAGTGTAGCAGTAACGCCGTCTTCTTTAACATCAACCTTTTGAACTCCTGTATTTGTTATCAGCTTTATCCTGTTTTTCTTTAACTCTCTTTCAAGAAGCGCGGATATCTCTTCATCCTCAGTCGAGACCGCGCGCGGCATCATCTCGACCATTGTTACTTCAGAACCAAATTCTCTATATATAAATGCAAATTCGCAGCCTATTACACCGGCTCCGACAATAAGCAGGCTTTGGGGGATAACGTCGAGATTGATAGCATGATCGCTTGATAAAATCCTTTTTCCATCAAAAGGGAACACAGGTATTTGCGCCGGTTTTGAGCCTGTTGCAATAATGATCTTATCTGTATCAATTTCCTGCGTGGATCCGTCTTTAAGCGTGACCTTAATTTTTTTCGGATTTTTTATAACGCCCCTGCCCTCCAGAAGCTTTATACCCCATGATTTTAAAAGCCCCCTGATGCCCTTTACCTGGGTATCAACAACTTTTCGTTTCCTCTCCATTATCTTTTTGATGTTTGGAGATACATTCCCTGCAAGTTCAAGGCCAAAATCCGCTGCATTCTTTGTCTTGTGCAAGACCTCTGCTGAGGCTATCAGAGTTTTGGTCGGGATACATCCCCGGTTAAGACATGTTCCGCCTACTTCGCTATCTTCAATGACCGTAACTTCCGCGCCGCGCTGTGCAGCTCTGATGGCTGCAACATAGCCTCCCGGCCCTGCTCCGAGGATCGTGAGTCTCACTACTTTAACTTTACCTCTTCTTCGAGATATTTCTCATATTCCGAGGCATCCATAAGGCCGTTAAGCTCCGATTCATCAACGATCTCAAGCACGGCAATCCAGCCTTTATGATAAGGGTCCTCATTTATTATCTCAGGAGAATCCGTCAGGTCCTCATTAAATTCAATAACCGTTCCACTCATGGGACTTATTACAGATGACGTTGCTTTTGTGGACTCTATCTGAGTTAATTCAGAACCGGATTCAATATCAGAATCAATTTCAGGTGAATCAATATATACGATATCTCCGAGAGATTCCTGTGCATAAAACGTAATGCCGACTTTTGCCCTCTTGCCTGAAACTTTTACCCAAGTATGTTCTTTATGGTACTTTAAATCTTCAGGATACATCTTTTCCTCCTTAAATTTTGATAGGTTCCTGAGTGTGTCAAATTCTAAACATAGAAAATGTTTTTGTCAAGAAATGAAATACAGGAATGAACTATCATGCATTTAAACGATATTTACTTAAACATTTCAGTAATTATATCTTACGCTAAAATCTTTAAACTCACCTGTATAATCCTGCCATTTTTCATCAACATTTATAACGCTTGCACCCCGCGGTCCCTGACGACACCATTGAACCGCCTGCTCTAATTTTCCAACAGGGCCTTCGAAAACAGCCTCAACGCTTCCGTCAGGAAGATTTCTTACCCATCCTGTCAAATTAAGCCTGACAGCTGTTTCTCTTGTACTGGCTCGAAAGAAAACACCCTGTACAAAGCCTTTGATAATCAAATGTACTCTGCCATTCTCCATAGTCAATTGAATTATATAATACCCCGACATCAAATAAAATTAGTAATTATCAATTAACACTGAATAATTATGTAGTAATTTTTCCTTAATTGTTCATTACTAATTGCTAATTGTTCAATGAACTACCTCGCAGCAGAGCTGACGAGGTATCAAGCGAAAAAATCCTTTTGATATTCGTCACGCAGTAGAACTGCGGGGAATTTAACCCATAGAGA
>JAGVGM010000014.1 GCA_020057065.1 Thermodesulfovibrionia bacterium
TAGCATTAAGAGCTATTCTATGGGATGGGTTGTACCTCTTATTCTATGTGAAGGGATAAAGAGGGCTGGCAAGGATCTGGACGGAGAAAAACTGGTGGCCGCGTTAGAAACTATAAAGGATTTGGATACAAAGGGTATATGCGGTCTAATTACCTACACCCCTTCCATGCATTACGGGTTGAATTACAACAAGCTTTTCAGAGCTGATCCAAAGAGCGGCAAGCTTATCCCCATCACTGAGTGGAAACTGCCGCCTGTAAAAAAATAGTTCATTATTTTTGGTTTTACTGCCTATTGAAAGCTCATGGCTGAATGTTTTAGAGGTAAGGAGGAGATAACTTATGAAGATCAAAAGAAAAATTTTATCGGTAGTAATCTTTACGATTGTCTTTATGTTTTCTATGCCATCTGAAGGATATTCAGCATCAGCAAAAGGGGTTACGGACACTACGATTAAAATAGGAGGGATATTTGACCTTACAGGTCCCCTGGTAACGACTATAAGGCCATTGGTAGAGGCACTGAGAAACTATACCAGATATGTGAATGAAAGTGGCGGAATCCATGGGAGAAAGATAAAACTTATCATAGAGGATGACCGTTACACCATTCCTGCCGCTGTAGCAGCATTTAAGAAACTGGTATATAGAGATGAGATGTTTGCACTTATGGGACCCGGTTCTACCGGAGAGACCAGGGCATTGACCGATCATATTATGAAACAGAAGCTTCCTTCTATTGTTTTTGCAGCAGACAGGGACGTGATAGAGCCGTATAAGAGATATCTCTTCCTGCCTCTAGACACATATGAAAATGAAATAGGGGTTATCCTTGATTATATCGTTGAGATTACAAAACCGAAGAAGCCCAGGATAGCCAATGCGTGTGTTGATGCAGGCGCCAAGATACCAGTGTTAAGGGGATTTGAGAAATGGTCCAAATTTTTTGGACTGGATGTTGAAACCATTATGCTTCCCCTAAATGTTCTGGATACTACCCCGGAAGTCCTGACAATGAAGAGGGCGAAGGTGGATTACATTATAGTGACCCATACTATCCCCGTTGCTGCCCTTTTCCTCAAAGACTCAAAAAGGTTTGGACTCAACGCTAAGGTCTTTGGTACGTATTCACTTACCTCAGAAGATGTGATAGGGCTGGCAGGAAAGGCATCAAAAGATTTCTTTGGTGTCCATCCTTATAGTTCATGGTATGATGATAACCCGGGAACGGCTGAGATGAGGAAGATCACCTTAGAGTATCACCCGGGAACTGAAAAACCGTATCGCAGCAAAAACTACTCTGCAGGGTGGGTTGCGATGAAACTCCTCTGTGAGGGGCTAAAAAGGGCTGGTAAAGACATTGATGGCGAAAAATTCGTAGATGCAATGGAGACCATAAGGAATTTTGATACAAAAGGCATATGTGGTTTCATAACATATACCTCGAAGAGCCACGAGGGATTGAAATACGATAAGGTATTCCAGGCTGATCCGGAAAGCGGGAAGCTTATCCCTATCACGGATTGGAGAAATGCCCCAGATATGAGAAAGTAGCCACTGTCAGCAAATAGTTGCCATTTTTTGCTTTTTCTCTGTCGGAAGTGGTATGCGTTCTGATGATGCAGATTTTGCGTAGTGGGCGAGAAAAACCTTGTCTCACTGAGGGACTTGCAATGTATAAAGATGATGGACTCGTAAAAAATCAAAAATCAGACGGCAAAGCAAAAAGCTCCAGATGCAAGGCGCGCAAATCCGAAGGAGTGAAGCGTACTTAGGGGTACGCTGCAACTACAAAGGATGCGGAGCAATTCCGCAGATAGACTTTTTACGAAGCCATCAAGATATAAACAAAAAAGGAGGTGATAGAAGCTTCAATGAAATGAAGCCTTTGATATATGAAAATTTCTGTCGGTATATAATGGAAAAATCAAATTCCTGTTCTTATGCACGCGGAATGTCTGTCATTAATACCCCTACATTTTAAGTATCTTCTCTTCTTCAGTATCTTCTATTCTCTAGTTCCTCCTATTCGTATTCAATAAATTAAAGGTCTCTTACTCAAAGAGTAACAATGCACTTCTTTAACCAGTATTTTTGGGGTCTTCCCTACCTTTATTTTTCTAGTTGCAAATGCCAAAAGTCTATATGTGGGAAAGCACATAACTTATTTAAGTCCTTCCTTACAGAACTTCGGTGTGTATGTAACTGTGTAAATGAAGATGGATTGTAATCTTTGAATATTTGAACGAATGGGAGGTATGCTATGAAAAAGAAATTGTTACAGGGTTCTTTAAAAAAGCTATTGGTATTTTTCGGTTTTGTTTTTTTGTTACTTATGGGTGAAGGATCGTCTTTTGCGGAAGAGGTGAGGGGTGTTACTAATGACACGATAAAGATCGGAATAATAATAGATCAAACAGGTCCTGCCGCCTTTGTCGGTATCCCATACACAGAAGCTGTAAGGAATTACTTTAGATATGTCAATGAGCAGGGAGGTATTAGCGGGAGAAAGGTTAGTGTGTTGGTAGAGGATGATAGGTACACCATACCGGGCTCAATAGCAGCCTTTAAAAAATTGATGTATAAAGATAGTGCGCTTGCTTTGATGTTTCTCGGTGGAACAGGTCAGGCTATGGCCCTTTTTTCTCAGGTTGAAAAGGAGAAGGTTCCTGTTATGGTTGGTAGCTTGGCAGAGAAGATGGTTAATCCGTTTAGAAGATATATCTTCAATCCTGGAGCTAGCTATGAAGATCAGATAAAAGTGATCTTCGATTACGTAATGACAGATCTGCGTGCAAAAAATCCCAGGATAGCCGTCGTATATCCAGACCTTGAGTTTGGCAAGACCAACATGGTAGCAGCCAGGGCGACATCTCACTCTTATGGGATCAAGCTTGCCGGAGAAATAGTAGTTGGTTTGGCAGCCTTAGATACCACCTCACAGGTGCTTCAGATGAAAAAGACAGGCGCTGATTATGTCATCCTGGTTGAGGATGTTGGATCGGCAATCAGCATATTGAGGGACTCAAGAAAGTTTGGATTTACACCTCAGTTTATTGGTTTTTACTATGCGTGCGATGAGGCTGTCCTAAGGGGCGCTAGAAAAGCGGCTGAAGGCTATGTTGCAGCCCATACATTGAGTTCCTGGTATGACGACACCCCAGGGATGGCAAAGTTAAGGGAGATTACCCTGAAGTACAAACCGGGTAGCGAAAAACCCTACCGTAA
>JAGVGM010000024.1 GCA_020057065.1 Thermodesulfovibrionia bacterium
AGAAGAAAATTTATGGGATGGTTATCCTGAAGAAACAAATGCCCCTTATGGTCTTGCTAAAAAGATGCTCCTGGTTCAATCACAGGCTTATCGTCAACAGTACGATTTTAACTCCACCTGTCTTTTCCCTATTAATCTTTATGGTCCAAGGGATAATTTCGATCTTGAATCCTCCCATGTCATTCCTGCCCTGATCAAAAAATGTATAGATGCCATTAATAATAACGAAGATGAAATCGTAGCATGGGGTACAGGGAAGGCATCCAGGGAATTTCTTTATGTCGAAGATGCAGCAGAAGCAATAATACTTGCTACAGAAAGATATGATAAATCTGACCCTGTAAACATAGGTGCAGGTTTTGAAATAACAATAAAAGATTTAGTTGAATTAATTGTAAAACTAACCGGATTCAAAGGAAAAATAGTTTGGGATACCTCAAAACCTGATGGTCAGCCAAGAAGGATGCTGGATACTTCAAAGGCTGAAAGAGAGTTTGGTTTTAAGGCAAAGACTTCTTTTGAGGAGGGGTTGAGAAAGACGATTGAGTGGTACAGAGACAGAAAATAGAACCGTCCCCTTTTCTACTTTGTATACCAGAGAAAAGATAATCTAAAATTGGAGGAGAAAAGATGGAGAGAAAATATACAGCGATAGTTCGTAAAAGCAAGCTTGAATATGTGGCGGTATGTCTTGAACTCAATGTTTCTGCCAGCGGCGAAGACCTTGCAGATGTAGAAAAGAACCTTAAATCAGCTATAGAATTGTATCTAGCAGATATAAAAGAACATCCAGAGACTATTGTGTCCCCCATTGCTATTGATGAATTTATTGAGTTCCTTAGGGATACAGAGCCTGAGTGGTATAGGGAGCCAGAGGAAGGTTTGATTTTGAGGCCGCTAGAGGTACACGAGGTACCTTCGTATGCCTAAAGTGTCATCGATGTCCAGCAAGGAATTTGTTAAGTTGCTGGAAAGAGGCGGCGCAATATTTGTCAGGCAGGGATCAACAGACCATGCAATATATTTAAGGACAATTGAAGGCAAGAGATATTCAGCTCCTGTCCAAATGGGAAAGAAAACTTTAGACCCTGTATATTGCAAGAGAGTTTTGAGACAGTTGAAATTTACTGATGAAGAAATAGAAAAAGTTTTATATACTTGATGATTATCAAGGGTAGCAAATGTAGCAGTGAGCGCTTCGTGCAGGAGATGATGACGGCATACAATACTTCTGAAAAGATAAAGCCCATGAGGAGACAAAGGGGTTGGAAGAAAAAATAAAGAGAACCGTCCCCTTTAACTTAAGAGAACCGTCCCCTTTAACTTTCGGCCAAAGACTCTTTCGAGAATTGAAAAGGTTGGGTTGGAATCTATGATTTAAAGAATTGATTAGCTTGTCGGTTTGTTCGCTTGCTCAACCAGATAGACCAAACAGACAAAATAGACGAGATTATAATTTTATGGACGTCCCCCATTCGCAAGTAACAAAGGTACCAACGTCCCCCATTACGTCCCGTTAGGCGAGAAACTGGAAAACTAAAGGGCGTCCCCCTTTAGATGCGGGTTCTAGAGGTGGAGGTGAGGGGTAAAATGGAAGGCCCGGAAAGTCTTACAGGATAAGGGTTCCCTAGTTTTCTGAAAGGCTCAATTTACATAAGCAAGGAGGTGAATTTATATGTCTACCCCACAACAAATGTCTGTAGCCTTAGATGAAAAATTCCTATCATTTGTAGCCAGAAAGAGGAAAGATATACCAGAAAAACTCAAGGAATTAAGCGTCTTGGAGCTCTATAGAAGAAAGGATATATCAAGCGGTAAAGCTGCCGAACTTTTGGGGATGGAACGTTTTGAATTTGTAAGATATGCTTCGCGCCTTGGCATCCCCTTCTTTGATATGAGCAAGGAAGAGCTGGAAAAAGACTTAGAAGCTGCGAAAAAAGTATATGAGCAAGCAAAGTGAAGATTGTTTGCAATTCAAGCGTATTGATAACTCTGGATAATGCAGGCGTTCTCCACGTTTTAAAAGACCTTTTTAAAGAAATTCTAGTTCCAAAGGCTGTACGAAAAGAGGTATTTGGCAGGAGGAAGCTTCCAGCGTTTGTCAAGTGCGTTGAGATTTCGGAGGCGATTGCTCTTAAAGTGCTAGAGAGTAACCTGGAGGCGGGCGAAGGCGAGGCTATATGTTTATATGAAGAGATGGATGCCGATTTACTCATTATTGATGACCTTGAAGGAAGAAGAGTTGCAGAGAGATTAGGAATAAATATAACGGGGACTTTGGGTGTTTTACTTCTTGCAAAAAGAGAAAAATTCATTGATAAGGTTAAGCCTTTATTGGATGAGATCGTCAGTCATGGTTTTCGAGTAGCAGATGAACTCTACCAGGAGATTTTGATAAAAGCAGATGAAATCAGAGAACAAAGAGAATAAATTTAAAATTTTAAGGGCGTCCCGCTCTATGTCCTTAGCTGCCAATTTTCTCCCATTTTATGAAAAATTCAAAGCTCTCTTCGTAAGTAGCTGTAAGGAATGATATATATCTGCTGCGGAGGTTATTATTAAAATGTTCAACGATAAGAAAATTCTCATCACTGGCGGTACAGGTTCTTTTGGCAAGAAGTTCGTTCAGATTGTTCTGGATAATTATAAGCCGGAGAAGCTTATTATTTTCAGCCGTGATGAGCTGAAACAATTTGAAATGGAGCAACGATGGAGTTCGAAAAAATATCCAATACAATATATGCTCGGTGACGTAAGAGATAAAGAAAGGCTGATACAAGCTTTTCAAGGAATAGATTATGTAGTACATGCTGCTGCTCTTAAACAGGTCCCTGCCGCTGAGCATAATCCCAGTGAATATATTAAGACGAATGTAATTGGTGCAATAAATATTATTGATGCAGCAAAAAATAATAAAGTTAAAAAGGTAGTAGCATTATCAACAGATAAGGCTTGCAATCCGATTAATTTGTATGGAGCAACAAAGCTTTGTTCCGACAAGTTGTTTGTTTCAGCTAATCTATACCGTGATAAAGATACCACACAGTTTGCAGTCGTCCGTTATGGCAATGTCCTTGGCAGCCGAGGGTCAGTAATTCCTTTCTTTAAAGAAAGGGCTCAAACGGGTGTTTTGCCTATCACAGATCCGCGAATGACGCGCTTCTGGATTACCCTGGACCAGGCGGTTTATTTCGTAATTAAAACAATGGAGTTATCAAAGGGTGGAGAAATTTTCGTTCCCAGGATTCCATCTATGAAAATCGTTGATCTTGCAACTGCAATTGGGGAAAATTGCAGGCATGAAATCGTGGGCATAAGACCCGGCGAAAAACTTCATGAAGTCCTTATCGGAGAAGATGATGCGCGCAATACCGTAGAATTCAATGAGTGTTATATTATCCAACCGAATCAAGAAGCAAGGGACGAATTCGTCAAAAAAGACGAGAATGCTTGCGGCAAGCTATGCGCTGAGGGCACAAGTTATACATCCAATAATAATGTAGACTGGATGACAGTGGATGATCTCAAACGCTTGATTGACACGATAGCAGATGATTACTCCATTGAAAAGTCTCGCTGGTCTATGGAAGACGTTCCTCAATAAATATTGATGGCTTCGTAAAAAGTCCATCTGCGGCGTTGCACTGCATCCTTCGTCGTTGCAGCGTACCCCTAAGTACGCTTCACTCCTCAGGATTTGCGCGCC
>JAGVGM010000275.1 GCA_020057065.1 Thermodesulfovibrionia bacterium
TACCTACTTCTGAATAGGTATAGCGAGGTAAATTAAGCTTCAACGCAAATCCTTTTTGATAGCTGAGACAAGTTTCATCAAGGTCTCTTCATTAAGGCTTTCATTTCTGGCCGTTCTAAAAAGGACCGGCAGCGCGCTCATAATTTCTTTGTTGGAAATCATATCCTCTGGTAACTTACCAGCACTTGTGGCAGCCAAATCAGAGAATTCACGCCATTCCTCGGAATCTTCTTTAATTCCCAACATGGCAGCGTATTTGGCCAACGACTCTTTTGACTGCGGCGGCCTTGAAAGCCCTCTTTCCAGTTTGCTGATATTTCCCGGATCTAACTCATGAATACGGCAAAATTCTCTTAAAGTCAGGCCAAGGCTAATTCTTTTTTGTTTAAAGAAGTTACCGAATGTCTTCGCAATCATTATCACACCCCCCTTCTGTTGTATAACAATATACAACACTCCGAGAATGTCAAGAGATATTTTAGCAATAAGGGTTTCTTTCCAGAATGAAGACAGTCAGCAATTTCATGACTCCTTTTCTACAATGACATTTCATCTGGCGTGAGCTTGTCAAAGGTGTTGACAGTTGATTGATCTCTACCTCAAGAAGCGGTACGTCGAGGCTGTGAAGATTGGTTGCGGTTTTCGTGCCGTCGATTACATCGTGCCCAGTAGCTAAAGGGTCAATAACTTTTCAATAGGTTTACGAAGACAATCAGGGATGTCTTCTTGCTGCGCATCAACAAATTTTGCCAAAGCATTGTCAATCTTATCGCTTTCGTTATGAGAAAGCCCAAGTGCACCTTCGAAGTTTGGATAAAGCCAGAACAGGCATGCACTATCACAAATACCTTCAATATCTTTATTCCATTGATTATGTTTGCAATTTTGCTCCTTTACTTTTACTTTCCGCTTATCCTCCCACTCCTCATTAATCTTCCTTATATCATGATCTGCCAATACAACGTAGGGGATACCGAATGCTTTTAACACGCGCACAAAAAGGGACAATTTAGTTTTTCCGCCACATTCAACAATTGATACTCCCAACTGATTGACGTCTACTTGCATGGCCTGGAAAACGAGAGGAACAGCAATCTTTTCTGTATTACCCTCCACCAGCATTACTTTTTTGGCAAAAAAAAGTTCATTTCGTTGAGCATCAAACTCCGTCATCAATCGGAGTGCTTTACGTTCATCAGTGGCAAGCTCAATACGGGCTGCCTGAATCGCTTTTGTTCCGTCTTCAGGCGTCCGTCGAATGATTGCAACCGCTTCGGGTTTGTAAATAGATACAAAGATCGGTGAGTGGGTAGTAAGAAAAACCTGGTTGCCGGATTCAGAAAGGCGCTGAAGCACTGACTCAAAATATCTCGCCTTTTGTGGGTGTAAAAATACTTCAGGTTCCTCAATGGCGAAAATTGCTCCTTCTTTCTTCATTTCTTCGTATGTGCGAAATATGCCGACAACAATGGCACTTTGCAAGCCCGCTCCCACCTCAGCAGCAGGGCTGGTTATGCCCATTTGGTCAACATAGAGTTGTAAGCTCTTGTAAGCATGGGAGGGGTCATGGCTTTCAAAATGCAGGGCAACTGAACTTTCGGTAGGATGCAACCCCATCTGGTCCATGACGTTCTTAACAAGTTTTTTCTCAATTTCTTTAAAAGCCTCTGTATGCAAGAAATTGTGTGCTTCTTTAACCGCAGCTTCGAAAGCCTCTTTCCGGGTCATTTCGACCGTTGAGCCGTCTTGCTGTTTTATCTTAATTTTTGTTCGGTCGTTAAGAAATTCGGTATTAACTTCGTTAAAGAGCTTCCTTAAAACTGACCAACGGCTACCTGGGTTTTGCCGGTCATATTCACGCAACACATCGACATAAATGAAGGGGACTTTCTCTCGTAGGTCACCAGAGACTCTAAGCTCAAGCCAATATCCCTCAGCTTGCTGACCTTTTTTCAACCTCTCCGGGGGATATTTTATCACGCTCCCCTTACTATCTATACAGACATAAGAAACCTTCAATGATCCTGCTGGTTTTTTCCCCACTCTTTTTTTATAGGCTTTACACCTCAGTTCAAATCCAGCTATCTTGACAGCCAATCCATTAGGATGATTCTCAATTTCAATGTCAAAATAAACCTGAATGACAATGTCTTTGGATGTATCTTGATTATGAAAATCCTCCTCCGTAAAGCTCCGCTCGGCCATGTTTCGCCTAACACTACATTCAGAGCCCGGAGAATATTAGATTTCCCTGTATTGTTTTCTCCGATGAGCACACAGTAGAGGTTTGGCTCAAGAGTAAGTTCTTTTATAGACCGATAATGTTCTATGTGAACTTTTGAAATCCTCATATTTCACCCATACTTTGAATTAAATCACCGTATTCCCTCCACAATTCTTATCTCGTCCGCTATCAGCCCGTAAAGTTTATATACCATCTGATCAATCTCCCGCTCCAACGCTTTCACCTGCGCCTGCTTCTGCGGATTTTGCAGATAATCCTCGTCTTTGGTGACGGCAAGGATGCGGTTGACCAATTCAACGAATGGCTTTTGGTCTGATTCGGGGATTTTTTTAATAGGCAATTTCTTCAAATCATCAGGATAAAATCCTATTTGACTTCGTCTGACTGAATCTAAAAATTTATAAGCAAACTTTGAATTGAGAATAGATAGTAAGTATTTTAGATTAAACTGCCTGGAGTTTTCTTCTAATTGCTTTCTAAAAGCATATGTATTTCTGATATTGAAATCCTTTTGTATGCTTCCTTCTATGCTTCTATTGTTTACACCCTTTAGGTCTTTCCATAAAACTGAAACAAAACAACTATGATTACATAGCAAACCCGTATCATCGTAAATTGCCCCAGTCATCCCTCCCATCATGATTTTTTCAGGCATATACAATTCAGGGAATGTAGGTCTTCTAATTTTTTTAGGAACTCTGTCTGTATTCCATTCTAAGAATTTAATCTTTTCTATTGTATACTTGCTCGTCCATTTCGCTTCGATATATGGTTTAGAATGTATGCTGTCTTTTCTTTCTGAGATCAAATCATCTTTTATGAATTCTCCCTGATACTGTTTTTCTTCCGATTGTAATACTAATCCTACACTTAAATAACAAATCTCCCCCAAAGTTGATGGTCTCGTAAAAAGTCCGGCCTTTTAAGTATTTGAAATAATTAGTAAAAGGTGCGTTTTTTGCTTGCTTTTCGCTTTACATTTTGGTATA
>JAGVGM010000236.1 GCA_020057065.1 Thermodesulfovibrionia bacterium
ACCAAATGGGAGAACTTTGCCAAGGTAATAGACAAGGCAAAACTATCCTGTCACACAGCCGGTCATTTTGTTGCCGATCATTTTCCTGACGTCAGGAAAACGATCCCGATGCCCAAGGGGGCGGAAAAAGAGATTGACGATGTCATGCTTACACGTTATGCCTGCTATTCCGAAGAAAAGCAGATTGTGAAGAAGGCGGCGAAGCCTAAGAAGCTGAAATAAAATTATTGCCCTCGAAAAACAGATAGACGAAATGGTCTATGCCCTCTACAACTTCACGCCGGAGGAGATTGCGATTGTGGAGGGGAAAATTTAGGGCCAACAAGAACCTTGACTAAATTAGCTTAGCATGCTAAATTAATACTGCCGACTAAATTTATCATATACCGTTTGGAGGGCTAACTATGCAAAACCAACCTTTTACAAATCCATTTAAGCCGGGCGCGGGTCATATGCCTCCTTATCTCGCAGGCCGCGAGAAAGAGACTAAGGAATTTTTTCAGCTTCTGGAACAGACGACCATTCTTGACAATATGGTGCTTACAGGACTAAGAGGAGTCGGCAAGACCGTTCTTTTGGATAAATTTAAACCTTTGGCCATAGAAAGAAAGTGGTTATGGGTAGGTACGGATTTATCGGAATCGGCAAGCGTTACCGAAGAGACAATTGCACTACGGCTTATTACCGATCTTTCTGTTGTAACCTCGAACATTACTATCAAGAGGGAAGAAAAAACGACTATGGGCTTTGCTTCTGAAAAGTCCTTTATCGACCATAAGCTTAATTACAACACCTTAATAGATATTTTCAAATCAATTCCCGGCCTGGTATCGGATAAGCTTAAGGGGATTTTTGAGCTTGTCTGGAAAAGCCTTGCGCCTTATAAAATTCGAGGGATAATCTTTGCCTACGATGAGGCGCAAACAATGACCGACCATGCCGAAAAAGAGCAGTATCCCCTCTCTCTTCTGTTGGATGTTTTTCAATCAATCCAGAAAAAAAATATTCCGTTTATGTTGATATTAACGGGTTTGCCGACTCTTTTCCCTAAACTGGTGGAGGCGCGGACTTTTTCCGAAAGGATGTTCAGGGTTGTATTTCTCGACAAGTTAAGCGACCCCGAAAGCAGAGACGCCATAATTAAGCCAATTGAAGATGCAAAGTGTCCGATAAAATTTAACGAGGAGTCTATCAAGCTTGTTGTTAAGGAATCGGGCGGATACCCGTATTTTATTCGGTTTATCTGCAGAGAGGTGTATGATGTTTTTTTGCAGAAGGTTTCCGGAGGAAAACAGCCGGCGGTTCCTATGGAAGAAATAATCATGAAGCTTGATAAAGACTTTTTCTCCGGCAGATGGGCAAAGGCCACTGATAGACAGAGAGAATTGCTTGCAGTAATTGCAAGCTTAAGTAATTGTCAGGAGGAGTTTACGGTACAGGAGGTTGTCGCAGAATCAAAAAGGCACCTGTCAAACCCTTTCAGCGGCAGTCATGCTAACCAGATGTTGTCATCATTAACGAACGCGGGGCTTATTTATAAAAACAGACACGGTAAATATTCATTCGCCGTACCTCTTATGGACAGATTTATTCTAAGGCAAAGTATCGATGGCTTTATGAAGTAATGGAATAAGGGCAACATCACCCTTCTCCTCAACAGTCTGTATCTCGCTCGTGTTTTCTGAAAGGCCATAGAAATGCGCCCGGTCCGTAACCGCCTGAATGAACTCCCGACGGGCTTTAGGGGCGTATGATTTGAGCTTGGCTTTATTCATTGCTATGCAGAGGGAGACCAAACAGTAATGTTCGGCACCGCTGCAAAATCAGCGTCTTCTGTAGCGATATGGTGGATAGATTTTCTAAGCATAACAGCAAGATGTGCAGCGTCCGCAGTTATGAGCCCATTATCTTTTGCCTGATGGGCCGCTTGCTTCATGTCACTGCCCTTCAGGTCAATGACAGCCATGCCTGCTTTCTGCAGATTGTCAATGTAATCCATGTATTCAATCAGAGGAGTTAAAACCTTCGCTCTGTGCTTCGGGGTTTCGAGAAACTTCTTAACATTCTGGACAGTGACCCTTTCAAGAAAATTAGAGGCAGACTGCATCATAATCTTATAGGACACTTCTTCCAGCACCAGTGCGGACGTATATGCTTTGATATTTGATGTTTCTATCCGGCTGAGAAATTCAACTGATACAGGGTTTGAATCGAAGGCATGATGGAGAAAGATATTCGCGTCTATGAACACAGCATTGTTGCCCTCAAAATCCCTAAGATTTTTCCGCATAGATATCTTCCAATTCTTTCAATGATAGTTTTCCCTTGATTGACCCTCTGATCTTCTCAGTAAATGTTTTCCTGATCGGTACAACGACGATGCCTTTCGGCGTCATTTGCACATCAACCTTATCGCCAGTGTGAAGATTCGCCTTTTCACGGATATCTTTCGGGATTACAATCTGCCCTTTTGCCAGGACTTTTGCCATTGACATATAACTACCTCCATCCAATATGTTTAACTGATTTACAAGTTTAACTCTGATTTAAGTATTACCACATCAGCGGCTGATTGTCAATAATTGGAAGAGGCAAATCCTGAGTGCCACGAATTGGAACCACTAACTTGTTTTCATGAACTAATGCAATGCCCTCCTCCAGAGCAAGCTTTACCATAGCATCGGTAAAGCCTTTTTTACTGAACAGGCAGAAATATTCTTTTCTTGCCTTGCCGCCCCACTGGACCTTCCTGCTTTTTTGTTTGAGCTCTTCATAAATATTGGTGCCAACCTGCTTCTCTGACCATTTGACCTCACAAAAGAGAAAGGAACCAGCCTGAAAGCCCTGTAATAGTTATTATCCCCCAATCTTCCAAACAGGCTTAATTCCTGTCCATTATATTCACCGGGATAAAATACAACCAAGGGGATATTCTGCATCAGTGTATGAAGATTATTCAGAAGCGTATGTGATCTAAGCAATGTCCAGGCATTTCCTACTCCGAACATGAGGATTATGTCATGAGATTCAGGCTGAGCTTCTTTGATAAAAGCCTTGGCAATCTTTTCTTCATGACGGGTACTGCAAGTGCTTTACGTAATGCCTGTATTGCAACTTCCTTTGTCCCCTTGACAATTATTTTCCATAATTCAGGAGACATCAATTCGAGCCGATTTCTTAAAAGAGTTACCTGACGCTTTGCCGTCCTTTGCCAAAGGGGGGGAAGAGATCATAAAATGCTTCATTCCCGGATTTCCTATTGTCGTACCATTGTAATATAATCTGTCATGTCAAAAATATCCGTCCTCACTGACAATCTTATCAACAAAATCGCTGCCGGTGAAGTGATCGAACGCCCTGCCTCTATAGTAAGAGAACTTATCGACAATTCAATAGACGCGGGGGCAGCTCAGATAGATATTGAGATTTTGTACGGCGGCAAGAAACTCATAAAGGTGTCTGACAATGGTACAGGCATGGACAGGGATGACGCCCTGCTGTGCTTTGAAAGACATGCAACAAGCAAGATAAAGTCGGAAGAAGATCTGTTTGATATATCAACACTTGGATTCAGGGGCGAGGCGCTGTCTGCTATCGCCTCTGTATCAAAGATTACCCTTGTCACATCTGCTGAAAAATCTGATTCAGGTGTAAAAATTGAAATTGGTGTAAACAATAAAAAGGAGATCGCTGAAGCGCCCCCTCTGCCCGGAACAGTTGTAGAGATACGGGATATCTTTTACAATACCCCGGCAAGAAGGAAGTTTTTAAAGAGTAATCCTACAGAGCTTTCTCATATCATTGAAACTGTAATGCAAAAGGCATTTGCGTATCCGTCAATATCATTTTCTCTCACACACAACAATAGTGAATTGTTAAATACCCCTGCCGCATCAGGGGTAAAAGAAAGGTTTGCCCAGCTTTATGGCGAGGAATTAGCCGGCGAATTTAGCGAAGTGAAAAAAGAAGGAAGAGGATTAACGGTTTACGGGTTTGTCTCCGGGGCCAATTTCACAAGGGCTGGGAAAAGCCATCAATATATATTTGTAAACAAACGCCCCGTGAAAAATCCTACGGTCAACCATGCTGTCTATAAAGCCTGCAGGGACCTTATTCCCAAAGACAGGCATCCGGCTTATTTTATATTTCTCGATATTGATCACAATAAAGTTGATGTTAATGTCCATCCTGCAAAGCGGGAAGTCAAATTTGAGACCCCTGACGAAATTCACAGGGTAGTTGGGGCAGCGGTTTATGAAGCCTTGAATCCAGGTGTTTGCATAGATATTTCTGCTCCGGCGCGGACTGAGACAGGTTTCAGAAGCGCTTCACATTATCAATGCAGGCCTTTGGAAAATCCGATAGTAAGCGAGCAGTCTTCAGAGATATTTTCTGCTTCACAGGCAGATTTTTTCACTTCCGGCATTACGCAGGACATCCGGGCTTTCTTCCATATAGGAGAATCTTTTTTTGCAACAGGTACAAATGACGGACTGCTTATTATTGACCAGCATGCTGCGCACGAGAGGATCCTTTATGAAAAATTTCTCAAGAGAACTTCCGTTGAATCAGAAGCCCTTTTTCTTCCCTTAAGGATCGACCTGCCTGTCGGTGAACATCAGATACTAATCAGGAATAGAGAGGTGCTTGAGGGATTCGGTCTTGATATTGATGATTTTGCCGGCAACAATGTGATCGTGAGGTCGCTGCCCAAAGAACTTGATAAAGCAGACTTGAAAGGGCTTCTCATAGACATTGCAGCAGGTATTATAGAAGAAGAGACAAGCGGGATAAAAGGTGATATAACCGGAGAATCGCTTTTGAAAAATATTGCGGCAAGGCTTGCCTGTCATAAATCAGTACGGGGAAGCGAGAAGCTTACCAATGACGAGTTAATAAAGATGATGTCCGACCTTGATAAAACAGGCGAGCCTGACAAATGTCCGCACGGACGGCCTACAAGGATCCTGCTTTCGCTTGATGATCTGAAGAAGATGTTTAAAAGGAAATGAATAAGCCCGTCATCATCCTTCTCGGGCCCACCGCTGTCGGCAAGACAGGCGTTTCCATTCTCCTTGCAAAGGCGCTGAAGACAGAGATCATCAGCGCTGATTCGATGCAGATCTACCGGCACATGGACATAGGCACTGCAAAACCTTCTCCCGTTGAACTCGAAGAAATCCCTCACCATTTAATCAGCATTTTATCTCCTGACCAGTCTTTCAGCGCCGGGATGTTTAAGGAGGAATCAACGAAAATTATAAATGGTTTACATGTGAGGAATAAGATTCCTGTAATTGTCGGCGGCACGGGTCTTTATATAAGGTCACTCACGCAAGGTCTCTTTGAGGGTCCTTCAGCAGATTGGTCAATAAGGCAGAAGTTAGAGGAAGAGGAACAGATTTACGGCAAGGAGTATCTTTACAAACATCTTCAGGGTATTGATGCTGAAGCAGCCGTAAAAATTAATCCCAATGATTCAAGGAGAATAATACGGGCAATCGAAGTGGCTATGCAGGGAAATAAAACTATTTCCGAATTTCATATTACATCAACAATACCCGAACCGTATGACTTTATTAAGATCGGACTTTCAAGAGACAGGAAAGAGCTTTACAGTCTGATTGAAGAGAGAGTCGATAAAATGATTGGAGCAGGTCTCTTGCATGAGACTAAAAATCTTTTAGAAATGAAACCGGACAGAACAGCCCTGCAGGCGCTTGGATATAAGGAACTGGGGAGATATTTGCAGGGAGATATCAAATTGGAAGAAGCTGTGAGACTTATAAAGAAGCACACAAAGATGTATGCAAAAAGACAGATGACATGGTTTAGAAAAGAACCGGATATAACCTGGATGGATGTAACAGGAATTACGGATTCTGATAAAATATTTACAAGAATGATAAATGATGTTGAAATTCTGAAAGAATTGATTTACTCTTAATGAAAGACGATTGGGCAAAACCTTTATAAAGGAGATACCCTATGAGCAATACAGAGCACAAGCTTCAAGACCTGTTCTTAAATTACTTAAGAAAAGAGAAAATACCGGTTACAATATTCCTCGTAAACGGTGCACGCTTGAAGGGCCTTGTAAAAGGTTTTGACAAGTTTGTGGTTTTACTGAAAAATGATGTGCAGCAGCTTGTTTACAAACATGCCATATCTACTATTTCTCCTGAGAAAGATATTCATCTTGATTTTGAATGCTGATAGTCGCTATTAAATTATGTGATGGAAACCACACCGAGAAATCCCCTTCTTACTGTTGATGCGATCATTGAAGTAGAAGGAGGAATAATACTGATCAAAAGAAAGAATCCTCCCCCCGGCTGGGCCATTCCCGGCGGTTTTGTTGATTATGGAGAATCCCTTGAGGATGCGGCAAGCCGTGAAGCAAAAGAAGAGACAGGGCTTGATATTAAATTGATCAGACAGTTTCATACATACTCAAACCCGGGAAGAGATCCAAGGCACCACACAGTATCAACGATTTTTATTGCTTCTGCTTCTG
This sequence comes from Thermodesulfovibrionia bacterium, assembly GCA_020057065.1. Taxonomy (GTDB): domain Bacteria; phylum Nitrospirota; class Thermodesulfovibrionia; order UBA6902; family UBA6902; genus SURF-23. The sequence goes on from JAGVGM010000236.1 coordinate 6,518, forward strand.
GAAAACCGATGGCCGGTGATGATGCAAAGGAAGTTGGGATTTTCACAAAAGACTTGCTTCCAAAAGATCTTGCCTTCGATCACCGGCAGATCCTTGAGGATTATTTCAGCGGGAAGTATTAAACAACTGAACAACTAAATGGATGACCGTCATTCCGGCAATCCTTAAGCCGGAATCCAGTTGCATATCTGTCTTTATTCATCATTAAAGATTACAACTATCTCTGCGTGTACTTCTGTGGAATTAAGCATATACGGCAACTGTCTTCTTTTTCATTTGCTCATTCCTGGAACATCAAAAGTGAGGAAAAACCCCCTTTAAAATCCGGATTATTAACTTCTCTAAAACAAAGCATTTTTTACTATACAAAAAACTGCGGAAAAAACAAATGTTTTTTCCGCAGTATTTTACAACATCAACTTAACGCATGTTATTCAGTTAGAAGATTACAAAAAGCCAAGAAAAACCTTGTCAATATCACATGATATCACGTATCATTCGGAACTATGCAGAAATTTTATAATAACTGGTTAGACGAAAAGATAAACGAAAATGAAACGAATTGATCCGAAACTATTTTCTGGCCCACGGTCATATTTTACAGCCTTCGACCCCCGGATTGTTGAGCGGGCCACTGACTTGGCTACATTCAGAAAAGAAGTTGAACGAAAGCTGAAGATACTACTTTTAATAAAATCCACGATAACATGCGGGGCTTCCCATTTGACAACCGCTTTTACCTATTCCATTTTCAGAGATAATCCGTACCTGCTAAATGAAGGTCACATCATTCCTGCTTTAAGCAATGACAAGAAAAATATTGATGAACTCTTTCAAAGTAAGAAAATAAAAAATAGAAAAGAAATAGTAGAGTTTTATCAAGAAAACATAAAATACACGGTCAATTGGGAGATCTCTGATAATTCCTCTTGGTTTCGAGATAGGTTTATCGATGAATTTGAAAATAGCGACTCGTTAATGCGAAAGCACCTTTCTTCTCTTAAGAGTAAACAGCTTGAGGCCGCCATAAAATCAATAAGAAGGAAAAAGACATTAAACAGAACTCAAATTGACAGCATTGCAGGGCAGCTACCTGAAAGTGAAAGAAATGTTTTATTGGCATTTCGTGAATTGGTATATCATATTTCGGGGGCAAGAGTCGTGAACTGTGAAAGCTCATTGCCCCAAGAGAACTACATAGATTTTGATTTAGCAGACCTCGAACACAAAAGGACTCGCTTATCTGAGGATCAAATCCTCTGGAAGCTATTTATTGAATTGGCATTTGAATCCTTCCAGAATCGAAATATCCCAATCGAGTTGCTTGATATGCTTTCTTTTCGTGACATACTTACGATAAGGCAACCTATATTGGAATCATCGTTTCAGCAAAAATATGATGAATTGGTCAGCTCCGTTATTCAAGGCGTCAAATCAAATACCAAAACCATGCTTTTGAATGCAAATGAGTTGCATAAGATAAGTAGCCACTTGGAACAAACCTTTAAGTCTGTCTTCGATGATGAAATGCCAAAGTTTTTAAAAAAACGCGCAACTGCGCAGGCAAAGAAATTGGGAGGAGTGACATCATCCGTCGCTTTAGGGGCAATTGGCTTCATACCTGTTTTAAGTGCCATCGCCGGGGCAAGCAGCATCATCAAAGATACCCCGGCACTTCTCGTCAATGTGGGGCAAATGTATTCTTCTGCAAAGTCGCTTGTTAAATATGAAGAATACTTTCTTAACAAAGAAAGAATTCTCAAGAAGCAAATTGAAAATATCAACATCTCAGAAAAATCAGAACTACTTGGCATGGTGGATATGTTTTCGGCCTTAATCTCTCATCGCACAAGAATATGACATATTTAAACACGGAAATAAAAGGGGATGGAGCACTTGACATAGTGCAAAGATGACCGACCCTAACCTGTCGTTCCAGTGGCCAAGCCGCTGAACTCAGCGTAATTAACTTCAACTTGTAATCCCCAGCTTGCACAGTCCATCATCTTATTAAGAATCAGGTATTCTCAATAAATTATTAAAACGAGAATACCTGGCACTTTCCAGAATATATCAATGTTTTCCTCTTTTTCCCGGAAAGGGATCTCACCTGTAAAATAAAGACATGCTATAGTATTAACAGGCAGGAGAAACTCGTTTATAATGAAATTGTGGGGATCGAATTTTGAGGGATTCGTCAAAAATCATAGGTCAGGACAAATTACTCGAGAAAGAAGTGTATCTGCGTCTTAAAAAATCTATCCCCTTTATCGTGACCGGTCAGCGAGGCATCGGCAAGAGTGAAATAATCAGATGGTCTTATGCTCATTATTTATCAGACAAGGTCTTCTTCAGGTGCGCTGTCATACGGTGACATCCTGAAACTTATTGCTGAGGCTCAGGGTATCGAGGAATACAAGAAGATGAAGAACACGGATTTAGAGCGTGAGGTTATCAAATCAAAAAAGATCGCGCTCTTTATTGACGACATAGAACGCGCGACACCGAAACTTATATACATTCAGGCACATTAATTAGTTGCCGCTGCCAATATCTTTTTTCGGTCCAATGAACGGTCTAAAGCAACCTTTGTCTCTACGTGGGCTCCAAATACTCTGATTATTTTTTGAGCCTTATCTAACGAGACCCCATGATATTCATTACGCTCGTCCCGGGATATTTGAGCTTCTGTAACGTCTAAACATTTTGCCAGGTCTTTTTGCGTCAAGCCACTAGCGATTCTTAGGGCTATTAAAAGGCGACCCACTTCATCAAGACTTGAGATAGCGCCAAAATCCTTCCTTTTGACCCTTTCATACCACTCAACTTCTTCGACTAGTTGCTGATGAAAGGAAAGCATTGGTTCCAGCGCTCTCTTGATTTCTGTAGATGACAACTTAAGTTCTTCAAGAGATTTCTTTTGTTTCTGAATAACTGTCTTGTCTTGTTTCAAACGGCGAACTGCCTCTCTATATTCCTTTTCGTTTCTAATCATATAAATCTCCTTAGATGTTTATTTTTTTATTGTTATAATTCCTTTTTGCCGGTACTCTCGCCTTGACTGTCGGAATGCCGATGGGAACATTAATTGATGGCCAAATTTATCTGTTATGCCTGACTCTTGATTGTAGTGAGGATAAAGCTCGATTCTGTAAACATGCCACATTGGAAGTTGCTTCTTACCGGAATCCGGATCAAACCGTCTGCTCTTAGAATCCCACGTCCATATCTTATGAGGGTCTAGTAAATTTAATTCCCTTTGTAACCGGCCAGATGCTAAATCAAGAAGGTCGCATTCAAAATAGCCATCTATATCGTTCGGGTGATCCTTGTCCTCGACAAATGACCCATCAATGAATATATTTTCAATCCCAACTTCCCAAAGCTGGTTAACTAATGTCTTCAGATTATCAACCAAGTAGAGTCTCCATGCTAAATCCCAACCTGGAGATTTATGAAGAGGGCCTTTTACCAAGAGCGACTTATGTAATTCCTCAAGAGTTAATTCGTAATCCCCCGGAGGCAATAAACCGTACTTATCGAATGATTTAGGTATCATTAATATTTACCTTAACATATTAGTTAACCTTTACAATTAAGTTTACTACAAGGTTTCTAATTTAACAAGTACAAAAAGATATATAGTAACCTGCCAGAATAAAACAGACAGGGCGTCCCCTGGAGGGGTGAAGGGGTGATGTGGTTTAATCTCTGACCTGCAGGGCGCTGTCATAGCCTTTGAATTAATTTCAAGGATTTTTCTAGAACATTTTTTCCTGCTAAAAGCATCCCACAAGTAACAAAAAGAAATGTCATAAAATATTTCAAATGAGAATTATTCCCACTCAATGGTGCTTGGCGGTTTTGAGCTTATATCGAACACTACCCTGTTGATACCTTTTACCTCGTTGATTATCCTGTTGGAGATAATGCCGAGAACATCGTATGGGAGCCTGGCCCAGTCAGCGGTCATTCCGTCGACGCTTTTCACGGCCCTGACAGTCCGTAGGGTCAGACCTACACATTTTACTGATCCTGTAAATTGTGTAGACCCAGTAGAGCTGTCGCCCTTAACAAAATTTTTTTATTGACCCATTGTCTCAAAATGTTATATTATGTAAGCCATAGGTAGGCTATGAGAGTGACAAACGGCATGCAAAATATAACAAGAAGCCCTTTGGGCAGAACTGAGGCGCGATTCCTGGCCAAGATAGGCATTCGTCCGACTTTCAGCATTGCTGATGCACGTCGCGTCCTCGGCCACAAGGAAAGCGATCCGACCAGACAATTCCTTGAACGTCTACAGCGAAAGGGCTGGATCAGACGCATCAGGCGTGGAAGATTCGCCGTAATTCCGCTTTCATCAGGAGAAAGCCGGACTCCTCAACTGCATGAGTTCATTGTAGCTATGGAACTGGTATCACCTGCGGCTATTGCGTACTGGTCTGCGCTTAATCATCACGGCATGACTGAACAGCTTCCCAGAACCGTGTTTGTAGCCACCGACCATCCTGTGCGCCGGCATCCCGGAGAGGTGCTCGGCACAAATTACAAGATTATCTCTTTGAAGCCCGGAAAGTTTTTCGGCGTAGTCAAAGATTGGATAGATGAAATGCCATTTATGGTTACTGATAGGGAGAAAACAATCATAGATGGACTGGACCTTCCGCAATATGTTGGAGGAGTGGATGAAATCGCTAAAGCGCTTTTATCTTTTTGGACGCAGCTCGATGAATCCAAACTGCGAAAATACACGGTCAAGATTGGAAACAGCGCGGTTGCCAAGCGTCTTGGGTTTCTGATGCAAACGCTTGGATTAGGGGATGTCGAAAAACTCCGAAAGATAGTTACTCTTGCGCCGGGCTTCTCTTCACTTGATCCTGCACTACCGTGTCACGGAAAATTCAATCGCCGTTGGGGCCTCTTGGTTAATACGGAGATAAAGGTATGATCACAACTGCAGAACTGCATCGTTTGTCTGAAGAAGAAGGACTCCGTTTTGATCAGATAGAGAAGGATTATGTTATCCTGTGGCTCCTGTCCGGACTGGTGCATTCAGGAATGACAAAGCATGGATGGGTCTTTAAGGGCGGGACTTGTCTTAGACACTGTTATTACAAAGGATACAGGTTTTCTGAAGATATTGATTTCAGTTGCAAACCCGGAGGCGATAATCTTAGTACATCATTGCAATTGTTGCAAAAAGCCGCAGACCGTGTACAAAGCGAATCAGGTATTAGGCTGACTGTAAGAGAGGCTGCAACTATCCCCGGAGACTTTCAGATAGAGATTCCTGTCGAGTACAGCCGGGGCGGATCTCGCAGGCGGGGACTGCCACAGGTCAAAGTACATTTAACTTTCGACGAGCCCATTCTTGAAAAGCCGGTTAACTGTTCTATCAAGCATCGATATTCTGATCTCTCTCATTTCAAGGTATACTCATATTCGAAGAAAGAAATTGTTGCGGAGAAGCTGCGCTCTCTTCTTCAACAGCAGAAAAAATGGCCTCGTCCAAGAGATTTATACGATCTTTGGTATATGTTGTGCCACTCCGGTGAACACTTTACATGGAAAGAATTACAACCACTGTTTCAGGAGAAATGCCGTGTCAGGGAAATCAAACCCGATACAGCCGGACTGACATCCTCTAACCTCAAGGAATGGAATATAAATGCCTGGCAGGACCGTCTTGGGCCTATGCTGAATGATCTTCCGGATTTTGATCTTGCATGGAAGGAATGGACAGCGACGTTTCACAAAATTACGGGAAAAAAGAGATGATAATCCCTTACGTTATAGACAACCAAACTCATAAACTGGCTGACATCCTGAACGCTATTCTGAAAAATCATCAGGGATAGTCAAAGGACGTTGTCACAGCGTCTTTCAATATTCAGGGATACAGACTTATAACAGACAACTCATAAATTTTCATGTTGCATCAGCAACATTACCCTCTATCATAACCTTTGCATAAATTTCCAGGCTCTTTTTTATTACACTTTTTCTTGCAAAAAATATCCTACCTACTCCCACTCTATAGTACTTGGCGGTTTTGAGCTTATGTCGAACACGACCCTGTTGATACCTTTTACCTCGTTGATTATCCTGTTGGAGATTATGCCGAGAACATCGTATGGGAGCCTGGCCCAGTCAGCGGTCATTCCGTCAACGCTCTTCACGGCCCTGACAGCGATAACATTTTCATATGTCCTCTCATCACCCATAACGCCTACCGTTTTAATCGGCAGAAGAACAGCAAAGGCCTGCCAGATCTCATTATAAAGCCCCGCATTCTTTATCTCCTCAAGGACAATGGCGTCTGCCTTGCGCAAAATATCAGCCCTCTGTTGTGTTACTTCATCAATGATCCTGATTGCAAGTCCAGGCCCCGGGAACGGATGGCGGCTGATGATCTCATCCGGCATTCCAAGCTCTCTGCCCAGAACCCTCACTTCATCCTTGAAAAGTTCCCTCAGCGGCTCCACAAGCTTAAGCTTCATATCTTTCAAAAGCCCTCCGACATTATGATGACTTTTTATGATAGCTGACGGTCCTTTAAAAGATGTGCTCTCTATGACATCGGGATATAATGTGCCCTGCGCAAGATACTCAGCGCCCTTGATCTTTTTTGCCTCTTCCTGAAATATATGTATAAATTCATTTCCGATGATCTTTCTTTTCTTTTCAGGATCAGTTACGCCCTTTAACTTTTTCAGGAATCTTTTTGAGGCATCGACGCAGATCATATTCATGCGAAAATGTTTTTTCAGCATGTTCTCAACCTTCAGGGCTTCGCCTTCTCTCAGCACGCCGTTATCCACAAAAATGCAGGTAAGCTGTTTCCCGATCGCCCTGTTGATCAACACCGCCGTAACAGCGGAATCTACCCCGCCGCTTATTGCGCACACAACCCTGTATTTCCCGACTTTTTCCTTAATATCTTTTGTCGTTGTTTCGATGAAAGACTGCATGGTCCATTTTGGTTTGCATTTGCAAACGTTGAAGACAAAATTCCTTAAAATCTTTGTGCCATTTTCTGTGTGTGCAACTTCAGGGTGAAATTGCAGGGCGTAGAACTTCCTGCTTTTGTCCGCCATTGCGGCAACAGGCGAGTTGTTTGTGTGAGCGATGGGAGTGAATCCTTTGGGCTGTTTCACGATCTTGTCGCCATGGGACATCCAGACAACAGTGACGAGTTTTTCTTCTTCTGACCGCTGACCGCTGACCGCTGACCGCTTTTTTATTCCTTTCAATATATCCGAATCATCATCAATTCTCAACTCGGCGCGGCCGTATTCCCTCTTTGCGGATTTTGCTACCTTTCCACCGAGCATATGAGACATAAGCTGCATCCCGTAGCATATTCCAAGAATCGGAATGCCGAGATTGAAAATCTCTTTATCGGGAAGCGGCGCGCTCTTGTCATAAACGCTTGAGGGACCTCCTGAGAGGATTATCCCTTTGGGAGCGAATTCCTTTATCCTGTCAATAGAAACATTATATGGCAATATCTCCGAATAGACCTTCTGCTCCCTCACCCTTCTGGCAATAAGCTGGGTGTACTGCGAACCGAAATCGAGTACGAGTATTTTTTCAGTGAAATTCATATGATAACCTTCCTTATTGAATGAATTAAGTTCTTAGTATACTAAGTTTGAAATAACATTTCATACATTCGTAAGATTTGAAAATATGACAATATCTTCGGCATGCAATGCTGCGGGGATCAATTGTCCGGTAATGGTCATTATTTTATCTATCTTTTCAGCCGTCTTATATGCATGATATTGGGCTTTCTTATTTATGTGTGCTATTGCATGAGCTATGACAGAGGCAAGCTCATCCTCATTCGCAAGCATATCCAGCATACCGGTGCTTACATATAGATACCCATGGAATGGATGCAACAGGCAGGGGATCGTTGATGATCCTCGTGCGAGGTTGGTTTCGGTATTACCGGCTGCCGATAAAATCCTTCCGGTAATCCCTGATACCTTTTCGGCAAGATCATCATCTTTTAATATTACAAATGAGGCTGTACCATAGACATCGAACAGATTGCCTATTCTGCGTTCCTCTTCAATATCAGTGATATCCGCACTTCTTAACCCGGAAGGACATGAGATATCAGTGATCATAAAAATAACAGAAAATATGATAAATAATCTTTTCATGGCGTTCTAATGCATAAACTATGCCTGTATTTACGAAATTAATTTTGATGATTAAAAGCAAATAGATATATGCATATGATCATATTTTGTTGGTGATAAAGGGTTGAGACAAATTTTCATGAAGGGCTTTCTTTAAATGGGAGAACGTGTTGAAAGATTGTAATTATTTGAGGTATGCAAAATTGTCCACAATCATCAAAATGTCCCAACCCTTTAATCTTTAATTTCATAACCCTGATGGATACCGGGATATATTTGAGTTTGTGACACTCATTAAGAAAGAAATGGCAATTATAACCCCGCACTGATAAAATATTGTGCAAATGGACTTTAAACTCATCCTGCAAAAACTCCTGACGGCATTTGAAAAAGAAGGCATACGTTATGCCCTTTTGGGCGGAATGGCGCTTGGCGCCTGGGGCGTTCCTCGCGGGACAGTGGATATAGATTTTCTTGTACACAATGATGATATGAAAAAAGTTGACGGAATAATGAGGGGACTCGGTTATGAATGTAAATACCGGAGTGAGAATGTTTCACAATACTTGTCGCCTCTTAAAGTTTTCGGTGAAGTTGATTTCCTTCATGCCTTCAGAACACATTCATTAAGCATGCTGCAGCGAACTGAAGAAAAAAAGATGTTTGACGGAACCATATCTATTAAGGTATTAAAGGTGGAAGATTTGATAGGTTTTAAGCTGCAGGGAATGGTAAATGATGAGTCAAGAAAATCTCTGGATTTATCAGATATCGAGTCATTATTAGCAGCAAATAAAAAAAACGTTGACTGGATTTTGATCAAAGAGTATTTTGATCTATTTAATTGCACCGGGATTTTTGACAAACTCAGGGAGAAATACGCTGATGATTGATGCAAACGAAAAAGAAGAATTATTGAGGCTCGCAAGATCATCTTCTCTGAAAGATGACATGCAATATCTTTCCGCTCACAGGCATAATCCGCTTTTTCTTGACGGTAAGGTCAGCATGGATAGATTGCTGGATTTCTTGAACGAATTCAACGAATTCATAAACCATGAGCCGAAGCCTTTCAAGCCGATGATTGACAGGGATATGAGGCTGTGAGAAGAAGGGATTGAAGGATTAAGGGAGGTAGGTACTAAGGGATAGGACAAAAACAGGAGGGGACTAAATGCAAAAATTTCCCGGTTTTGTTTATAATTACACCATGCTTACTCTCGGCGTGTTAGCTTCAGGCAGAGGTTCAAATTTTCAGTCAATAGTTGACAATATCGAATCCGGCTTTCTCAGGGCAAAAATAGTTGTGCTGATAACCGACAATCCGGATGCTTATGCCCTTGAACGTGCGAAAAAGCATAATATTGAATCTATCGTTCTTAAACCTAAAGACTTCCCCGATAAGAATACTTACTATGCGCATATTGCCGATGAATTAGAAAAGAGAGGCGTTGAACTTGTCATATTGGCAGGTTTCATGAGAGTTGTCGGAAAAGCTCTCATAGATCGATATCGAAATAAAATAATGAACATCCACCCTGCCCTGCTGCCTTCCTTTCCCGGACTTCACGGACAGAAACAGGCTGTTGATTACGGGGTAAAGATCTCAGGCTGCACAGTGCATTTTGTTGATGAAGGAATGGATACCGGAGCGATAATAATCCAGGCGGCGGTACCCGTATATCACGATGACACAGAGGAGACGCTCTCTGAAAGAATATTGAAACAGGAACACAAAATCTTTCCGTATGCAATAAAGCTTTATGCAGAAGGAAGGATCTCTGTCGATGGCCGCAAGGTGATCATCAAAGGGGATCAGAAAGATTCCCTCCTCATCAATCCGCCGCCGGCTGCGACATGAACTCTTTCTTTCCCTTATAAGTCTTCCAGCGGTTATGTATCCATAAATATTGTTCAGGATACTTTCGGATAATGGATTCCATCTCACGGGTCATCTCTTCCGTGATCCTGATGATCTCATCTTTTTTACTTGTGTACTCCCCGGGATAAATGGGGTCGCTTACAAAGCCTTCATATTGATAATTACCTGACTTCCTGCAGCATGCAAAAACAACAAGAGGTCTATTATATGTTATGGAGAGCAACGCAGGAACAGGTGTTGTAGTTGCCTTGCGTCCGAAGAAGTCAATCAGGAGTCCTTTCATTGTACTCTGGTCCGGCAGCATAGCTATGGAGCTGCCCTGTTTAAGGGCTTTTTTAAGAGCGCCTAATGCGTTTTTATTGGAAATGACAGTCTGACCGGTGGATGCACGATATTCAAATACGAATTTTTCGAGATATTCATTATCTAAACGTCTTGCAACAATAACGAGAGGTGTTTTAACAGCCGCACATACGTGAGGAATGATTTCCCAGTTGCCTATATGTGGTGTTACAAAAATGCACCCTCCTGATTTATCATGTAACTTTTTTGTCTTGAGAAATATATTGTTAAGTTCCTCTGTGACGTTCCCGGTGCTGTCCGCAGTATCAGGTTTTGTAAGCAGAAAATGAAGTTTTATAACTTCCAGGAATGTGAGAAAAAAGGAGCCGCAGCACTGACGTGCAATAGTTTTGATCTCGTTCCCGCTTTTTTCATCCTTAAATGCATGCCTCAGGTTTTCAATGGCAATGTTGCGACGTTTTTTGCTAAAGAAGTAAAGAAGGTCTCCGAGGACACTGCTGATAATTTTTACAAACCATAATGGCAATGAACGAGTGATCAGGATAAAGAAATATGCTGTTGCATATTCAATGAATTTTGTAATTTTATTTTTCCTGCGTTTATTTTTCACAACAAAAATTAACACGAAAAAGAATTATTTGTTTTTAAAATATTTGGTTATATAGTCTAAAGTAACAACATGCTGATTATCAACATAAACTTGACTATACGTAACGTTAAGTTTTATTCTTACTTTCATGGAAAAACTCTGGTCAGGAAGGTTCAAAGAAAAGACGGAAACGGTGGTAGAAAATTTTACTTCTTCACTGTCTTTTGATATACGTCTCTGGAGATATGATATCGAAGGAAGTGCTGCACACGTAAAGATGCTCGGCAAGCAAAAAATTATTCCGAAGAAGGACGTTGAATTGATACTTCACGGTCTTGAAGAAATAAAGAGGGAGATACTGGAAGGCAGGTTCAGGTTCTATAAAAATCTCGAAGACATACATATGAATATAGAACACGCCCTTATTAAGAAAATAGGTCCTGTCGGAGGAAAGCTTCACACTGCAAGGAGCAGGAACGACCAGGTGGCGCTGGACCTCAGGCTTTATTTAAGAGATGAGATATCGGATATCGTAAAACTGATCAAGGGGTTCCAAAAAGTCATTGTCTCTGTTGCCGGAAAACATATTGATACTGTAATGCCGGGATATACACATCTGCAAAAGGCGCAGCCCGTGCTGCTCGCGCACCATTTGCTCGCCTATTTTGAGATGCTTGAGAGGGATAAAGAGAGGTTTGAAGACTGCCTGAAGAGGGTAAATGTCCTGCCGCTTGGATCAGCGGCGCTTGCCGGCACAACGCTGCCCATTGACAGAAAGTATACGGCACATCTTCTAAAATTTCCAAAGATATCGGAAAACAGCATGGATGCCGTGTCTGACAGGGATTTTGTTATTGAATTCATATCAGCGTCAGGCATTCTTATGGTTCATCTTTCGAGGCTTTCAGAGGAAATTATTATCTGGAATAATGACCAATTCGGATTTATTGAACTGCCCGACGCCTTCACAACCGGTTCCAGTATCATGCCGCAGAAGAAAAATCCCGATGTCCTTGAGCTGATAAGAGGAAAGTCCGGAAGGGTATTCGGGCATTTAACGGCAATACTCACCGTTATGAAAGGGTTGCCGCTTGCATATAACAGAGACCTGCAGGAGGATAAAGAACCTTCGTTTGATACTGTCGATACCATAAAAGCAAGCCTTCAGGTCTTGACAGAGATGATGCCGAAGGTCCGGTTCAATAAAGAAGTTATGAGAAAGGCCTCAGAGAAAGGATATCTGACCGCCACAGACCTTGCAGAATATCTTGTCCGGAAAGGCATGCCTTTCAGAGATGCTCACAGGGTCACAGGTGAACTCGTGAGATACTGTATTGATAAAAACAAGGTAATGAGTGATCTGAGGCTGAAGGAATTCCGGCAGTTCTCTAAACTGATCGGGGAAGATATTGTTCATCATATTTCCGTACAAACTTCGGTTGACGAAAAAAAATCCTTTGGCGGAACATCAAAAAAACTGGTGCTTGCACGGATAAAGAAGATAAGGATTAAGGGGTAAGAGGCAAGGGATTAGTAAGAAGCAAAGCAGATACATTATCATGCCCGCAAAAACTTGAATCCAGGGTATGCGCAAGCCCGGAATGACACATTGTTTGCACCAGGCTTTTGATTAAATAGAAATGACGGAGAAACAATTCAAAAAAATAAATAAACGATTGCTTTACTGCTTGCTGCTTACTGCTTACTGCTTCCTGCTTACTACCTCCTGCGGCAGGAGAGGAGACCCGGTTTTAATTGAACCGCGTAAAGAAAAAACTGTTGAAAGCAATAAACAAGAAGGCTCGCAAAACAGTGAAAAACATGAAACATCGACAGATATTAGAAAGAGTGAACAGGGATCTGTTCAGGTAAACACTCCTGATGCGCCTGCGGGGCTGATCGGCCTTTATACCAGGACAAGTATTGTGCTTACATGGAATGAAGTTGCCGGGCAGAACATCAAATACAGGGTTTATCGTTCCACAGGTGATGGTTACATACCGGCAGGAGAAACCGTTACCCCTGCTTATACAGACAGGAATGTTGAACCCGATAAAAAATATTATTACAAAGTGAGCGCAGTCGGTTTGAATGAAGGTCCCCTTTCTAAAGAGATACAAATCATAACGGAGGTTCATTGATAATGAGAGAAAAAATATTGAAGGCGTTTGAAGAAAGCGCAGCCGTCAAACAGCAATTTGTCAAGGAAAATGTTGACACTATTATTGAGGTATCAAGGATGATCGCCGACAGCTTGAATAAAGGAGGCAAACTCCTGCTTTTTGGAAACGGCGGCAGTTCCACTGACGCATCGCACATAGCAGCTGAATTTGTTAACAGGTTCATGAAAGACCGTCCTCCTTTTCCTGCGATCGCACTTAATACCGATATGGCGGTTATTACTTCCATATCCAATGATTATGACTTTTCAGAAATTTTTGCACGTCAATTAAAAGCGCTTGCTCAGGAGGGTGATGTGGTCCTTGCCATAAGCACCAGCGGAAATTCTCCCAATGTTTTGAAAGCTATAGATGTTGCGAAAAAGAAGAAGCTGAAAACTATTGCATTTACAGGCGCAAAGGGCGACAAACTTGCTTCAAAGACTGATTATGTCTTTGCTGTTCCGTCCATTAACACGCCGAGGATACAGGAAACCCATATTATTCTCGGACATGTGATCTGCCAGATGGTGGAGGAAATACTTCTCGAAAGCCATCGGAAGAAGTAAAAACTAATTTGCTCAATCTCCAGTTGTAAAAGATTTACATAATTGAATCTTACATCATTCTATTGAAAAATCAACAGTACTAACAGGCTTGTACCGAATGACAATGCTGCTGCCATTTGTGGATTAACAGGCGCTGGAAATGCTACTATTCCAATATGAAAAAAATTGCGATTTTGTCAATTATCTTTTTTTTTCTGCCGCAAATTTCAATTGCGGCAGAATATTCCCTTAAATTAAGAACGAGCTATAATCCCGGTTACCTTAGAATTGTTATTGAAGGGGCTGAAGAGATTATAACCATGGCAATAGTAAACCAGAAGGGACAGGATATTATAGTCTCATTTCCAGGAACTGATTTTACACTCCAGGGAGAAAATGCAAAAATCAATTACAGGAAAACAGATAAAGGTACAGTAGTGTTTTCACCAGGTGATTTCAGTGGATTGAAAGTCTTGAATCTCAAAAATCCGAGCAGGCTTGTGATTGATTTATATCAGAACGTTAAGAAGGATGAAAAGCAAAAAGACGGTGCAAGCAATTCTGCCATATCCCCCGTAAGGGCGGGTTTGAAACCCGCCCCTACTAAAACACTCGTAATTGACCCCGGACACGGAGGTTTCGAAAGCGGTATCGTTAAGGATGCTTATACAGAGAAGAACGTTGTTCTGGACATTTCACGAAAATTAAGCACGCTTGCAAAAGAGGGAGCTCTTAACAGCACCCTGACGAGAGGCGGGGATCTCTATATGTCAATAAGCGAAAGGATAAAATATTCAAACAACAAAAACGCAGATATCTTTATCAGCCTTCATATCGGCAATCATAAAGATATTGTGATCTATATCCCCGTGATCACAGAACATGCTTCCGATGCAGTGAAACCTTATTTATACAATAAGGGACAGGAAGAATATTTAAAAAAGACAGTGCTGTTGCTGAATGCAATAAAAGAAGCGGCGGCATCCAATTTAGGCAGTGAGGCGGTAACCGTGAAACCGCTTCCTTACAGCATTATTTCAAAGATAGGAGCAGCGGCCCTCATTATTGAACTGCCTTCATTTGAGTATGCAAACTATACTGAAGAATTCAAGGCAGCAATAGCAAATGCCCTTAACAAAGGTCTTTATCTATATGAAGAAAAAGATGCGACATAATAAGGCTGACCGGGTTTTTCCCCTTGCATTAATCGCAGCTTTTGCTGTCAGCATGGGTATTAGTTATTTTTATTTAAAAGGCACGTTTAAGTTTGATTCTTCTTTTATAGAAGAACTTGCATCAAGACAGACAAAGACAGGGAGCAAAGAGCAAAAGGAAAATGTACTGCGGTTGTATGAGCCAAAAGACATTATTTCAGAAAATAGTGATGATACAAACCCGCAAAAAGACGCGTCGCTTGCTGCAGCAGAAGATATAACAAGAAAATATTTAAAGGCTTTCGATACGAAGCTTCTGGACTTATACATGGATAAGGAAAATATTGTATATGTTGATCTTGGAAATGAATTAAAGAAAAATTTCAGGGGCGGCGCTTCCGAAGAATTAAATATCATTGCAGGATTATATAAAGGCATTGAACAGGCTGTCCCGGGTTTCAAAGCTCTGAAGATTTTAATTGAAGGGCATGAAGCTGAAACTCTCGGGGGACATATTAATATTTCAGAACCGATAGGGAAAGAGATTGCAGAAAATATCTGACAGGCCCATAGGGGTTTTTGATTCAGGCGTCGGCGGTCTCACCGTTATGAAGGAGATCATGCTTCAGCTGCCTGAAGAGAACGTGCTTTATATCGGCGATACCGCAAGGGTCCCCTACGGAATAAGATCGGCGGAGACGGTCACCCGTTACTCTCTGGAAATGGTTGATTTCCTTGTCGGGAAGGGCATAAAACTTTTGGTTGTCGCCTGTAATACCGCTTCAGCCGTTGCCCTGACAGCAATAAAGAAGAGGTTTGACATACCGGTAGTAGGTGTCATTGAGCCGGGTGCAAGGGGAGCGATGGAGGCGACAAGGTCCAAAAAGATCGGTGTAATAGGAACGGAGGGGACGATAAAGAGCAACTCTTATGTTCATGCGATAAACGCGCTGTACGGCAATAAACCCATTGTCATTACAGAGCATGGGACCATACGCTTTGACAGATACTTTGAGGTCAATATAGAGGACCTTACAATATTTACAAAGGCGTGTCCGCTTTTCGTGCCCCTGGCGGAGGAAGGCTGGTCATCCAATGACGTTGCTGTTCTTACTGCTCAACATTACCTCGAAGGGCTTAAAAGGGAGCCTATTGATACCCTCGTCCTCGGCTGCACACATTACCCTTTGTTAAAGGATGTTATTGCCGGGGTCATGGGCGCTGACATAGCGCTTATAGATTCCGCACAAGAGACGGTCAAAGAGTTAAGGAGGACATTGATTCAATATGGTATTGAAAACACTTCTCATACAGAGCCTCTACGGAGATTTTATGTTACCGATGCCCCCGAAAGATTTATAAAGGTCGGCGAGAGGTTTCTTGGAGAAAAGATAGAGCATATAGAAAAAATAAATATTGGAGGTAACTGATGCGGCCTGATAAAAGAAGCGCAAATGATTTAAGAGATATTAAAATTACCTGTAACTACCTGAATACGGCAGAAGGCTCCGTGCTGATAGAAATGGGAGGTACAAAAGTTATATGCACGGCAACGATAGAGAACAAAGTGCCGCAGTTTCTGAAAGATCAGGGCCGTGGATGGGTTACCGCCGAGTATTCAATGCTCCCGCGGGCTACGCCCATCAGGACAACACGTGAAGCTTCCACAGGAAGGGTCGGGGGCAGGACTCATGAAATTCAAAGGCTCATCGGCAGGGCCATGCGCTCCGTTGTCGACCTTAACGCATTGGGTGAAAAGACCATATGGCTTGATTGCGATGTCATTCAGGCAGACGGAGGTACAAGGACTGCTGCGATAACAGGTGCCTTTGTAGCTTTTAAACTTGCGCTTAAACATGCAATGGAAAACAAAATCATCGGGAAGCAGGCTATAAAGGATTATGTTGCAGCCGTAAGTGTGGGAATTGTTGGAGGAGAGCCGAGACTGGACCTCTCTTATATTGAGGATTCAACGGCAGAAGTTGATATGAACATTGTTATGACAGAGTCAGGGAAATTCATAGAGGTGCAAGGAACAGCGGAAACAGAACCGTTTGACAGATCTCGCCTGAATGCAATGCTTGATCTCGCTGAGTCAGGAATAAAGAAGATCATAGCGATTCAGAAAGCAGCGTTGGGAGAATACTGATAAGTGCGGAAGTGTGAAAGACTGGAAGTATGTAAGTAAAAAGCTATATCACTTTTTTTACTTCATCGCTTCCGATCTTTATTTCATCTTGAATCCTTTATGACAAATCATGTATTCTTTAATGGGGATATGGAATACAAGAGTATAAAAAACTGGCCTGAATCAGAGAGGCCGCGGGAGATACTTCTCACTGCAGGAGCAGGCAATTTAAGCACGGCCCAGCTTCTTGCAATAATTCTGAGAACAGGTGGAAAAAATAAAAGTGCTCTGGGACTTGCACGGGAGCTGCTTGTGCAGTTTAACGGTTTAAAAAGTATAGAAGATGCCTCTGTGGCTGAATTCTCAAAGACAAAGGGAATAGGAAATGCCAAGATCGCCCAATTGAAGGCAGCCTTTGAGCTCGGCAGGAGGCTCTTACAGGATGATGCGAGTGATGCGCTGAAAGTTCCGTCTTTCAGAAGCAGTCATGATGTTTATGAATACTACAGACCGAGATTTTATGGATTAAAGAAGGAGCGTTTTCTTTGTGCACTGCTTGATATAAAGAACAGGGTTTTCAAGGAAACAACTGTTTCGGACGGCACCCTTACATCTTCCCCGGTGCATCCCAGAGAAGTGTTTCGATATGCTATCAAGGAAGCGGCGGCATCTGTACTTTTTGTACATAATCATCCCAGCGGAGACCCGAGCCCCAGCAAGGACGATCTGGATATCACCAAAAGACTGATTGAAACAGGTAAAATAATCGGTATTAATGTACTGGATCATGTGGTTATTTCAGACAGTAACTATGTGAGCATTATGGAAAAGGGGTATGTTTAACCAGAAAATGCACTTAACCACAGAGAGCACAGAGAAATACATTGAGAATAAAAGAAGATAAAATATTCTTGCAATTTCCTCTGTGCACTTTTTTTTACAGAGATAAATTAAACTATTTTATAAAATATTATGAGGTCACGGAGAATTATTTTAAAACAAGAGAATCTATTGCTTTAAAATTTACCTCTGTGAACTCAGTGGTTTGATTATTAAAAAGGAGGCAAAATGGCAAAAGTTAAAAGGGCGCTTATTAGCGTTTCTGATAAGACAGGTATAGTGGAATTCGCCAGGGAACTTACCGGTCTTGGCATTGAAATACTTTCTACCGGAGGCACTGCAAAGACATTAAAGGGCTCAGGTCTGCGTGTGAAAGACGTTTCAGAATATACAAAGTTTCCGGAAATGCTCGGAGGAAGGCTTAAAACTCTTCATCCGAAGATACATGGCGGATTACTCTGGAGAAGAGATGATCCAAAGGATGAACAGGAGATCAAAGCCAATAAAATAGAGTCAATAGATATGGTTGTGGTCAATCTCTATCCTTTTGAACAGACTGTATCAAAAGCTGATGTTACATTCGATGAAGCTATTGAGAACATTGACATCGGCGGGCCCACGATGCTCAGGGCCGCGTCAAAGAATTTCAGAGATGTCATTGTTATAGTTGACCCTGATGATTACGGTAAAATTATCAATGAACTAAAGACCCGGGATGGAGAGGCATCCTATGATATCAAATTCTATCTCGCAAAAAAGGTTTTCTCTCACACGGCGCGGTACGATACATTGATCTCCAATTATCTCAGCAGATATGGTGAAGCAGGCGAGGTATTCCCGAAGTACTTTAACCAGAGCTTTCTCAAGATAGATGATCTGCGCTATGGAGAAAATCCCCACCAGAAGGCAGCCTTATACAAGGAGCCGCTTTATAACGGTCTTTCTCTCGTTGACGCAAAGATTTTACAGGGCAAGGAGATGTCGTACAATAATTATCTCGACTCAAGCGCGGCCCTTGAGCTTGTGAGGGAATTCAATGAGCCGGCAGCCGTTATCATAAAACACAATAATCCGTGCGGGGTAGCAATAGCCGATGCCATCGAATCGGCATATGTGAAGGCGTTTGAAGCAGATCCCTTATCTGCCTTTGGAGGTGTTATCGCATTGAACAGGGATGTTAACATATCGACTGCTAAAGAAATACTTAAACTCTTTGTTGAAATAATAATCGCACCGGGCTTTGATCCGGAGGCATTGAAATTATTGAGCGATAAACCGAACATAAGATTGCTTGTGCTTGACATATCACAGACTCCGGCAGGTTTTGAGATCAGAAAGATCCAGGGCGGTCTCCTTGCACAAGAGAGAGATACAGGAAAGATAGATGATTATAGAGCGCTGAAAATTGTTACAAAAAGAAAACCGACCGATGATGAATATGCTGCTATGGAATTTGCGTGGAAGGTCTGCAAGCATATGAAATCAAATGCGATCATATATGCTTCAAAGGATCGTGCGCTCGGGATAGGCGTTGGACAGACAAGCAGGGTGGATTCTGCAAAGCTGGCCGAGATGAAGGCAGGGAATTTCAGTATTTCGCTGAAAGGTTCAGCAGTAGGCTCAGACGCATTTTTCCCCAATAGAGACGGCATTGACGTCATCGCAAAAGCAGGGGCTACCGCAGTGATCCAGCCCGGCGGCTCGATTAAAGATAACGACGTAATAGCTGCAGCAGATGAGCACAATATGGCAATGCTGTTTACCGGGATGAGGCACTTTAAACATTAGCTAATAGCTGACAGCTGACAGCTGACAGCTTTCAAAAGGAGACTGAATGAAAGTTCTTGTTATCGGCGGAGGCGGCAGAGAGCATGCTATTGTCTGGAAGCTCAGTCAGAGTTCGAGAGTTGACAGGATATTCTGTGCGCCAGGCAATACCGGCATCGCAGAGATCGCTGAATGTCTTGATATTAAGGCGGATGATATAGACTCATTGTTGAACTTTGCAAAATATGAGGGGATTGATCTAACGGTTGTTGGCCCGGAGGTTCCACTAACCGCAGGCATTGTTGATACTTTCGTTAAGGCAGAACGCAGGATCTTCGGTCCCGACAAATCAGGAGCGAGACTCGAGGGGAGTAAGGTGTTTGCGAAGGATTTCATGCGTAAGTACGGTCTTCCCACTGCCGAATACAAAACATTTACATCATATCATCATGCAGAAGAATATATCAGGCTTAAGGGTGCCCCCCTCGTGATAAAGGCAGATGGGCTGGCAGCAGGGAAAGGAGTATTCGTATGTGAAACTTCAGATGAGGCTATTGATTCCCTTAAACTGATAATGAAAGAAAATGCATTCGGGAATGCCGGAAGCAAGGTTGTGGTAGAACAATGTTTAAAGGGTGAAGAGGCGTCCTTTATGATACTGACTGACAGCAAGACTGTTGTTCCTCTTGCAACATCACAGGATCATAAAACAATTTTTGACGGAGATAAAGGCCCTAATACCGGCGGGATGGGCGCTTACAGTCCTGCACCGGTGATAACAAACAGCTTACATTCAAGGATCATGAAGACAGTTATAGACCCGATGATGAAAGGGCTTAAACGAGAAGGAATAAATTACAGGGGTGTGATCTATGCCGGTCTGATGATCTGTGAAGGCAAACCTTATGTGCTTGAATTCAATTGCCGGTTTGGAGATCCCGAAGCGCAGCCCATTTTAATGAGGCTCGAAAGCGACCTCTTTGACATGCTGAAGGCAGCAACAGAGGGACGGCTCAAAGACGTTCAGGTTACATGGAAAGATGATTCGGCTGTCTGTGTGGTCATTTCATCAAAGGGTTATCCGGGGACATATGAAAAGGGTAAGGTGATCAAAGGTCTTGATGAATTCAAGGGAAAACGAAATACCATGATCTTCCATGGCGGTACCAGCCTAAAGAAGGAACGGATCGTCACCTCCGGTGGGAGGGTACTTGGTGTAACAGCGCTCGGTAAAGATATTCAGACTGCAAAACAAAATGCGTACAAAGCAGTTGAAAAGATCCATTTTGACGGAATGCATTACAGGAAAGATATAGCGGATAAAGCGATTAAAAGAGAGTAGGGGCGAACCGGTGGTTCGCCCATTTTGATGAAAGGAGAAACTTATGAAACCAAAAGTTTTAATAGTAATGGGCAGTGATTCTGATTTATCGCTAATGGAGGAGGCTGCAAAAATTCTGGAGCACTTTAACATATCTTATCAAATGACTGTTTCATCTGCTCACAGAACTCCTGAAAGGACCGTAAGGCTTGTGAGAAATGCTGAGAAGAACGGCATCGAAATCATTATTGCAGGCGCCGGCGCTGCTGCACATCTGGCCGGTGTGATAGCTTCTTACACGGTTCTGCCGGTAATTGGGGTACCGATCGATTCATCCCCTCTTAAGGGAATTGACGCCCTTTATTCAACAGTCCAAATGCCGCCCGGTGTTCCTGTAGCTGCAATGGCGATCGGTAAAGCAGGGGCAAAGAATGCAGCTATATTTGCAGTAGAGATTCTGGGTATTAAAGACCCTATTATTACAAGTTCCCTTAAAGACTACCGGAAAAAGATGGCATCTGAAGTGCTGAAAAAAGCAAAAAAGGTTGAAAGGTCTTAAGCCTGCACTTTGTAGGTCCGCAACATTAACTATCTCCATCTGTTATTTATTCTCCGTTTTTTGTACTTAAACATTTAAGTCAGGTTTAACTATTCTTGTATGTCATTCCGGCTCGTTCGGAATGACGATTTAGTCAATAGTTTGATATGTTTCAATTTTTATGAATGATCCACCGTTTAAGAAATCCGTTGCTTTTGCCGTATATACAGGTAAGTGGCTGATGTTCAATCCAAGACATGTTTTTGAAAGACATGGGACTTAAGTATGCCAAAAATATTTTAATAAGTGCGTAAGTAACGCAATTATGCCGAAACGTGAAATAGGTATAGTTAGATGGTATGACGATGCTGAAGGTTACGGATTTATTGCCCGCAAACGGGGAGAAGAGATCTACGTGCATTACAGCGCTATTATTTGTGATGAAAGTAAATGCTTTTTGGAAGAAGGGGACCCCGTTGAATTCACAGTTGTGGATGGCAAAGACGGTCTTCAGGCACAGGACGTTGTTTTAAAAAGTCCAAAAGCAACAAAAATAATTTAAGAAAATCATTTATATCAAAACCTATTAATCCGGATGTTTTTTTAAGAAAAATACGGAAGGTTTTAGATAAATAAATTCCATTCAGCCTCAGCTTATCAAAAGCTCCAGAAGCCGGTCCAGTTCTTCGAGGGAATAATACTCAATCTCTATCCGTCCGCCTTTTTTGTTGGATCTGTGGATCAACCGGACCTTTGTACCGAGGCTGTGCATCATCTTTTCTTCGAGTGAAGCTATCTGAGGATCTTTCCGTTGATCGGGTTTTATTTGCGTGGTTATTAAAGAAGGATTCTTTTTGCACAAATTTTCTGTTTCTCTGACACTAAGTCCCTGCTTGATGACCCTGCTTGCGATCTCGATCTGGATCTTCTGGTGTTCTACCTGAAGAAGCGCCTTTGCATGACCAATGCTTAATGTGCCTTCCGCGATCCATTTCTTGATCTCGAAGGGCAGTTTAAGGATCCTGAGATAATTGGTTACCGTGGCCCGGTCCTTGCCGACCTTTTTTGAAAGATCATCATGAGTAATGTGAAAGTCACTGATCAACCTCTGAAATGCCTCTGCGGTTTCAAGCGGGTTCAGGTCTTCTCTCTGAATATTCTCTATGAGGGCCAGTTCAAGAGATTCCATGGGAGCTACATCCTTAACAATAGCAGGAATACTGGAAATACCGGCAATTCTTGCGGCCCTCCATCTTCTTTCGCCGGCAATAAGATGATATGAATTATCTGAAGCCTTTCTTACAATAACAGGCTGGATTATACCTTTTTCCCGGATCGATGCTACAAGTTCGTTCAAGGCAGTGTCATTGAATACCTTCCTCGGCTGATACTCATTCGGCACAATCGTATCTATGTTAAGTTCGAGTATCTCTTTTGCCTTCCCCTTATCCTTCTCAGGTATTAAAGCGGAAAGGCCTTTACCCAACGCCGGCTTCATTATTAATTATCTCCTTTGCAAGTTCCAGATAACTCTGAGCTCCCTTTGAGCGGATGTCATATAGTATAACAGGTTTCCCGTGGCTTGGGGCTTCAGCAAGGGTTATATTCCGGGGGATGATCGTTTTATAAACCTTATCGCCAAAGTGTTTTTTTAACTCATCAGAGACCTGATTGGCAAGCGAATTCCTGCCGTCAAACATAGTAAGCAGAATACCCTCTATCTCGAGCGCAGGGTTGAAAGAATCTTTTATCAAATTGAACGTCCTTAGTAACATACTGATCCCTTCGAGGGCATAATATTCGCACTGCATGGGTATTAGAAGAGTGTCAGCGGCAACAAGGGCATTAAGGGTAAGAAGGCTGAGTGACGGAGGGCAATCTATAAAAATGTAATCATACCGGTGCTTGACCGGTTCCAAAACATTTCTCAGGATCGATTCTCTGCCCTCTTTTACGGCAAGCTCAAGTTCAGCACCGATCAGCTCTATGTTGGAGGGGATGATATTGAGTGATGGTATGTTCGTTTTTTTGATAATTTCATCTATGGTCTTTGAGCCGGTGTATAGATCATAAAGGCTTCCGTCAAGGTTGTCTTTGTCCAGACCCATTCCGCTGGTTGAGTTCCCCTGAGGGTCCGCGTCTATAAGGAGAACACTTTTTTCAGCAGCAGCTAATGATGCTGCTATATTGACGGCAGTGGTTGTTTTTCCAACACCGCCCTTCTGGTTGGCTACGGCTGTTATTTTACCCATGACAAATAAAATTTGAAATTTGAAATTTGAGATTTGAAATTTTTCTATGCTCCATCCTGAATAAACTTGAAGTCTTTTTTGATGGACATTTCCGCACGTGCAAGTTCTTTTCCAAGATATGCAGCATGACTTAATTCAGTTACCCAATTATTTTCAATGATCGTAAAATAAAGGTCCCTGCTGTTTTTGCCTTCAATTTTTCTGAGAAGTTTGTTGTCGTATGAATAGTGCTCAATCAGGATATTGCCATCCTTCTTTGAAGGAATAATTACAAAATAACCTGCCTTGTCCAGCTTTACGGATTTACTATACTTTCTTGCTGTAATTCTTGGAACGGATAAAAAAGGTTTTAGAAGCGGGATCGAAACTGCTGTTTTGACAGTCTGTTGATCATTGCATTCACAACTGCATCCACAGGCAGATACAGCTTTTGCCGGAGCTGCTGTCTGAGAAAGTTCCATTATTGATTTTGCGATCTTCCTGGTGTCTTCGCATCCGATCATGTCCCTGACCTGGACCTGCTTACGGAAAACATTTATGTCCGAAGGCGTAACATTTTTCAGTATCGGACGCCTGCCTTTAGAACCGATTACGCGCATATCCTTATCCACTCCGTTCTCATAAAGCGCCAAAAGGGTTTTTCCGCTCTGATGTCCTTCAGTGTCTTTCCCTGTCAGTATCAGGAAGTTTATAGCAGGATTTGAGACGATGTTCTTCACAATTTTATCAATACCGATATTCTCAGTTTCTGTCTTGCCGACAATACAGAGACCGGCCGGTTTGAGTTTTGCTAATTTCTCCTCCAGTTTAACGCTTGCAAGTGTGGAAACCGCTACAGGAGCCGATTTGTCCAGCACCGTATATTCGCCTTCAACAGGCGGCCAGGAATTTTTGCTTATCTTAATTTCACAACTTGACAGCGTTGATGACGCCAGAGACGGATATTTTGTTGTCAGCATAGTCATTGCTTCCGGCGGTATGCAATATTTACATCCAAAGCATGGATACGCCTGAGGTTCGAGATGATTAAGCCATTCATAGACGTTTTGAAGAAGTTCCTCTGCAGCTTTCATTTTCAATGATGGAAGAGATGCCTTGAGGTTATTCAAAGTCCCCCTCATGCAGCCGCACTTCCTGCATCTGGAAAGCTTCATGCCTCTCTGAATTTCTAAATGGACTTTCTTGAAAGTGGGATTCATTTAGTTATTATGTAGGATGAGAGTGAAAAACTTCAATACGTATTAACAGGTATTAACAAAGATTGCTTTATCGGAGTTTACTTTTAGCTGCATTTTATCATAAAATGTCATGTCGAAATTTATTTATGCCGGGCCCATAGCTCAGTTGGTAGAGCTACCGGCTCATAACCGGTTGGTCCCAGGTTCGAGTCCTGGTGGGCCCACCAATAATTTTGCTGAAAGCAAAATCGGAGCTTAGGGTCATGAGTAAAGAACTAACAGTCGAAGATGAAAATCCCTTAACCTGTATTGGGGTGGAAGTTGAATGAACAGTTAAAACTTTTAATCGAACTTCAGGAAATTGATACATCTATACTATCAATTGCCGAGAGGATTGAAGCACTTCCTGCTAAACTGGAAAAATTCAAATCTCCGTTCAAAGAAGCAAACCTCTTACTTCAAAAGGCCAAGACACAACTTGAGTCTCTTGGCAAAAATAAAAAAGATAAAGAATCGGAAGCAGAGGAATTTCAGGAAAAGGTCAATAAGCTTAAAGCGAAAAGTAAAGATGTTAAGACAAACAAGGAATATGAAGCCTTCCTGAAAGAAATTGAAGGCTTTGAAAAGGGAAAATATAAGATCGAGGACCAGGTCCTTTCTATAATGGAGAATCTGGAAACATTTACCAAAAATATTCAAAAAGAAGAGGCAAAGGTTAAGAAAACGGAGGAAGAGTTCAGGCAGCAGGAAAAAGAGATCGAAGAGGAAAAAACAAAACTGCATGCAGAGATGGAAACGTATAAATCAAAGAGAAAGGAATTTGTTGCAGGGATAGATGCAGAACTTTATGAACAGTATATGAATCTCCTGAAATGGGCCGGGGGGTTGGCTGTGGTTCCTGCCAGAAATGAAGTTTGTCTCGGGTGCAACACGAATATCCCCCCGCAGCAATATAATGACATAAAAAAGAGCGATAGTATTTTTAACTGCTATTACTGCAAAAGAATCCTTTATTGTAAAGAGCAATAAAGTTCTTTTTTATATAAAATTCACCCCTTCCGGAAAATTCTTATGACAACTAACGTTAATGATGAATTTCAGCAGAATCTATTTGATACCGGATATGCCGAAATGTTTTGCGATGGGGCATCGAGCGGAAACCCGGGCCCTTCCGGAATAGGTGTTGTTATCAATCTTGACGATGAAGAGTTCCGGAGACTTGGCAAGAACAGAAGCTACAGTATCTCAGAATATATCGGGGTAGCTACCAATAATGTAGCTGAATATTCGGCGCTTTTAACGGGTCTTGAAAAATTAAAATCATTAGGGATAAAAAAGACCAGAGTTTTTGTTGATTCCGAATTATTAGCAAGACAGATAAACGGGATTTACAGGGTTAAACATCCTAACTTAATACCCCTTTGGACAAAGACGATGAATATTTTGAAAAGTTTTTCTCATTTTACCGTGACACATATCCCAAGAGAGATGAACAAAGAGGCAGATTCTCTTGCAAGACGTGCCGTTATCCAAAAAAAAAGGTAAATTAATATTTTTTCTGGTCAAGTCATTTTTTACTGGACAGAAGGCTATTTAACCTGTTATAATCTATCTATCATTCCTTGAAAGTCTATAAGTCAGATGTACTATTGACTACATAGATTTACTTGCAATGCCTCTTTAAGTTTAGACTGTAATGTGTTGAATTATAAGGTTATTTATCTTAAGTTTGAAAAGGAAAGAAAATAAGTCAAACAAATAAACATATAGCTAATTGCAGCGGCGGCGGTTGAATCCCCCTAATAATTAATCAGGCGTTAGCCTGACAAAAAAGGCGGTATATTGACTCCGCCTTTTTTTTGTTTAAATTACTTTACAATTTAGATCTACTGTAAATTTATACTGTTAAAATAAGAGGTTAACTTTATGCATGAACTGATCAATTGGCTTGTTAATACAATCGGCGCCCTCGGCTATCCGGGTATCTTTCTGCTTATGGCTATGGAAAGTTCGGTGATCCCGGTCCCGAGCGAACTGGTGATACCGCCGGCAGGGTATCTTGCCCAACAAGGCAAAATGCACATATGGATCGCCATTTTCTGGGGAACTGCAGGGAGCCTCGTGGGCGCTTACACTAACTATTTTGCCGCCCGCTATCTCGGCAGGCCTCTTTTGCTTAAGTACGGCAAGTACGTATGGATAACAGAAGAAAAGTTTGCCCGGGTTGAAAAATTTTTCCATGCTCATGGCGAGATATCTACTTTCATCGGAAGATTACTTCCTGTGGTTAGACACCTGATTTCACTCCCGGCAGGACTTGCCGGTATGAACCATTTCAAGTTCTCTCTTTATACCCTGATGGGAGCAGGCATCTGGGTGACTATCCTCACCTACATCGGTTACTTCATTGGCGAAAACCAGGAACTTATCATGAGATATTCCCACCAGGCGCTTATAGGAGTGGTGCTTGTCAGCAGCATGATCGTTTACTTCTACATTCGGATACATAAAAAGAAAAGGCAAGCTGCTACAATTACCAGAGATTAAAAGGGGTGCTGGCTTAATCCCGTACTACATCATAGCAAAGAAATTCGGTAAGTTACCCCTACCCATAATTATCGTGTCTCAGTTAACCACTGTTGTTTTCCTTAAAAAGCTCAAGTTATGTATAATATAAATTCTTCAAACTATAAAAAGGAGATTTATATATGTACAGACCGGAGATCAAAGTGATAGACTGTTCCGTCCGTGATGGCGGTTTAATGAACAAATGGCAGTTTGACGACTCTTTTGTCCGTAAAGTTTATACGGCTTGTACGGAGGCTGGCGTTGATTATATGGAGATCGGTTATCTAAGTTCAGAGTCCGCTTTTTCAAGGAATGAGGTCGGGCCGTGGAAATTTTGTGCTGAAGCGGACATTCAGCGCATTATTGGAAATAGTGAAAAGAAGATCAAGCTTTCTGCAATGGCAGATATAGGGCGGATCGATTATAAGGATATACCGCACAAATCCGAGAGCTCCCTGGATATGATAAGGGTTGCGTGTTATGCCCATCAGACCGATGCCGCGATCGACCTCGCACATCATTGTATTGAAAAAGGTTATGAGACAACCATTAATATTATGGCTGTTTCAACAGTGGGGTTACGCGAACTGGATGAGGCGCTTGACGATCTATCTAAATGCAGGGTGCCGGTAATTTATGTGGTTGATAGCTTCGGCTCTTTTTATTCCGAGGATATTGAGCTGCTCGCAAAAAAATACATGGAGCGTCTTCCCGGCAAGACCATCGGGATTCATTGCCACAACAATCAGCAACTGGCCTTTGCAAACACCATATCCGCTATTATTTGCGGCATCAATTATCTCGATGCCAGTTTATATGGCATTGGACGCGGAGCCGGTAACTGCCCACTGGAACTTCTTATCGCGTTCCTGAAGAATCCCAAGTTTAAAGTACGTCCGCTTATCGATGCCATAGAGGCTGAGATACTTCCATGGACAGAAAAGATCGATTGGGGATACTATATCCCTTACATGATCACAGGCGTCCTGAACCAGCATCCGCGTACTGCAATGGCGCATATGGAGTCTGACAAAAAGAATAAAGTCACACAATTCTTTGATCAGATGACAAATGCCACAGAGCTGGGCTGAAACATATATTAATAGTCTCAAAATAGTATTTACAAATTATTTGCAGTTGTCTGTCATGCCCGATTTTATCGGGCATTATGACCGGGGACAGGCAGATTTAAGATCTGCAGTAAAGGAATACAGATATCAGTTACAGGTTGCTTCTGACAGCGAAATGAGCCGATATGCAAAGAAAAGACTTTCTGCTTTGCGCCATTGAAAAAACAGTTCCACGTCCTTTATTTTTTTTCTTTCACATAGATCTCTTCTGCGATAAGACTGTCTATGGCCAGAGTGGTCTCATCGATCTCAAGCACAAATGAAGGCCTTTTCTGTTTAAGCCTTATAATACTGCCCGGTAAAATACCCATTGATGCAAGCCTCTCGAGTCTTGAATTCTCGGAAGGCGCTATGAATACAATCCTCCCCTTCGATCCGATATCAAGCTCTTTTAACTTCATGACGAGAGGTTTCATATCCTTCTTGTATCTGGAACAGCATTCCCCGCGTGGAATAGGTTTTCCATGCGGACATGTGGGAGGATGTCCCAGAAATGAACAGACGCTCTCAGTAACTGACGGTGAAAGAAAATGCTCTACTTCACATGCGGTCTCCTCACTCTCCTGCATCCCTACTTCCAGGACGTCATGAAAAAGTCTTTCCGCAAGCCTGTGGCGGCGGGTTAAATCCCTTGCACGCGCCTCGCCTTTTTCAGCCAACTGCACTTCATTATCGGAGATCGCAACAAGGCCTGCCTTTTCCATTTTCAACAGGGCATCGGAAGCCCCGCTGTCGTTAATACCGCTTATCAGATCGGCATAACTCTTTAAACCCTTCTCTCTCATGGACCAGAGAAGCTCCAATATTTCATCCTTAAGCTTATTATTCATTTTTCTTACCCCCAGACACCATCAATGATGGTATCACATTTATAACAGTGACCTTTTTTTATCCTGTTCTGCCTGATCCTGTACCCTGAACGCTCTATAAGAAGTTCTCCGCACTTTGGACAATACGTATTTTCTCCCCCCTCGCCAGGAACATTCCCGGTATATACATATTTAATGCCTCGTTTAATCCCGGTCTCTCTTGCCCATCTTAAAGTTTCAACCGGTGTCCTGGAAAGGTCCAGGAGTTCATATGTCGGATAAAACTGTGTTACATGCCATGGGATAGCAGGATCCACTGATAAAATAAAATCTATTATACCATTAATGATATTCTCCGAGTCATTATATCCAGGGATGATCAAAGTAGTGATCTCTATCCATACCCCGAGTTCTTTCATAAGTTTTATGGTATCCAACACAGGCTGCAATCTTGCTCCGCATATTTTTTTGTAAAAGGCATCATCACCTTTTAAATCTATATTATTGCCGTCAAGAAAAGGAGCAATAGCCTTTGCTGCTTCAGGTCCGGTATAGCCGTTGCTGACAAAAACGTTTTTAATTCCTTTTTCTTTTGCAAGACGCGCGCAATCACAGGCAAATTCAAAAAATATTGTCGGCTCAGTATAAGTATAGGAAATGCTTCTGCACCCTGCTCTTTCAGCCGCATCAACTACAGCTTCCGGCGCAGCATTTTCACCCGGCACCTTTCCGTGATGTATTTTCGGATACTGGGATATATCATAATTCTGGCAGTGTTTGCATTTGAAGTTACAGCCGACTGTTGAAATTGAGAAGGATGTCGATCCGGGATAAAAGTGAAACAGGGGTTTTTTTTCAATGGGGTCGATGTTCATTGACACAGGTTTCCCGTATACAAGACTGTAAAGTACCCCCTCCGTGTTTTCCCTGACACCGCAAATGCCTCTTTTCCCTTCCGATATTAAACAATGGTGAGCGCAAAGGGAACACCTTACATCCTGTCCTTCAAGCTTCTCATAGAACATTGCTTCTTTCATAAGCAAATTATATCACAGGCTGAGCAGCAATTAGTGGTTACATTCTATAAGCGTCATTCCCGCATATTTTTATCGGGCATGACAGACAAAGGCAGACAGTTCGCAGATATATTTTTAAGACTATTTCCTATTGTTTCATATTTGTAAACAATAGGATTATTATCAGCAACAATAAGATTGTTTACAAAAAGTATTTTTTTGTTTCTAAATTGCATTTTTTACTTGACAAGATTATTTTTTTCGTATAAATTAAATACAAGATATGTTAGAAAAACTTTTTACATCGGGAATCAGAGCTGACATCATGTCACTTTTATTCAACAATCCTGAAGAAAAGTTTTATATGAGAGAGATTGCAAGGTTAACAAACAAGAATGCTTCCGGAATAAAAAGAGAACTCGACAAACTGGAAAAGATGGATCTTGTAACAAGTGAACGGGAAGGCAATCTCAAATATTTTAAAGCCAACAAGCACTCTTCCCTCTTCCCCGAATTAAAAGGTCTGATCGCAAAATCCCTGGGACTTCCCGGCGCACTCAAATCTGTTCTCAGAGCTACAGATACAAAAACCGCTTTCATATTCGGACCGTATGTAGATGATACAAATCTCCCTTCATTAGATTTATTTGTCGTATCTGATTCAAATAATATAGATAAAACACTTGGAGATATTGAAAATAGATTTGGCAGATCGCTTCGCTCTACAATAATGAGTCAGGCAGAGTATAAGACAAACAAGAAAAGCGGAGACCGCAATCTAAAAAAACTTTTAAATGCAAAAAAGATCCTGCTTTTAGGAAGACTTTAAATTTCTCCCAATAATGGGGGAAGAAAGGGGGTACAACAAATGGCCGCCACAAAGAAAGCCGCTGCAAAGAAGAAAGCAACACCGAAGAAAGCTGCTACAAAAGCACCTGCAAAGAAAAAGAAATAACTTTTCGAAAAGTGCTTAGAGACTAAGCTGTCCCGTCAGTAAGATGATGGGACAGCTCTTTTTTTGTTTTTAAACCCTGAACAAGCCAATGACGCTCTTCAAATTGTCATTGATTTGTTTAAAAGTTTATTCCAGGGTAACTGACTTTGAAAACAGAAGTAAATCTTGAGAAATTCTTGGATTAAATCTGTGCTGCCATACCGGCAGCAACCGGCATAGCGGCAGATTCGGAGACAAACTCCCATGAGTCCCTGCATGAAAGTATCTTCTTAAGAAGTTTTATGTGCAAAGTATGACCCGATTTATCTGCAATTATATGTCCATAGATCGGATATCCCATTAATGAAATATCACCAACGGCGTCAAGGATCTTGTGTCTTACAAATTCATCTCTGAATCTCATCCTGTTTCCATTTAAAACTTCCTTGTCGCCAAGCACAATTGCATTATCCAGGGATCCCCCTTTTGCCAGGCCTCTGGCCCTTAACATCTCAACATCCCTTAAGAACCCGAAGGTCCTTGCCGGCGCAAGCTCCGTTGCAAACCTCATTGTTGATATATCAACTCCGAGCTTTTGTTCTCCAAAAGCAGGATGCGTATAAAAAAGACGGTATGTTATTCTTTTGCCTTCATAAGGAGTAACTGCTATCTGACTCTGTCCTTCTGTAACCACTATCGGCTCCAGTATCCTTAAAAAAGATTTGGTCTTTGCCTGTTTTGCTACTCCGGTCTCCAAAAGTTTTTTTACAAAAGGCAACGCGCTGCCATCCATTATCGGCACTTCAGGCCCGTCTATTTCAACATAAACATTATCAATATCAAGACCTGAAAAAGCAGCTAACAGATGTTCGACCGTTCCAACCCTGACTCCATCGTATGCAAGAGTGGTAGCAAAGGCCGTATCAACAACAGAAGACACTCCTGCCTTGATTCTGATATGACCCTTATCAGTCCTGATAAATATTATGCCGGTATCACGTGGAGCCGGCCTGAGCCTCATATTAATATCGCTTCCTGTATGAAGCCCCTTGCCTGTTATATAAATTTCTTTACTGATTGTGTTCTGTAATCTCATTTTAATTTTAATAAAAAGTCTATATTATTCTTTACTTGAAAGTTGCAATAAATAATTCCTTAACTTTGCCTTGTACCCTTAAATTGGCACAAATCGAATTAATATAAGCAAATTAGATACCAAATGAAATTTGTTGTAAAAACAAGGAGATTTCGTTTAGGACTGTATCATAATTACATCTATTGTGTTTATATTATGCACAATATTAGACTTCCCCGCCAACGACCATCTCTGGGATTCTTACCGTAGGCATTGCATCAGAAATCGGCACTCCCTGCGCATCTTTACCGCAGGTGCCTATGGAAAAACCCAGGTCCTTGCCCACCATATCAATTGAATTAAGAACCTCCGGACCGTTTCCAATCAGTGTTGCTCCCCTAACCGGTTCGCCTGCCAGACCTTTCTCAATAAGATAGCCCTCGGAGACTTCAAAAACAAATTCTCCGGTAACAGTGTTTACCTGACCCCCGCCCATCTTTTTGACAAAAAAACCTTTATCAACCGATCTGACTATTTTTTCAGGGTCTCCTTCGCCTGGCGCAATAAAAGTATTGCTCATTCTCGGTATAGGTCTGTCTTTATAGGACTGCCTTCTGCCATTCCCTGTAGAAGATATCCCTTCCTTCATTGCTGTTATTCTGTCATGCATGTAACCCTTCAGAATACCCTTCTCCACCAGAACAGTCCTTTGAGAAACAACTCCTTCATCATCAAATCTGAAAGAACCTCTTTTATTGGGTATCGTTGCATCATCAATAATGGTTATAAGAGGTGAGGCGATTTGCTGCCCTATCCTGTTTGTATATACTGATAGTCCCTGCTGTGCAAGGTCCGCCTCTAACCCATGTCCGATAGCTTCATGTATCATTGTGCCGCCGGCATCGGCAGAGATTATAACCGGCATTCTCCCTCCGGGAGCTTTCCTGGCGCTTAACATCTTTACCGCCTTTTGAGCAGCTTTAACGGCTATCTCCTCAAAAGGATTCTCATCGAAAATCTCAAATCCTGCAAGCCCCCCAACAGGCTCGTATCCGGTTTGGAGGGTCTCGCCGTCTGAAGCAATGACCTGAATAAGCGCAAGTGTATAAATGCGTTCGTCTTCCGCTAGGGTTCCATCCGATGCTGCAATACAAATATTCAGAACAGAATCCCTGTAAATTACCGACACCTGCCTTATCTTGGGACTGATACCTTTTGCAGCCTTATTTGCATTTTCAACAAGGAGTATTTTTTTCTCTATCGCAACATCATGAGGATATTGCTTTATTTTAAAATCTACTGACGGCCTGACCGTTCTCAGATCAAACACTGTTTCTCCCCCCCTGTTATCCCTGACCGCGCTGCTGACAGCGTCGGCAATATTAAATAAAGAGGCTTCAGAAAAATCATTGCTGTACGCATATGCTGATTTGCCGCCAAAGACAACCCTTACACCAATACCTGAATCAATGCCGGAGACGATTTTCTCTATCTTATCATCTTCAAGTTGTATTGAAAGCGGTCTGTCATGTGCTATATATATATCAGCATAATCACCTCCTTTTGAGAGCGCCTTTTTGAGAATCTTAGATAAAAGCTCTTCGGGAATTTTAATCATAGTTTTTTATAGGGGTCAAGGATTCGAGGGTTCAAGGGTTCAAGTGAAAAAAACTCACAGACTGAATTTGAACCCTTGTATTTTTAATCACTTGAATCCTCGAACCCTTGACCCCTTGAATCCTTTCAATTTATCTGACATTATTAATATCTTAACAAGTTTATATTATTAACAAAGGAGAACAATATGTCAAAAATAGGCATAATCGGAGGAAGCGGATTATATGAAATAAAGGGTCTTGTTCATAAGAGCAGAAAAAAGATAAAAACTCCTTTTGGCAAACCATCAGATGAATACCTGACAGGTGAGATTGGGGATGTTAAAATTATTTTTCTGCCGCGTCATGGCAAACACCACGATATCCCTCCCCACATGATCAATTACAGGGCAAATATCTGGGGCTTTAAAAAGCTGGGGATTGAAAGGATCTTATCTATCAGCGCTGTCGGCTGTATTAAAAAAGGATTAAAACCGGGTGATATAGTGATCCTGGATCAGGTGATAGACATGACAAAAAGCAGAAGATCAACGTTCTATGACGGAAAAGAAGGCGTTGTTCATATAGATTTTACAGAACCTTACTGTCCTGAACTGAGGCAGATAATGATCATGGCAGGGAAACGCATCAAAGTCCCTGTTAAAGACGGCAGTACATATGTTGCAGTGGAAGGCCCGCGTCTTGAGAGCTCTGCCGAAATTAAAAGTTTCAGTATCCTTGGAGGAGATGTCGTCGGTATGACCGGAATGCCTGAAGCATCACTTGCAAGAGAACTGGAAATATGTTATTCCGGCATATCCGTTGTCGCCAATTATGCCGCAGGAATAAGCAAGAACAGACTTACTGTTTCTGAGGTGATGCTGGCCATGAGATCATCAACTGAAAAACTGAAGCTCCTGCTGAAAGAAGTATTTGCAACTGTTCCCGCAAAAAGAAAATGTACTTGCGGAGAAGCGTTGAAAGAGGCAAAGATTTAATGATGAAAATAATCGATGCGTTAAGAACGGCTTAAGGCTTAAACCCCGGCACATCCTGTTTCATATCAAGAGACAGCTCTCAGCAGTCAGCTATCAGCGGTCAGCAAAAGAATTATTTCTCAGGGATTGAAACCCGTTACATCCTTTTTCATGTAAATAAAATAACCTTCCCCTGCTTTGATCGGGAAGTTTACACCCGCAGGCTGTCCATTGAGATAGCCTGCTGTCTCGAATTTGCCTGTATCAGGATTGAATTTCTGGAGGCTTGAGGCAATTGTTTCATTCCCGATGTTCTGCAAGAGCTGGAAGGCGGTAATGTTTACGGGCGCGCATGGAGTGCCGACCCAGTTCATCCCTGCCTTCAGATAAAACTCAGGACATATATTCTTAGACAGTTCAATATTCATATCTTCTTTCACATAGAGAACAAGACCCTCGCCTGCGGCTATCGGGAAATTATTCCCGGCTGCAATTCCATTCTCATTAAAGTATGCCGTCTGAACAATTCCGTTCAAAATATCATATCTATCTACCCTCTCTACCATAGTCCCGCTGCCGTCGATTGAGATAAGGAGAGTAAACGCATCAGGAATTGTATTTATATCAGAGGGAGAGCTGATTATGTTAAAGTGTTTCTTAAGTTCTATCAATGTCCGGCATACCTCATCCACCTGCCCGTCACAGTCGTTGTCTATGCCGTCACAGATTTCATCACCAAAGGGGATGTCCGGGCAGTTGTCGCACACATCACCAACTTTGTCACCGTCGGTGTCGAGCTGGTCGGGGTTGGATGCGTTAACGCAGTTATCCTGATTATCCTTAATTCCGTCACCATCAGTATCAGGAGTAACTATTACAGTAACTGTAGTTCCGGAACCTGATACTTCAACATTCCCTGCATTATCCGTTGCGCGGGATTTGATTGTGTATGTACCGTCTGCCAAAATCGTCCATTCATAGCTCCATGATGTCGTGCCTGCCGCGATATTCCAGGTTGCGCCTCCGTCTGTTGAGATCTCAACTTTCTGTACCCCTGAACCTGTGTCAGAGGACGTGCCTTTGATTGTCAAGGTAGGGCCGCTTACACTCCCGCCGTTTACAGGTGAGGTGATGGAAGATGCTGGGTTTATAGTGTCAACAGTCCACGTATATGTTGCAGGCGATGCATCAGTATTGCCTGCAGCATCCGTTGCCCTGACCTCAAATGTATGTCCTCCTTCAATCAATCCTGAATAGGTCTTTGAAGATATGCAAGGCAAATAACTCCCTCCGTCAATGCGGCATTCAAAGGTTGAGCCTGGCTCGCTTGATATGAATGTAAACTCCGCCGTCTGACTGTTCGACGTATTTGAGGGCTTGTTTATAATGCTTGTTTCCGGCGGTGTTATGTCAGGCAGCGCTATGGCAATCAATACCACATTCGCATTTTTTAATTCAGCATCATTATATGGCACGTTCAGTGTCGCTCCCTTTGCGCCTGCAGATTTCGGTTTAAACACCGCTTCCACCATGCATGACACTGACGGTGATATTATGCGATTTGAGCAATTATCGTTAATTGTTGAAAATTCCTCTATATCTATGCCTCCAATGCTCATAGTTCCGAAGACCATATTTTCAATCCCCTGATTCAGCAAAGACACACTTACCGTATATGTCTCGCCGATTGTCGTATTCTGGAAGTCAACTGTTTCCGGGGCTATCAGAAGAGATGTGCTGTAGAGTGTGCTGATGACATGCCCGGTGAAATCATTGCCGATCCTGTCATTTAGTACCATGTAAGATTCACTGCTCCGTGAAGCACTGCCGCCTTCATTGAAATTTCCATGTCGTATACTGAAGTTTTCACTAACGCTGTAATGATTGGCGTTCTGTAGCGGCACAGGGTCATATGAATCTTTTATGCCGTCGCCATCCGTATCTGCATTGTTAGGATCAGTGTGATAAATATATATCTCCTGATAATCGCTCCACCCATCGCTGTCTGTATCTGCGATATCAGGTCTGGTGCCTTTCTGATATTCCTGTAAATTAATAAGCCCGTCTCCGTCCATATCATTCAAGGCATCAGAGGGATTCGCAGGATTCATGCCGTACTGTGTCTCCCACGAATCAGGAATTCCGTCTCCGTCCGTGTCAATGAGCGGGCTTTTGCTGAAGCCGCTGCCAAGAGTATCTCCAATTGCAAATGTTTCACTGCTTCTGAAATTTCCACCTTCATTAAATATCCATCCCTTTGTTACATAATTTTCGCTGACCCCATCGTTGTATGGGTTTTTCGGATTCGGGTCAACCGGATCGTTTAGACCATCGCTGTCAGTGTCAGCCTTTGAAGGATTTGAGCCGCGATTAAATACTTCTTCATAATCATCCCAGCCGTCTCCGTCCGTATCTCCTGACAAACGGTTTGTTCCGTACAAGTACTCCTGATAATTCGTCAGGTTATCCGAATCGGAGTTAAGCGACGCATCTGACGGATCAAGTGGGTTCATGCCGTTTGCCAATTCCCATGAATCAGGTATTCCGTCATTATCGTCATCAGCGTCATATATGTCCGGAATGCCGTCGTTGTCCGTATCCAACAGAAATTCAATGTCATCGCTCTTTATATTTGCTTCACCGTTTGCATTTCTGATCTTGAAATATATCTTCTTTGTCCCATAGCCTGCGCTCATCATGAATACAGGTGTTGTTGAATATGGCTGCCACGCGGCTCCGGCAAAACTCTCATTCTCGCTTGCCATGTACTCTGAAGGACCGCCCATTGAGATATTGTTCAGGACAATCTGCTGGCTTGTACAATACGCCATTCCGCCGTTAATGACGAATGAGCCTATGATTGGTAATTTCTGCGCCTTGCCGGTAACGGCATGAGGCTTGGCCGTTCCCTGGCCATAGGTATATTGAGTCACGTTTTGGGTCTTGTTGTCCGTCTCTGACGTAAGATTGCCGATCGCATTGTAAACATACGTGTTGTCAAAGCCTCCGGTAACCAGATCGTCATGGGCGTTCAGCATCCTGTGAAGGTCATCATAGGTGAAGGTTTCTGTCCTTGCCGCAATAACGTCTCTCAGTGTCTTCACATTCCCGGCATTGTCATACGTATAGACGAAATCCTGCAACTTATCCTGCGCTTTTGTTGTGGAGATATTCGTAAGCCTCAGGTTTGCGGGATCGTATGAGAACGCGGTATTCCAGCCATTCCCATAGCTCTTTTGTGTCATTTCCCCCGCCGCATTATATGTGATGTTGTTCAGGATAGTCTGAGCAGCGCGCTGAATCGCGGCTAACTTGTCCTGCGCGTTGTAACTATACTGGACGATCTCGTCGTCAGGATATATCTGCCTGATAACCCTGTCCATTGAGTCGTACTCCCACTTTGTCGTCCAGCTGTTACTATCCATTGTCCTCTCTTCCTGAATCTTCCGGCCCCTCTGGTCATATTTGTAACTGTCAATGCCGAGGCTGTTGTAAACCATTGAGAGCGCGCCCTTTGTGTTGAGGTCGTAGACAAACTGGATGTCTTTATCATTCGGATAGTCAATCAGCGTTTGACGGTTCAACGCATCATACTGGAACTTTATCATAGTCCCTCTCGCGTCCGTCTGCGAGGTCATGTTTCCGGCAAGGTCGTAGCTGAAGAGCCGCTGGCCCAGATCAACATCCACAATCCTGCTCTTTCGTCCCAGTGAATCATATTCATGCGTTGAAGTATTGCCGAGGTGGTCTGTTATCGTAAGCATTTCTCCGAGAGGGCTGTAAAGGTATCCGGTGGTATAGGCTTCACCCTGATTGTTCTCCACAACCTGTATAAGTTTATTGTTTGAATCAAAGGTCTGCGATTTTGAATGACCGGTCTCATCAGTCCCGGTCACTCTCCAGTGGTCGTATACATTGGCGCTGAAAGTATTGTCCGGGTTTGTGATCAGAGTCGGCCTTCCGAGGACATCGTATCCGGTCTGTGTAGAAGGAATAGCCGTATTGGGGAAACTATATGACATTGCGTTGTCAGTCAGATAGGGATTCGATTGCCTCGCGCCTCTTCCCATTACGTCATAATACGTATCAGAGGCCACCATGTTCGAGGGGTTGTCATATTCCGACTTTGTCTGAATGGCCTTTCCCATGCCATCAATCACCTGTAAAGAGTCAAACGTGGCACCTCCGGCTGTCTCTCTGCTTTTTACGATAACCGCATGAGGAGGAGAAGCATTTATCACATACTGCATTTCAGTAGTTGGAAATGCTTCGCTGTCATACGGCTTGATGATCTTAGTCAATCTGTTGAAGACGTCATAGACATAGGTGGTCGTATTTCCGTTCTGGTCTATTTCTGTAACAGGCTTGCCCATGACCGGATTAAAGTAGGTTGTGGTCAGTTGATTCTTTGCGTTATACACGAGTTCAGGGAAGGTTTGATAGACTGCATCATACACGATCTCCGTGGAGTGTCCGAGCGGGTCTGTCTTTCTGATAAGGTTCCCATAGGTGTCGTATTTATACGTGATCACAGGATTTGCGCCGTTATTATTCCAGTCTTGTTCCTGCGTAAGATTCCCCTCAAAAGGAGGTGAATCAATGCTGAAGGCCCTGTCATAATAAAACCAGCTCTCCCTCAGCTTCGGCCCGTTTTCCACAGCAGAGATAAAAGAGTGTTTAACCTTGTTGACTATCCATAGGCCGGGATTGTAAATAAACTCCCTGAGGTATACGTTTCATCTCCGGTGACAGCAATGTCTCCGTAATCCACTTCAAGCCCTGCATTGCCATAGCTGTCAAAGTTCTTATATTCAGTCCTCGTAATCTTCGGATTAGCAAGCACGCCGTCATATGTGTACTCCTCGGTCTTTTCCAGTCTGACTGTCTGGATTCCGTCACTCAATGATGATGTCCAGAGGTTGACTGCCGCAAGATAGGGCGCGTTCTGCGCGTCCGTAAGAGTCGAGCTCTCTTCCCTGCCCTTCTTGGCGTCATCCTGATGGAATATATGGACCGCCTTTGAGCCGTCCGGCCGTGTCTCGGTGACTTTGCCGTATCCACGGAATTCCTGTGAGGCAGCATCGAACACGCCATTTTCGTAAGCAAGGGTTGAGGCGGAAGAAAGCGCATGCGGCCAGGTCATTCCGTTGTCACCTGTTATCGAAGTCACTGTCCAGTAGTTCTCAGGGAAAGATGTATTCGGGAATGAGGAAGAAGTGCTGTAGTTGACTGTTGTGATGTCACCTAACGCGCCTGTGATCTTGGTCAAGAGGTCTGTCCTTGTCCCATCGTCAAAGGGTGTATATTCAAATGTTTCCGCCGGAAGGGCGGTTGTGCCGTCACTGCCGTATTTTGCGATTGAAGAGAGGAGCGAGGTGTCCAATGCCCCATTGAGAACATATTCAAGCCTGAGCTTCTTTGCTAATTGGCCGTTGACCAAGACCCTTATCTCAGCCAGCCTGCGTGCCTCCTGAACCTCAGACCCCTGATCAACAATCAGAGAGATATCCGGCCTGTCAGAGTCTTCAAGGATAAATTCAATAAGGCGTTTCTTTTCAGTGTTATATTCGATCTTGCTCAGATACACAGCGCCTTTGTCATTGGCTGTCGGATTTTCCGCATAGGTGAAGTAAACGCAATTGCCGTTTCTGTCCATTATCCTGTCGAGGCTCCATCTCCAGACATACGGTGTCACTAACCCATTATTGACCATGTTCTCTGAATCGAGGTTATTGCCGAACCTGTACTCTGTTCCATTCGTATCAGTTATGAGCCAATATTCCCCTTTCTCGTTAGATGCGCCTGTCTTCTTCTCTATCTTCAGATAAGTCTCTATCTTCGTATGGTAACGGCTGTCAGCAGTCAGATAGACAAGGTCATGCTTTGCGCCATTGAGGATTAGAGAAAATATGCCGTCAGTGTTTGTCTGGACATAGCTTACAGGAATTTCCCATCCCGCGCCGATCCAGCCTGCCTTGTTCTTTGCGAGGAAGCTGTTGTATGAAACGGATAACTGCGGAGTCATGCCGCGCGTTCCGGGCGGAAGATCAATATTGTAGCCGTAATTGTAGCTTCCTGAAAAAACAGAGGTCTGATAGGCGTTCCAGACTTTCTTCTCAGCGGCATGAGCAAATGAGGCAATGAATATGGAGAAGAGCAGCACCCCGACGAAAAGCATCAACAATTTACTTATCATCCTTACAAATTTCTTACCGGGTTTATTCAATCTCGAATTCCTCGTATCATAATTGGTCCCTGTTCCCTATTCATTAGAATCGAATTGCGCAATGGAGTAAAATGGCCCTCCAAACAAAATTACTCCCCAAGAAATTGTACCACCTACTATTTTTGCTCTGAAGGGTTTATCTTTGTTGTCGTTGACAATATCTGCTCCAAGTTTATAATCAGCAACAATCTTGTAATAGCCTTTCTCCCCATATCTACTGTCATGTGACTTGCACGAAGCCTTCATATCAACACCCAAAATACGATCTGGCACACCTGTACACCTATTTGTCCAATCCTCGTTGATCTCTTCTGCCAAAGCTCTCAAATTCGCAGAACTTAGCATTAGTGCCTTCTTTGTTTTTTCTGAAAGGTGATGGGTTCTATCACTATTGTTTATGTTATTGACTTCAGCAGAAACATTCCCCTGTACCGTCCCTACACCCGCAAAACTGTATCCCGAACTACTACTCGTCGAGGTCTTAGATTTACTTGCTGTCGTATATTTCGTTCCTTCCTTAAGCTGTTTCTTTGCCGTTTTCAAACTCGTCTTATCCTTGTCCGGATCGCTTCCATGCGCTATCATCCATTTTTCTCTCTTCGACAACTTCGCCTTCTTTTTCTTCTTAAACCCATCATAATCCACATAACTAAGCGGATTATTCCCGACATACGAATACCTGTTCAAATCCTGCGGGTCGTCGTAGTTAGGTTCGGCTATGTCCGCCTGCGTGAAGTGCCTGAATTCAGGACTGTTGTAACGGGCTTCAAAATAATAGAGGTCTGTCTTGTCCTTTTCCTTGCCGGTGTAGGAGTATTTCTCACTGCCGCTGCTTCCTGCCCTTACATCGCCAAAGGGAAGATAATCGGTCTTTGCGACAACCGTACCTGCTGAGTCAGTCACCGCATTGATTCCGTCAAGATGGTCAAGGTGGTAGTAGAAAATATTCCCCGCCGGGTCTTTCTTCGCAACCCTCTCGCTGTCATCGCCGAAATAGTAACTCGTGTTCCCTTCATTCGCCCCGCCGACCTGCTTTTCAAAATGCTTCCCGACATAATAAGTGACAACACCGTTTTCAATCTTCTTCACACGCTGGCCTGAGAAGTCATAAAAATATTCCGCAATAACAGGCCCCGCCTGATCCCCTTGCCTTACCTTAACAAGCTGGTTCGCCTCGTTGTATTCGTAATACCTCCCGTCACCGGTCACAAGATTCCCGTTGGCGTCGTAGATGTTGATGATGTTGGTATCAGGGGTGTCGGCGTAGGAGAAGGGAATAAATGCCAGCACGAATAACATCACCATGCAGAATGCGGAAATAACATTTAAATTAACTCCCCCTGCCCCCTCTTTACCAAAGAGGGGGGTTTTGACAGTACGATTGTCCGTATGGTAAATTTGATTTACCAGGGAGGTAATCCAATTATGCCTAAAGTAATTGATGCAGTTTTTGAAGATGGTGTTTTTAAGCCGATCTCCACAGTTGAAATAAAAGAGCACACTAAAGTACATCTTACTTTTGAAGAAACTGAGAGCATTGCCTTTGCAACGAGCGGCAGCGTTCCGGCAAGAAACAAACAGAGTGTTGATGACATTGCCCTTGAACCTGAGTTTCTCCCGGAAGAGGCTTAACAATTGTTTCTTCTCGAAATAGAGTCCGGCGCCAAAGTATTCATTGACGCAAATATTTTTGTATATCACTTCTCCAAAGGCTCTGAATTCAATAAATCCTGCACCGATTTTCTTTACAGGGTTGAGACCTCTCAAATTCATGGATTCACCTCAGCCGGAATCATAATGGAAGCATCCCACCGTCTCATGATGGTAGAAGCATCATCCGTTCTTGATGTAGAGATCAAAAACCTCCCGAAGTATCTTAAACAACACCCGGACGTTGTGAAACAATTAACCAAACATTTAACCGTGCCGAATAAAATTGCAGGGCTTAATATTGAAATAGTCCAGATAACGCAAAAGGTTATCGACGCCAGCCAGCTTAATAAAACAAAATACGGCTTTTTATCCAATGACTCTCTCACTCTCAAAATAATGGAAGATATGGGCCTTGCCAATATCGCATCAAACGATTCCGATTTTAAACGTGTTGACTGGCTCAAGCTTTATCTCCCATCTTCATCTGAATAAATTCCTTTTTTTTCGTCATTCCGTCTTGTCCTGATTTTTGTTCAGTAACCCCTCCTTACCTCCCCTTAAACTAAGTGGAGGAAGTTATCTCCCCTCTTAGGTTAAGAGGGGCCGGGGGAGTTACCTACAACTTCATAATAAACGCCAGCGCGTAATAAGGAGGACGATTTTCATGAGCTGCTCCGCCTCCTTGTAACGGAATTGAGTGATTATGATTGTTGCTTTGACTTGCAACTGGTTCATCATTTCCGCTACTTGCTTTTTGCCCCAGTCTTACCATAGGATAATCCCCAGTGGTTCCACCATGATTATGAGAAGGCATTTCATTAACTGTCAGAGTATGAGTCGCCTCCCCTCCTGTTGCCGCAACGGCATATGAATTCCCCGCACCCACAACAAACCTGTCCCTCAAATCAGGCGTACCATTCGTTCCATCACACAATGCCCATCCCGCAGGAATCTGATTCACAGCCCCGCTCCACATGATGATTCCACCTTTAGGAACTCCGTTTCCGGCTGAGAATGCATAACCAACGCTCGTTATCTGCTGTCTTGGCATCATCTCCGAATCTGTCCCGACTTTGATGCCGAGATATGCCGTAGGGTATTGAGCAAAAAAATCAGCAGTCAGAGGATTGGTGTTGTTATTCTTATTATGAAACCCAAGCATCACGTTATACGTGCCGTTTACCACCGTAACCTTTGACGTTGAAGAATTCCATGTCTCCGACCACAGCACATTCCCGCCCGACGGAGCATCATAAATCCTGAACACCATGTCAAAATTCCCCGTCACCGGCGCCCCGTTCTTGTCCGTCAGCGTCCCGTTGTAGTTGATAAGCTGAGGTACATTAACAGCGTAGGACGCCACAACAGAAAATAAAACAACCACCGCTGTTAATAAAATGATTGTGATTAGCCTTGTTCTATACATATTCATTCCTCCTTTGTGTATGTGAAGTTATAATTGCTGTTCTTATCATCCCTATTCTTCTAATAACCCCTCCTAACCTCCCCTTAACCTAAGGGGAGGAAGCTTGACTCCCCTCTTAGTTTAAGAGGGGCCGGGGGAGTTACAAAAAAAAGGGCGTGTCGCATGACACGCCCTTTTTAAAATAAAAATATTTCTGAATAAGACTTAAATCTGTCTGTCTGTCTGTCTGTCTGTGCAAAATGCTTGCCATAAGGTAAAAACCCCTTCCCTGATTTTGCATCATGTTTTAAAGAAATGGGTAGCTAAAGAGCTTCAGCTTCTTCTCAATTGGATAGCTTATTTATACAAGATATCTCCTTATTCTGTCAAGAAAATTCGTTATTTGCCTGATTGTGCAAATGGAAGATAGAAGGGAAACACACCCCTGACCCCTCTTGATAGAGGGGAATACTTTGGAATAATCTTACTTTCTA
Organism: Thermodesulfovibrionia bacterium; assembly: GCA_020057065.1. Classification (GTDB taxonomy): domain Bacteria; phylum Nitrospirota; class Thermodesulfovibrionia; order UBA6902; family UBA6902; genus SURF-23. The sequence continues at coordinate 51,215 of JAGVGM010000236.1, forward strand.
AAGAATCTTCGCGGTATGCAGTGGTTTTATTCTACTTTAAACGTTTCAGATATTCATCCCATTCAACCGGAAGTAAATGCTTCTTTTTGTTATTGCAATCCTTACAGGCTGGAACCACATTGTTCTTTACGGATTTTCCTCCCCTTACAATGGGCACAATATGGTCCATTGTCAGCTCATTGTGCGACATTTTTCCCCCGCAATAATAACACTCTCCTTCATCACATTTCCGCTTCCACCACTGCGTATTACGAAGTTCCCGGGCCTTCTGTTTTTCTTTTTTGATCTCCTGATCGGTAACCGCAGAAATAAAGTAATCCATTTTATTCAACCTCAATTCAGTGTACTTAAAAAAGTACGGAAGTGCAATAGTGCAAAAGCGCGGAAGTGCAATAGCATAAAAATAATTTGACTTTTCATAATGAAAGATGTCATCATTGATGTGAAGTTTTATGAGTTTTTGACACAAGCAAGGCCACAAAGACTTAAAGCTTTGTGGCCTTTTTTTGTAATGGTTTAATTCCGTCGGAATTAACATTATTAAGCAAGGAGGTAAGTCAGCAATGGCAAAAGGGACCGTAAAATGGTTTAATGAGTCCAAAGGATTTGGTTTCATAACCCAGGATGATGGTGGCGCCGATGTATTTGCGCACTATTCTGAAATTCAGGGCGATGGTTTCAGAAACCTGTCTGAAGGCGATGCTGTAAGCTTTGAAGTCGTTAAAGGCGATAAGGGACTGAAGGCAGTAAATATCGTAAAACAGTAAATCCGAAAAGCAGGCCCCTTCAGCCAGGGCCTGCTTTTTCAACAGGCCACTGAATCTTTGACCTCTCTTTAGTAATTTGGCTGTTTAATTCTAACTGTAATAAACATTTTTAAACGTTTAATCAATCGAGGAGGCAACTATGGCAATGCGTTCCGGCATGTATAGCAGCAATAAGCGGAAAAAAGAGCTGATGCGACACAAAAAACAGGAAGAGAAAAGATTGAAACGCCAAAACAACGTTAAAGTTGCTTCTCTGGAACCTGAAGTACAAGACTCGATGAATATCGCATTGGAATTCTCCGGCGATACGCCCGCATTAACGGATAAATAGAGGATAAGGTACGGAGAAAGGTAAAAATATGAATAGCAATTACACAACTGGTGAATATATTGAGTCATGGTGCACAAAATGCGAATTGGAGCTGGGTCACACAATTATTGCCATGGTAGATAATTTACCTAAGAGAGTTAAATGTAATACCTGCAGTGGAGAACATAATTACCGTACCAACCCATCTGAAAAAAGCCGGACCAAATCAAAAAGCCCTTCCCGAAAAGCAAAAGCACAAGAGATTAATTACAATGAACATATATCACGACTAACAGGCGGTGATTTTTCAAATGCCAGAAAATATAGTATAAATGGCAATTTTGAAAAAGATGAGGTAATAGACCATTCTCAATTTGGGATCGGAATAGTCTTATCTATAATTAAAATTAGCAAAATGGAAATTCTTTTTAAGGATGGGCCTAAACTGCTAATTCAAAACAGAGAAGCTTTGGCAGGCGCCAACGATAATACTTTATAAAACAAATGCCTTTCTAACTTTCCTGTCTTCAAATCTCCGCACTACCAACCGTTCGAGGACAGCGGATATTTCAATGCTGTGAGATGAGACTTCTATAAATGAAGCGGGAACGGCCCAATAGGAGTTCACGCTCACATCAGTGAAAAGGGCAAAACTGTTAGACAGAATTGCGCGCCCGGTTAGTGTTTTCTGTTGACGCAAAAGAGTAACGTGAGAAACTTCTCTTTGATGCCTTTGGGACTTTTGTACTTGTGAACTTCCGCGCTTCTGTCCTTTCTGTCTTATGCTCCTTCCGTTTTGGAGCAACAGCGGCATACACCCTTCGGCGCTGCGGCTCACGCGGCGAGCGGGCAAATTCGGTATCACGCACAGGTGTTGTTTTTTTGTAATCAAAGCCTTCAAGCGTGCGGCGCTCTACTTTTTCACCAAGGATACGTTCGATGGAGCAAACCATTTCGCCGTCTTCACGGGTAATGAACGTAAAGGCATCGCCGGTCTTTGCGGCACGGCCGGTGCGGCCTATACGATGCGTATATGCGTCGGCGGTATCCGGCATGTCGTAGTTAATGACGTGGGATATGCCTGAAACATCTATACCGCGCGCCGCGATATCTGTTGCGACAAGGATCTGATACGAGCCATCGCGGAATCCGTCAAGCGCTGCCTGCCGTCTGTTCTGCGAGAGATTTCCCTGCAATGAAGCTGCACGATAGCCGGCGTTTTCCAGCAGTTGCCCCACGCGCTTGGCGCGGTGCTTGGTGCGAGTAAAGATCAGTACAGAGTCAGTGTCGGTATGGCGCAGCAGTTCGAGGAGGAGAGCGGTTTTGAGGTGCTGATCAACAGGATAGAGTGCGTGTGTAACAGTATTCAGTGGTGCAGTGTGATCAACCTGCACCGTAACCGGAGCATGCAGTATCTCGTGGGTTAGCCTACGGATATCATCGGGCATGGTTGCCGAGAACAACAAAGTTTGCCGCTTTGCCGGAACATACTTGATTATCTTTCTGATATCAGGCAGGAAGCCCATGTCAAACATACGGTCTGCCTCGTCAAGCACAAGCACCTCCATGTGAGACAAGTTGATAGTACGCTGATTGATGTGATCGAGCAAACGACCCGGACAGGCCACAATAATCTCGACACCGTTTTTTATTTTCTGTATCTGCTGGTTCATGCCCACGCCTCCGTAAACGGTTGCGCTCCTGAGACGGGTCTGCTGTCCCAGACTTCCGAACGCCTCGTGGGTCTGCTCTGCCAGTTCGCGCGTCGGCGCGATGATGAGGGCGCGAACCCGGCCGCGCGGTCCCTGCATAAGACGATGCAGGATCGGCAGCACAAAGGCCGCTGTCTTGCCTGTTCCTGTCTGTGCCAATCCCATTACGTCGTGTCCCATGAGAACCGGCGGGATAGCCTGCGCCTGAATCGGCGTCGGCGTTACATAACCCGCGGCCTTTACCCCGGCCGCAACATTGGGGTGTAAATCAAATTCATTAAATTCCATAAAACTCCTTCTTTCTTTTGTTCTGCGTTCGGGGGGAAAAAGCCAAGGTGTATTCGAGGGATTACAATGACGTAGTTCTCATCCGTGTACTGCAGTTATTTCTTATGACTAAGCGTAACAGTTTGGGAAAGTTGTGTCAAGTATGACTTAAAAAGCGCAGAAGTACAAAAGCTCAAACGCCAAGAAAGAACAACAAATGTTCCGGACTTCTGCTCTTTTGAACTTTTGAACTCTGGTACTTCCACGCTCTTCCAAGTATCCGCTCTTTTGTACTAAAATATGTTTTATGTACAAATCATAAAATACAACATAAAGCGAGGATGCTGATGAAAGAATATGTTATGATTCCTTTTAAGGTAAAGGAAGACAGGCTTGATGAGGCGAAGACGGCAATAAATGAACTTATCTCTAACGTAAGGGAAAAAGAGCCCGGAACTCTGCTCTACAAATCACTTCAGTTAAAGAAAGACCCGACAAGTTTTATTAATTTCATGATCTTTGCCGACAAAGACGCTCACATGGACCATCGCTCCGCAGCATATGTAATGGATTTTGTGAAAAAGCTGTATAGTCTTTGCACTGATGAGCCATTCCCGATTTTTCTTGAAAATTTTGATTCATGCGGAATTGCTGATGGAGCGTTGGAGAAGAAGTAGAAGGGAGCTATGCAAAAGTCGCAGCCGCGGACAGTAAAGGTGGTTTGAACAGTTTTTTACTTTTTCACTTACGATCTTCCGCGCTTACGCACTCCCGTTCTGTGGTACTATAGAAGAGACATTTATGAATTACATCAATATTGCAAGCAAGTCTGAACTTCAATCATACCTGAGGAGGTATGAAGATAAAGGGCTCCATATAATCGCCTTAGATATAGAAGCGGAATCTAATTTACATGCTTACGGAGAAAAATTATGCTTGACGCAAATCTTCGATGGAGTGAACAATATAATCATTGATCCCTTAAGAATAGATCACGATTCCCTTAAACTGCTCTTTGAAAATACAGGCATCCTGAAAGTAATGTATGATGCAGGGAGCGACTTATCTTTACTTAAAAACACTTCCAATATAGAAATAAAATCGATACTGGATTTAAGGCCGGCTGTTGAGCTCCTTGATTATGATAAGAAGGATCTTCATTCAGTAGTTGCATTTGAACTTGGAATATTTCTGGAAAAGAAAAAGAAATTTCAGAAACATGATTGGACAAACAGGCCGTTATCTGAACAGGCCCTTGATTATGCACTCAATGATGTTATACATCTGCTTGCATTAAAAGATGTCATTTTAGCAAAACTGTACGCAAAGAAACTGTTTGAGCCTTTTCTCCTGAAGAACTTACAGATCCAGAACAAAGATTACACCAGAAATCCGGAAGATAAATACAGAAAAATAAACGGATATAGCAGTCTTCGAGATGATAAAAGGACCATTTTCCGCAGAGTTTTTGATATCAGAGAAAAATATGCGAAACTATGTAACATGCCGCCTCATAATGTTATTCATAAGTCTGATTTAATCAATATAGTAAAAGATCCAAAATTCGTTGATCATATGCGATTCACAAAAAGGTTCAGTATGGCTTTAATTCAGGACATATTGCATGAGCTGAGAATAGCTATTAAAGCAGTTTAAATGAGCAAAGAAAAATAGTGCCAATTATCCATATTGCAATAGTGCTTGACGAACTATTGGAAATAATGCTATAGTAAAAACAGAATTTTAGAAGTTTTTGCGTTTACAGAGGCCACAAAGACTTTTGACTTTGTGGCTTTTTTTGTTGTGGCCTTCTGAGATTTATTTTAAGAAGAAGGAGGTAAAAGAAATGACTCAAGGAACAGTGAAATGGTTTAATG